>SLQV01000026.1 GCA_007131285.1 Myxococcales bacterium
ACCCTCAACGCCATGGTCCGCGATAAGGTGCCCTACAGGCTCCTCGCCGCGACGCCCGGCTCCGCATGATTGTGGCCGCGAGGCGACTTTTTTCCTTGCGCATCAACACCGCTGCTGGGAGCGGAATGCCGAGTCGATGCAAGGCCGAGGCTTAGGTCGGGTGCTCATGGCCGATGTGATGAAGCGCGTCGCGCAGGCCGCCCAAGAGGTCGGAATTGCTCTGATGGTCCTAGACGTCCTCGATGACGACGACGCTGTCGCAAAACCGAAGGCCTTCTATGCAAGCCTCGGCTTCACCAGCCTGGTCTCTCGGCCTGGCCGCATGTTCATATCAACCGCAACCATTCGGGCGCTGCTCTAGCGAGAGAGGCGCTCCCAGGGAGCATGGGGCTCGCATCAAGGGAGAGGCCAGCGCCACCGCTGCGAGACGCGTCCTTGTGTTCGGCGCGCTTGCTTTAGTCGATGAGCTGGGTGTAGTCGTCGACGTTGGCGCCATTCAAGCAGGCTTGAATGATGCGGCGCCCGAGTTCGTCGAGGCTGTCCTCGGTGAGGTAAAGGGCGAGCTGGTCGTGGAAGAAGGCCTCAAGGAGGCGTGCGCCGGTGTCGTACGCCTCGGGGCCCACTTCAGGCTGTAGATCTACCTGCAAGAAGCCTGGTTCGATAACCTGCTCTTCGAGCTGCATGGCGCGTAGGGACCAGCCGAGTAGCGGGCAGCGCGAAGGCGTGAGGGCATCGGCTGGGAATTTACCCTGGCCCCGACGTGCGAGATGCTCACGCATGATCCACTGGGGCATGAAGCTTGTCTTCCAGGCGCCCACATGCTGGTTAGGCGTAAGCACATACATCGTGCTCGGAGTCGCGACGATTTGGCGAAGAATCAGGTTGGCCTGGTCTACTTGGCGGCCGGTGGCGAAGGGCCAGTAGGAGCCTACCCCTTCACTCGTCATGCCGGCAGAATCGGTGATCGAAGGGTTCGCATGGCCGCGCGGCGCGACGAGACGCCAGAGCCACGCAAGCGCCGGGGGCAAGACGTGAACCAGGCCGACAATACCGTAGGTTGGCTTGTCTGATGTCATCGGTGGGGTGCGCACGCCGAATGAACGCACGTCGACTTGCACAGGTCTGTCGACAACGTTCTCCACGTAACGCCGGGGCATGACCACGCGCGGGTTGGGGCAGGGTTTTCCGGGGGCGTCCTGTACGTGTTCCCAGATCAGAGCGCGGCCGCCAGGCACTGTATCGATATTCAGGAAGAGCAGCGGGCCCGGTGGCTGCGCGGTAAGCTTTTCGAGCTTCGGGTCCGAGCCGTAGCTTGTGATGTGATTGACCCGAAGAAACCACGATTCCTCCGCGTCGCGAAGCGTCAGCTTCTTGCTGCCGGCCACTTGGTCGCTCGGGTGACAGAGCCCCATGTCGTCGGTGACCGGCCGAAGCGTGCACGCATGCGGCAGGATAAGGTGACGCTCCTCGCCGGTCACCACGTTCCGGCCCAACAGAAGGCGCCCGTCATCCTCGCGGTGGGCGTGCTCAAGCATCTCGCTTTTGCCACCGCCCGAAGCGCCTTCGTGCATGATGGTGCAGACGTTATCGTAGGGCGTGACAACCTCGACGGCGCTGCAATGCGCCGTGATCCAATCCTCCCGTTCACCCTGGGTCAGCAGCACCCCGTAGATGCCCTTTTTGGCGGATGGGCCGGGGTAAAGGTTGTACGCGAAGAGTTCGTGCATGCCTTCGAGCCTGTTGTGCACGACCACCTGCTTGCCCTCGAAGTGCGTATGTCGAAAGGGAGGCGCAACGAAGATGACGGCCTTGGGCTCGAAGTGCTCGTCGATGGAATCAAGCGGTCGAATGCCCTGCAGCATGGCGAGCCCCAGGCCGAAAAACCCCGCATTGGCAGGCACAATGGCGAGTGCGGGTAGACCCGTCTCAGCGACGCCCGCGTCAAAGAAGAAGCAGGCGAGTTCTTGTTGCGCCAGCCAATCCAAGGTTTCCTGACGCAGCGGGTCGAAGGGCGCGCCAAAGCGGTCGACGTACCGGGTTTTCCGGGTGACGCCCGCGTCGGCGATGACCATGCATTCGGGGTCCCGGCGGCGCATGTAGGGCTCAAGATAGTTTGCAGCGACGCCATTTTTCACCTGACACACGCGTGCCTCGACCACGCGGCCTCGGCCCGGAACATCGTACGCGACCTCGTGAAAACCCGACGCGTCGACATCTCGCGTCGCCAGCGCTACCAATTCCTCCACAGCACCCGCCAGGTGCACTTTCGGACAACGTTCGAAGACATCGCGAACGTTGGCGGGAAGCGGTACGCGCGCGAGAACAGTCTGGTTAGCTGAAGTCGTTGCGATCATTGGTAGGTTACCTTTGCGTTGCTTTATCGACATGGCGCACGACCCAAGACGCGCGCTATGTCGGCCAACAAGCGTGCCGAGCACGCGGCTCAGACTCGCCTTTGCCTATCCCTAGCAACCTTCTCGACCTTTACCAACTAGGGAAAGCGTCTAGGCAGATGAAGGGCGCGCTGGGCCGCCGTGGCGCAGCACGTATGCTGTAGAGCCGTGTTCCTCACGCCACTAACGAGGCATCTTTGGTCATACTTTCGACGCATAAACTTGCCACTTTCTACGAGGAATACATGCTTAATGTGACGTGTTTCACGCGTTGAGACCTATCCTCGATTACGCGAGTGGTTTAAAACACTAGTCGTGTGCGCGAAGTGTCAGTAGCGTCCTGCTTGACCCTCCTGAAAATAGGCGTAGCAATCAACCAATGCAACACTATCGATTCGGGCTCGCTGTGTTCTTTCTTCTTTGTCTGGGGATTGCCGCTTGCTCTAGCCTAACAAATGCATCCGAGACATCTTCTTGCGAAGATACGACTCAGGCCGCTTGTTCAGGAACCTTCGACTGCAGCAATGCCGGTATCAGCGGTGTGTGCAATAGCGCCACACAGGTATGTGTGAGCAAGCCCGGCTCCGTCGGGTGTCGCGACATCGAAGGGGCTAGCGAAGACGCTTGCCCTTCGCGCGCTCAAGCCGAGGCGGCGGCGGGGTGTTCAGCCCAGGCCAACGCGAGGTGTCGCGGTAGCTCAGCCTCTGGCATTGTTATCGAGTGTGACTTCTAGCGCCTAGCTGGGGCTGGAACTAGCGATACGAAGCGCCTCGAGGTCGAAGAGCGCGAGGAGGTCGAGTGTTTCGGCGAGGGGTAAGCCAACGACATTGGTGAAGGAGCCTTCGATGCCACGGACGAAGGCGGCGGCATCGCCTTGGATAGCGTAGGCGCCCGCGCGGTCGCGCCAGTCGCCGCCGTCGAGATAGCGTTCGAACGCCGCACGGCTCGGCGGACGCAGCACAACCTTTGTGGTAACGCGGGTGCTGCGCCATGCAAACGCCACTTCCGTTGCCGCGCGGCCGGCCTTCGCGCCGGCGCTTAGGTGACCGACTGCGATACCTGTCGACACGTAGTGGTGCGGCACTGCAAAGAGTGCGGAGAGCGTCGCTTGGGCCTCAGCGCGGGTGGCTGCTTTGCCGAGAGGCGGTCCCTCCGGGCTCAACCATACGGTGGTGTCTGCTGCCAACACGACCCACGGCGGACGCTCTGAGGGCTGCGCGACAAGGGCCGCTGCGACGGCGCGGCCCTTGTCGAGCGCGACGCGGCTGACGTATTCCTCAGGCGTCTCTCCCGGCGCTTCCGACTCATCGATGGCCGCGGGACGGACCGTAAAGCTCAAGCCCGCACGTGTCAGTAGCGCAGATCGCTGGGGCGATTGTGACGCAAGAATCAAGACCGGCTTTGCAGACATGATGCTAGGCTTCTCTTGCGCTGACGTCCGACGCTACAGCGCCTTCAGGTCCGCGAGAATCTCGTCGGCGTGGGAGCTGGGCGTAACGTCTGGGTAGACCTTCTTGATAACGCCGTCGGCGCCAATCAGGAATGTCACCCGCGAGGTGAAGCCCATCTTCACTGAAACGCCGTAGGCCGCTGCAAGTTTGCCGCCTTCGTCCGAGAGCAGCGAGAAGGGTAGGTTCTCATCCTTGGCGAAGCTGGCATGCGATGCGACGCTATCCGTCGAGACGCCGTACACCGTCGCGCCTGCGCTGCTTAGAACGTCGTAGCTGTCGCGAAAGCCTCGTGCCTCGACGGTGCAGCCGGGTGTCGCGTCTTTGGGGTAAAAGTAGAGCACCACGGCCTTTCCGGCGGCGTCTTCCAAGGTCTTCACGGCGCCGCTCTGGTCTTGCAGCGCGAACGTGGGGGCTTTAGTGCCGGCCGTCAACAGTGTCTTCGAAGCAGGGGCATCGACGCGGGTTTGCATGGCAGATGGTTCCTCGGTTGGGGCAGGAGAGGGTGGCGCCGCTGGGCTTGCGGCGGGTGCGCCCTTGCTGTCGCAAGTTGCACCGCATCCTGAAAGCGTCAGCACGGTCAGCCAAAAGAGTTGCTTGGTCATCACGCTCTTCGGCTTAGGCGCAAGCCGGGGCGTTGCCAAGGCTTAACGTGCGTCCACCCTTCGAGGGCTCATGGTGTGCGCCCCCAGTCTGAAATCAGAGGTAGGTGATTAGGAGTCGCGCGCTTGCGACGACGATGGCAGCTAGCGTCAGCAGCATGCCCGTGACCCGCACGGGGAATGGCTCCTGCGTGCGGCTAACGCCGAGCGCGTGCAGCACCCGACCCGTCAGGAGCATGGCGCCCAGTACGTGTAGCCAGACCGGCGCTAGCTGCCGCAGGTCGAGCGCCACCAGCAGTACCAGGCCAAGCGGGAGATACTCGGTGCAGTTGGCGTGGACGCGAATCGCACGCTTGAGAGCCACGTTTCCGCCGTCACCCAGCGCCACGCCGAGACGCTGGCGCAGCCGCACGACGCGGAAGGTGAGCGCGATCAGCAGCAAGCCGCCCAACGCTACGTAGATGCCGGATACGCTCAACATCAAGACGCCGTACCGCTCGGCACCCGCGACGTCAATCGGTAGCGCGCCCGCGCGCCCTCAGACCCGGACAATCTGCTGAGACACGTGTCGGTTGAGCGAGCTGCGTGTTCGCCGAGGGGTCAGAGACCCGCACGCCGCGCAGCCAATGACCGCAGCGCATGCGTGTCCGGTTAAGGGCCTGAGCCGGCTTACGTCCTCGCCGAGAATCCTCACGAACCTTAAGTTCGCTCCGGTTTTCGGCTGTGGGCGCGCTCGCCTCAGGCCCTCAACCGAACACGCAGCTCGCTTAACCGATCACGCATGGACCGCAGCGAATCATTCGGTATGCGGGCGGGTCTTTTACGAGGCCGGTACGGCCGGGTTCAAGCCCCGCGAGCCGGCCACGCACACCTGACCTGGTGTGACCGCACTAGCGCGTGTGGAGGGATTCAGGGAGCGGCCGGCCTTCGATGGCTTCCAGGGCCTTCACGAGGCGGTCGGGTAGGCGTGCGCGCAGTTTGAGGGGCGTCCCAATGATCGGATGAGGCAGGTCGATGGCGTGGGCAACGAGGGCAAATCCCGGGTAGCCCGGCAGCTCCACGCCGCCGTAAAGGGTGTCGCCAAGCAGCGGGGCTTCGCAGAGCGCGAGCTGCGCGCGCACCTGATGGCGCACCGCTTTCGGGGCGCGCACCTCGAAGGCTTGGATGTAGCGGCCCTGCCAGCGCCAGGTAATCTCCGAGAGCGCTGTCCACACTTTGGGCGGCGCCGCATGGCGGTCCCCTCCCGGGCGTGGTGGCGGCCCTGAGCGGCGCCGCACTTCGTCCATGCGCTCGCCTCGGGGCCCGGCTGCTGTCAGCACGTGTTCAAGCATTGTAGGCGGCCGCGAAAAGGATGCGGAGAAAGCCAGGTAGCGTTTGTTCCACAGCCCCTGGTGCAGGCTAGCGCGCGTGGTCTTGAAGGTTTCCGCATCCTTGGCCGCGATGAGCAGCCCTGCGGTACCGATGTCCAGGCGGTGCAACAAGCCGCCGTCCCGCGGGTCTCCCGGGAAGGTGTTGACCGCCGGCAGG
Organism: Myxococcales bacterium; assembly: GCA_007131285.1. Classification (GTDB taxonomy): domain Bacteria; phylum Myxococcota_A; class Polyangia; order Polyangiales; family SLQV01; genus SLQV01. Next base: position 5,971 of record SLQV01000026.1, read on the forward strand.
TACGCTGCGATGGCGTTGGCGATGGTATCGCGCTCGTCGAGACCCAGCGGCGTTGAGGGCACCTTCGGGGGCTTCTCCACCGCTAGCAGGTAGTCGTCTTCGTAAGCGATATGCAGTGAGCGGAAGAGGTCCGCATGGGTGAGCAGTTCGCTCGGCGGCTCGGGAAACTCCAGGCGCGCGTCCGCACGCAGCCGCTCGTGGCCCCGCGCGCTGCGTCCATCCAGCCGCACAAGGCCCCGCGCCAGGCTTTTTTCCCAGTAGGCACGCGAGACCTCCGGGTGGTTGCGCTTGAGCCACACATCCAACCGCAGGCCCTCATGTTCCGGCCGCACGCGACGTTCCACACCCATGGCGCTACTATGGCAGACACCACGCCTAATCTGTAGTGCGCGTCTTGCCTTCCCTCGTCGAATCCCGGCGCTTGTTGACGCGTTCGATGGCGGATACCTCGCCCATCACAGTGGGGTTTTGGTGCATTCGCCTTCGCTTTGAAAGTGGCCTTGGGTGTGGAGCTGGGTCTTGAGCCAGTCGTAGGCGGTGGTCACCGGAATAGGGCAGCCGGCGAAGCTATAAAGGCTTGCGGGGAAAAGGTCGCTTGCGGGGATGTCTCGCAGCTCGTCGGCGGTGACCTCGCCGCTACAGTCTAGGTCGGCGTTGGCGAGCCACTGCGCGCGCCGGTCCACAAGCTCGATGCCTTCCGGGCAGGAGTCGAAGAACATGTGGTCGCCGTGAATACTTGCGGCGAGCGTCACCGAGCCGTTTTGCGGCACGGCGAAGCCTTCAAGACCGCCTTCATCCGACTCACACGGGCCGTACTCGGTGTCGTTGGGCATATCCAGCGAGAAACGCACGCTGACCGCGCCTTCGCTAGCTTCGCAGCAGCCGTCGCGCCCAGGAGGGCAGCGCTGGCCGCTTGCCGCGCTGATTTCGCCTTCAATGACGTAGGTCAACCCCGAGGCTGTCATGCGCTCGACAAAGTCGGCGCTGACGCCCGGCCCGGCGACGATGCCCTCGCTGGCTGCCGGGGTGCGAAAGCCAAAGTAGCCCCAGCGACCGGCTTCTAGTCCATCGAAGCGACCGATTTCGTCGCCCGAGCTCGGCGTTTGGGCGAGGTCGTAGATGGTCACTTCTTTGTCGAGTTCGCGACGGGGCGCGCCCGCATCGCGGCCAATGGATACCGGGCCTAGGGCGACAAGGTAGCGTTCGAACGTCACCGACCAGCCGTCGCCGGGCGCCATCTCTGCCACCCGAATGCCATCGGTAATGGTGGATTCCGGCTCCAGAATAACCGTCGCACGGCCGCTGGAGGTATCGCTTGAGCACCCTCCGAGCAGGTTAGTGGGGCTCGCGAGCATTAGACTGAGCGTTAGAGTGGTTCGGTGGCCTAGTGTCGAGATCATATGTTTTCCTTCGGTTGATGGCGGTGGGTCTAGGGCTTAGTCTTAGCCGCCGAGCGTAAGGGCTTAGCGAAACTCGAAGCGCGGGGGCGCGCTTGAGGTCAGGGCTTGGACAAGGGCCGAGTGGGCGGGGCTATCGGGTTCAAGGGCGACCTCGTCTTCGCCGCGCTCGGCCAGCGATGCAAGGTCGAGTTGCGCGAGCCAGGCTGCGGGGGTCAGGACGAGGGTCAACACCGCGTCACGCCTCAGCACCGCCGGCGCAAAAGTGACGGCGGCGGTGCTGCGTCCTGGCGCCGTGGGCGCGACTTCGAGACGCCAGTTCACGCGCTGGAGTGTGGTGGCGGTCTCAAGGCTGCCTTCCAGGTGCAGGCTTGCTTGAGCGCCCGGTGCCAGTGCGGGGCGCGCAGCTGTCAGCAGCCACTGCACGCCGTAGCTTAGCTGGGCGGAGCGCAGGACGCGGTCGCCTTGGCCTCCGCGCCGCCCTTCGAAGCCTTCGCCTTCGCCGATGCGGATAGGGTTCGGATCGAGCGCGTCGACGACAACCGCGGGGAGCATCTCGCCCCGCGCCTCGCTGCACAGGTCGATGGACGCGGTGCTTGAGGCACAGAGGTATATCGCGCTCACCGTCAGTGCGGCCCGCGTAAGCGTCAGGGTGGCCTCGCCCTGTGTGAGCGCCGGCGGCCCCTCGCTGCGCGCCCGCACCTCAAAGGTGATGCGCTCGGCGGGGCTTTCGGTGCAGCCGCCTGCTAGGCTCAGTAGAGCCAGCCAAAGCAGGCCGCCCCGCAGCCCAGGCGCCGATGCGCGAGCGGTAGAGGCTCTGCGGCGAGCGCGCCCAAAGCCAAAGACTGCAGCGCGTTTCAAGAAAAGCGCGGGATGTTTGGCGAGGACCCACGGCCGGCCCAGGTCCTTGACCTGTCCCGCGTACCCTGGCGCCCAGTGCTTGAGTGCGCCTTGGTGGCGATGCCCGTCGTTCAAGGGCGGTCCCGCGGGCGCGCGTACGACAGGGCGGTTTGCGGCTGTCGGCTTCATAGGCGCACTCCGAGGTTGGCCATCAAGGTCAGGGGCGGGCCGGCAGCAATGTGGCGCTCGCTTAGCCGCGAGGATTGGGCGTTGGGCGTCCAGTTCGACGGGAAAGCAAACTCGCTGGCAGCATAGTTCAGGTTCAAGAGGTTGAGGGCGTTGAGGTCAAAGGTGACGCGGCCGACCTCGACCCCTGCTCGTGCGTCGAGCAGGTGCACCGGTGCCGCCGCTGTGGCGAAGGGCAGCGGCCTTGAGCCGAGGTAGGTATAGCCCGCGCCGCCGAAGACCGTCAGCGCTTGGCCGAGCCAGGTGCCCAGCGCTTGCCGGGCGCCGAGATCCTGGCGGTAGAGCCACGGCGCGACGAAGGGCAGCGCCTGGCCCGACACAAACGGCGGGTCCGGGTCCTCGGCGCTTGGGGGCGGCGGGCTGAGCAGTGTCGCCCGTACAAACGTGAGCGAAGCCTGGGTGAAGAGCCAATCTAGCGGCTCCCAGCGCAGGGAGCCTTGCGCACCAAGGCGCTGCGAGGGGCCCACCGCTTCGGCGCGCCCTTCGCGCGCTTCGAAGGCGATGTCATCGCTTAGGTGCGTGTAGAAGAAGCCCGCGCTGCTGGCGAACCGGCCGAGGACGGTCTCCGTGCTAGCGCGCAGGCCGAGGTCGACGCTGCGCACCTTGGTAAAGGGCGCGGTCTCGCCATCTTCCAGAATGCGCGCTTGGGGCGAGCGGTAGCCCTCACCGTAGGCGGCCAGCAGATCGAGTCCGGGTAGCAACGTGTAGGTCGCGCTTAGCCGGGGGCCCGCTGCCAAGCCTGCCGCTGACCTGCGGTAGCCATCAATCGTGGTTTCCCGGCGAAAGCGCGGGGTGCGATTGCCGAGATTGTCGTCGATATCGTAAAGCAAAAGGTCGCCGCGGAAGCCCGCCCGCAGGCGCAAACGCTCAAAGAAGGCGAAGTCGACCTCGCCGAACACGCCGACATCGACGCCGGTGATGTCGGCGGCAATGCGCTGGTCCCAGGTGGTATTCTGCGGCGCTTGGACGAGGTTCTGTGCTTGATTGATGCGGTCGAGGCGTCCATCGGTCCCGACGCGCACGTGGCCCACCGCCCAAGAAGCCGGCTTGTAGGGGCGGGTGACGTGTACCGCGCTCAGGCCCGTGCTCAGCTGCCGGTTGCTCTGTTCGATAAGGTCCCCGCGGCCGCGCAAGTCCGGGTTGCTGAAGGAAACTTGCGTGAAGCCCGTAAAGTTTTGCTGCGAACGAAAATCCCGCGCTGCGGCCCACACCTCGAAGGTTAACCGGCCCCCGTCCGCGTGATGCAGGCCCAGGCGGTAGGTTGCAAAGGCCTGCAAGGCGATGGCGTTCTGGTTTTCCGCGGTGGGAAAGGGGTAGCTGTCGAAAAACCCGATGCGGCCTTCGTCAATGTCGCGACGTCTCAGCACGCCGGCGAGCCGGTAGCGTGCCCCGTAGACGCCGGCGCGCAGTCGCTGCGAGATGCGACCTTTGCGTCCCTCCCAGCCCACCAGCGCCGATATTTGGCTTCCATCACGATGTTGGCCGAAGCCATCGGTGCTTTGGTAGTCGACCGCCGCGAACGTACCCGTGCTCGCTTCTTCGGGGGCCCACAGTACGAGGTGCCGCCAGGTGTTAAACGAGCCGTAGCCGCTCTTAAGCTGCAAGCCGCGCGTCTCTGTCCCCAAATGAAACCGTGCCGAGCCCGCAACAGCAAAATCGCCCTGTTCGGGGTCGTAGACGCCTTCGAGCACATCGATGTGCGCGACGAGTTCGGGAATGAGAAAGCCCAGCTCTGCGTAGCCTTGACCGTGAATGTGGGAAGGCTGATTGATGGGCAGGCCATCCACCGAAAAGGCGATATCCTGGCCATGTTCGGCGTCAAAGCCCCGCAAAATGATGCGCCCGGCGACCGCACCGCCTTCCGGGCGCGACATGAAAAAGCCCGGTGCGCTTGAGAGCATATCGCCGGCTTCGCGCCGCGGTGCGCTCTCGAGCAGTCGCCGTTCGAGGTGATGCTCTGAGGGCGCGCGGGCGTTTTTGCCGTGGTCGAAAGAGACCTCCACCGTAGCGGCGAAGGCGGCGGTGGCGTCTTCATCTTCGGGCGCGGCGGGCGGCCGCGCAGGCTCGGTGACCGGACCTTCTTCAAGCGGCCCGGGCAACACCGGTGAAGCCGCCCCCTGGCTGAAGCCCGGCGGCTCGAAGTGTACCGCCAGGCGTACCCGGGACACCACCGCCTCGCCTGCGCGCAAGGCCGGTGCGAAGCGCCAGCGCTTCACCGCCGCAACCGCCGCCGCATCGAAGACCGCATCGACGCTTTCCTCGACGTGGGCCTCGATGACCTCGCCGGTCTCACCGATGGTCGTGTGCACGATCACCGTAGGGTGCTCCGCCGGGTCCGCCCCCTCGGGGAACTCGGGTTCTGGCGCCTCAAGCACCCGCGGTGGGGTCGCCGCTGCTGGCGCCGGGCTAACGGGTGCGCTCGCAGGTTCAGCACTGGTATCTGCGACTGGCGCGCGCGGTTCCTGGTTCTGCGCCGCATCCGTCGGTTCGCGATTATCAGCGCGCGTGCCGTCCGAGGCGTCCCCATCCAGCGACGTTGGCGCGCCAGCGTCACGCGGCCCGGCCGGAGGCTCTGCGCTTTCCTCCGGTGTCACCGAAGGCCCACTGCCCTGCGCCGCAACCCGTGGCGTTGTGCACAAGCCTACCGCCAGCCCAAGCGCCAGCATCCCGCCGTGCAGCGAGCACTGCCGCCACCGGCTTCGCCTATGCAACCCTCGCCACACAGGCCCGGGTCTAGCGCTCACCTAACGTAGCGCAAGTTGCTTGCATGCTCTGCGCATTGACACAGGCAGGCTAGCTGCCGACGCCGGTGACCCAGTCAACACGCATCATTCGCCGACATCGCCGGTGATCCGAAAACTAAAGCAGGCGCTAGCACCACTACGTTTATGGCTATTTTCGTTTGGCACCTAGGGAAATAAGGGGTATTCACCCGGCAACTCAAGATGGACGGTGCACCCAAGCCCTACAGGGGGATAGATGCGGTTTTTCGCGAGCTAGGCGCGTGCGTTGACCGCCAGTGGCGCGCGCAGGGGTATGCGCCCGCCGCTTTCGCTGCCGTGGCTGCCGAGGCCCTTGAGGCGATGAACTGCGCGCAGGCGGTGGACCCCGCGGAAGTGCTCGGTCTTGTGGCTTCTGGCGACCATATTGCCAATCAAGTGGACATAGCGCGCAACCCGGCGCAGCCCCCGGTCACGGTATTTTCGAATCCCCGATTCTTCGTGCACGTGTACACGTGGATGGACGCGACCACCGCGCTGCACTCACACAGCTGGAGTGGCGCGTTTCAGGTGCTCCACGGGTCGAGCCTCAGCTCCCGATATGCCTTTCGGCTCGCTGGCGAAGACTATCGCGGCATCGCGCATGGCGAGCTTAGCTACCAGGGGTCCAAGCGGCTGACGCGCGGCACGGTGGAGCGCGTTGAGGCTGGCAGAGGCTACGTGCACAGTCTCTTTCACCTGGAGCGGCCGTCCATGACCATCGTGGTGCGGACGAGCGGCACCCTCGGGCCTCAGGGCAATGCCCGCTATATCGAGCCGGGCCTAGAGTTACACGCCAGCGTCGAGCCTGCGTTTGCGCCCGCAAGACAGGCGTTGGAAGCGCTCTATGCGCTAGACCGCGAGGCGTTCTGGGGCCGCGCGCGGTTGCTGCTTGAGTCCGGAGACCTCGAGCACGTCTTCTTGACGTGCGTCACCCTGGAGCGCCTGTGTCGCGCGGAGCGCGACCGGGTCAAAGCGTTGTATTGCCCGCTGCTGGACAGCCGGTTTTCGGGGCCGATCGCCGAGCTCTTTCCCCAAGCCATCGCCAACTGGAATCGACAAGAAACGCTGTGTAGGCGCCGTGTGAGCGTGAAGACACCGGCGGCGCTGGCCCTAATGGGCGTGTTGGCACAGGTGCCGAGCGCGGCCACCGCCGAAGGCCTTGCGACGGTCTTCGGTCAAGCCGGCCCCCGCGCGGGCCTCAAGCGGGCCTTTCGCGAGCTCCACGAGGCCGCCGTTGTGCGGCTTGGCCCCTCACCCGAGGTTGCGGAGCAGCTTGGCGCGCTGGCAGCGGACGTTCTTGCCGGCAACCGAGACTGGCCGCCGTCAGGCACAAGTGACCACATGCTGCTCACCGCCTTGAAGCAAGACCGATACTTCGGCCCGTTACTCGGAACCGACGTGAGACAGCAACCATCAGCGCAAAGGAGATAGAATCTATGAAGACAAGCGAAACCCGTATCGAGACCGCGTCCCCCGCCACCACTTTTGAGAGCTTTGACGAGTGCCTCTCCGTCGAGGAGCTCGCACTGATTGTCGGCGGCGTGACCGTGCCACCTCCCGTCGACCCTTCCGTGACTGTGGGCCAATAACGTTTTCAAGCCTGGAGCCTCGCGGAGCGCTGCATTGTCGGCAGCCTCGCCGCGAGGCACGTACCGCGATGATACCAACGCCTCGCGAGGCCGCCTGAAGTGTGCTCACCTGTGAGGTTATGCGCGGGATACTTGGGCGGGTGCTTGCGTCGGATGCGCCGGCAGCGACGTTGTTGATACGGCTGATGGTTGGCGGGGTGTTTCTTGCCGAGGGCGTCCAAAAGTTTTTGTCGCCGGCGCGGCTCGGGTCGGGCCGCTTCGAAAAGATCGGCCTGCCGGCGCCGGAGGTGCTCGGCCCATTTGTGGGCACGACGGAAAGCATCTGCGGGCTGCTTGTGCTGGTGGGGCTGCTGACGCGCCTCGCCGTGCTGCCCCTGATTGCGACGATGCTGGTTGCGATGGTGACGATTAAGCTGCCGATTCTCCTCGGCCACGCGTTCTGGGGGCTAAACCTGCGCGAACTGCCGTCCTACGGCTTTTTGAGCATGGCGCATGAAGCGCGCACGGACCTCTCGATGCTGCTCGGCGCCACCTTCCTCCTCATCGTTGGCGCCGGCCCGCGCGCATGGGATGCCGCGCTCCGGCGCCGCCTCCTGGCGGGCCATGCAGCGACGGAATAAGCCCTGCCGATGACGCAACCTCTACCCATCGACGCTGGACACAAGGTGTTCGTGCTTACCGGCGCAGGCGTCAGCGCCGAGAGCGGTCTGCGGACGTTTCGCGACAGCAACGGGCTTTGGGAGCAGCATCGCGTTGAAGACGTGGCGAGCCCGGAAGGCTTCGCGCGCGATCCCGCCCTCGTCTGGCGCTTTTACGCCGAGCGTCGGCGCCAAGCGGCCGCTTGCGCGCCCAACCGCGCGCACCTTGCGCTGGCCCAGCTTGAAGCGCGCCTCCAAGACCGCCTCTTAGTTTGCACGCAAAACGTCGACGACCTGCACGAGCGGGCCGGTTCGACCCGCGTCGTGCACATGCACGGTGAACTCCGGCGCAGCCGCTTCGATGCCCCGGGCTCCGCGCCCTTCACAGACGATGCGCTGTACTTTAGTCTCGACGATGTTCCGAGGGATGCGCAGGGCAGGCTGCTGAGGCCGCATATTTGCTGGTTTGGCGAGGTGCCCTTCGAGATGGACCGCATCCTGGCGGCCCTCGGCGCGTGTAGCTGGTTTCTGACGGTAGGCACGTCGGGCAGCGTCTACCCCGCCGCGGGCTTTGTGGAGGTCATCCGCCAGCGCCAGGCCGCCGGGCAGGCGGTTCGCAGCGTCTATGTCGGCCTCGAAGTGCCCGATAACGCAAGCGCGTTCGCCGAGGTCCACCTCGGCCCCGCAGGCACCCTCCT
>SLQV01000078.1 GCA_007131285.1 Myxococcales bacterium
CGCATAGTGGCGGCGTGGATGACTACCATTAGCGAGCGTGAGATGAAAGTCTGCAATGCGAGTGAGAGCAAAGCGCGCGCAAGCATATGCAAAGAGGTCCGGCAAACGAGCGAGCTCAGCGTCAGATAGCGTCACTCGGCTCCGGTACGCCGCACCGCACGCCGCTGCGAGGTTCCAGTTAAAGCTTTCGCGGAACGTCCACGAAAGAATTACGATGGCTACGTCGAGAAGCCTCGGCCCGGTGTGCGCACTCTCCCAGTCAAGTACGACGGCTTCAGGGAACTCGGTAAAAATATCGGGTCTGGCAGACTCGGCTTGATCTGAGCCGTGTTCGTGTCGGCCAGTCGCCACTGAAGCCGCGGCTGTTCTCCAGCGCACGTTGTCACGAAAGAGGTCACCATGGATGACAGCTTGCGGAAGCGCTGCGCTGTATAGATCAGCGTTTTGTAGGACTATCTCGCGCGCTCGGCGGATGTCCTCGCTCATGTCGTTCGTAACGCGAGGATCTTGACCTAGGCGTTCGGCAAGGCGCACAAGCCCCTGCGGCGCAAAGCGCCCTACGCCAAGTCCAGCTTGAGGTTCCCAGCTATGCTGACGGGCGAGCAGCTCACCAATGCACCGCATATGCGCCTTCGCGACGCGGGCCAGGCAGAGCTCAACGCCGTCGATACACTCGAAAAGACCTACCGCCTTCCCCTCAATGGTAGGCGCCTCGCCCGATACCGCCGCAATGCGTCTGGGCACTGGGTGACCAAAACGCTGGAGCCAGTCCACTAAAGCCCACTCACGCATAGCGCCCGCGAGATCTTGCTGTTCATAGATTCGCAGAAAATAGCGTTGCCCATCTTGGCGCATCAAAAAGTTAGAATTGACGCTCCCCGCCTCGATGGGCTCGAGTGCCCAGTGGCCTGCGAGACCGAACGCGCTTTCAAGTTGCCGGACATGAACGAGCGTCGGCTTGGTAAGAGTAGCCATGATGCCCGGCACAGTAATCGCAAATGCTGTGGAGGAAAGAGCGTGTATGCTGGACTGAACCCGAAAAATATTTCTGCACCTGCCGTGGGCGACCGGAATAGTGTAAGTCATGCGCAACAGCGGGCACACGTGAAGCGCGCAGGCGTCGAGAGACTCAATGAGTCAAAGAAAGAGGAGATCGCTCGACTGTAGACGCCATGCTCGCAACGCGTGGGCCAGTGACGAGAGGCGTGGTGCTAGCTAGGTAAAGGGATTCATTACTGGAAAGCCGACGGGCTGAGTAGAATGCCTCGGGGCAATCACGGTAGAGGTAAGGGAATTTGTATGAACGGTTCGCGACTTCCAACGCCACAGGAGCGTGAAGAGCACAAGGCGCATCTCGGGCTTGTGACGAGCATCGCAACCCGGCTTAAGGCGCAACTGGGTCTTGTCGCGGAGGTGGAGGAACTTGTGGCTAGTGGCTTTAAGGGACTGGTTGAAGCCCGCAGTCGTTTCGACGCGAGCCGCAACATTCCCTTTGAGGCTTATGCCTACTATCGGATTCGCGGCGCGATGATCGATAGCGTGAGATCCACGGCACAGCTGTCGCGACGAGCACACGCCCGGCTTGCAGCACTCGAAGCCCTAAATCAGGGTGGAGAAGCCGCGATTGACTCGGATGGCAAAGACCCCCGGGATACCTACGTTGCCCTAAATATGGCGGTGCAGGCTGCAGGAGCAGCTTATACGGTAGCATCCGGGGTAACCGGCACGCTTAGCGTCAACGAAGACCAGCACCCTGACTCCATCTACGCCGCTCAAGAAAGAAGCAGTCTTCTACAGCAGGCGTTGGAGGCGCTTGATCAACGCGAACGCGCATTCGTAACCCGTCACTACTTTAACGGTGAACGCTTTGATTCGGTCGCGGCGTCGTTAGGCATCTCCAAATCCTGGGGTTGCCGTATCCATCTGCGCGCTCTGACTAAGCTTAAAGCGGCTCTTGCGGAGCTCGGGGCAGAGCCGGACGCGCTCTGACTGAAGATACCTGCCCCTATGGAAGCTAGCTACCGCAAGCCCCTACGCTTTCGCTTGCTTTACGCCTACTGGATAGCCGCGCGAATCCTTGTGGGATACGTGGCGCTGAAGGCTACGCTATGGCGCTCATTGCCCGAAGAACGCGCTGCACGGCTCGCAGCGGCGCAAAGGCACTGGGCCCTGATCATTCGCGATGCACTCTTTCGGCTTCAGGGGCTCTTCATCAAAGTTGGCCAAACCGTTTCCGTGCTCGCGGCTGCGTTGCCAGATGCACTGCGTCAACCGCTGGAAACCCTTCAAGATCGCCTTCCTCCAAGACCTTGGGCGGAAGTTAAACGATCGCTAAGCGAAGCGTTTGGACCGGAGAGCGAAAGCCTATTCGCACACATCGATCAGAACGCGCTGGCCAGTGCGTCTCTTGGCCAAGTACATCGTGCCACGCTGCATGACGGAACCGCCGTCGTGATTAAAGTGCGCCATCACGACATCGTCCGAACCGCGCGGCAGGACCTTCGCGCACTCCGATCGCTCCTGCGTCTCGTCGAGCGGCTCTTCGCCGTGCGCGGGGTCATGACGGTCTACACTCAGGTAGCGCGAATGGTCGAAGCTGAGCTGGATTTCCGGCAAGAGGCCAAAGCACTTACCCGACTCGCAGATATCCTCGCCTACCAAGATAAGGTCACATTGCCTGTCTGCCACAGCGCGCTGTGTCGCGAATCGGTGGTTGTGATGTCCTATGTTGAAGGCACCAAAATCAACGACATCGAGACACTTAAGCAACAGGGTTTAGACCCATCTACACTTGCAGCCGACCTCATCGAGGTTTTCGCTCACATGGTCTTTGATGCCGGCTTCTACCACGCGGACCCGCACCCAGGAAACATCCTTGTCGATAGGACCGGTCGGATCGTGTTGCTGGATCTTGGGGCTACAGGAAGCGTTTCTACGCGCATGCGCCGGGGCATGTCTGAGTTCGTTACCGCCATACTACGCCAGGAAAGACGTGGCCTTATCGACGCAATGCGCACGATGGGCTTTATTCCAAAGGAGCACGCAGCCGCAGCGCTGACGACACGACTCATTGAGCGCTTCTACGAGCGCATGAGCGATGTCATTGAGATCGAATCTTTCAAGCTAGATGACCTGCGCATCAAGCCCGAACGCGCTCTCGAGGAATTTGCCGCGCTTTGGCAAGAGGAGATTAGCGTACGCAAGCTTGCTGCCGCGTTCGAGATACCACCGGATTGGGTGCTTCTGGAGCGCACGCTGGTCATTCTGGCGCATGTATGCGCTGAACTCGCTCCAGAACTTAACCCGGCCACGTTGATCCAGGAACATGTCGAAAGCCACCTCTTTCAAGGCAGGCAGGACATCGCTAGCTTACTCTTGCACGCGCTGCGGACCAAGGCGTTGAGTGCCCTCGACCTACCCGAAGAGATCCGGCACTTTATTAGTGATCTCCGCGGAGACGCGTTTTGTTTAGGGGTCAGGCTTTCGCCCGAACTCGGCTTGCTGCACTACTGGCAAAGAGAACGGCAGCAGCTCGGCGTCGTGCTAGCGCTCTGCGGGGCCGCTGCGCCCGCTGCTGAACACTTCCAACTTCGACTACCTGCCGCGGTTATTGCGCTCGCTGGCGTCGCGTGTATTCGGCCGTTCTGGCGTGCTTCTAAGCGTGTCAGCGCGCTTCTCAAAACGCTAGAGCATCCAGACGCTTAGCCCGAGCGAAGAGCGCGATGGAAACGAGACTAGCGTTACCCTTTCGCCGGCCGCCTTTACTTGAACTTTGAGTGCATGAGTGCCCGATTTGCACTATAGCGTTCTGCGTACGGGGTGCTCTCTCTGACTGCGACGGGTCGGGAATCACCGCCCTACTATCAAGAAATACTCAGAACTGAGCGAGGCAAAATGACTGTAAGAGTTGGAATTAATGGCTTTGGCCGTATCGGCCGGTGTGTGGCTCGCGTAATCGCATCACGCAAGAACGCGGATGTAGAGATCGTTGCGGTCAACGACCTCACGAACAGCAAGGCCCTGGCGCACTTGTTGGAGTTCGACTCTATTCACCGGCATTTTCCCGGAAGTATTGCCGCAGGTGAGGGCTTTATTGAGATTGATGGCAAGCGAATCGCTGTTTCGGCGGAGCGTGACCCCAAAGCAATCAATTGGAAAGCTAGCAACGTTGATATCGTTCTCGAGTGCACGGGCCTCTTTCGGTCCAAAGCAAAGGCATCAGCGCATCTCGAAGCGGGTGCGAAGCGAGTGATCATAAGCGCACCTGGCGATAGCGATATAGACGGGACTTTCTGTTTTGGCATCAATCACGAAGCATTTGATCCGAACACGGACGTTGTGGTTTCGAATGCGTCATGCACGACCAACTGCCTCGCACCCATCGCGAAGGTACTCGACGAGGCGTTCGGTATTGAGAAAGGCCATATGGTTACGGTGCATTCTTACACCAACGACCAGGCGCTACTGGATCAGCCTCATGCTGATTTGCGCAGGGCTCGCGCCGCAGCACTTTCCATGATTCCCTCCTCAACGGGAGCGGCTAAGGCGATTGGGCTAGTCCTTCCACAGCTCAAGGGCAAGCTCGACGGCACAGCCATTCGCGTCCCAACCGCCAATGTTTCGCTAACCTGCTTGACCGCTGTTGTTAAAAAAGCCACGTCGCGCGAGGAAGTTAATGGAGCACTGCAAAGCGCGTCAGAAGGTTCATTGAAGGGCATTCTAGGCTTCGAACCGCGGCCGTTGGTTTCGGCTGACTTTGTGGGTGACGTGCGCTCGAGCATCGTCGATGCCGCACAGACCCAGGTTGTCGGCAGTGACCTTGTCGAGGTTCAGGCCTGGTACGACAACGAGTGGGGCTTCTCCCAGCGATTAGTCGATTTGACATCTTATATTGCCAAGCGAGGCGCCTAGTATGGGAAACGCCCTTCCTCAGATCCGAGATCTAGATGTACGTGGCAAGCGCGTTCTGCTGCGCGCTGACTTTAACGTTCCTTTTAATAACTCGACGGGAAAGATCAGTGACGACAGTCGCATCCGTGCGACGCTGCCAACGATCGAGCACCTAATTCAATCAGAAGCTCGCGTCGTGATTATTTCGCATCTCGGTAGACCGAAGGGCGCTGTCAATCCGGCCTACAGTTTAGAACCAGTCGCCGCTTACCTCGCGAACTTGTTGCCAACCGGCGAGGTTTCCTTTGGCGAGAGTTGCCTCGGCGATAGTGCGCAGGTTGTCTTGGATCACCTGCGCCCTGGCAGTGTCGCTTTGCTTGAAAATCTGCGGTTCTTTCCAGGTGAGGAGGCCAACGATTCCGCTTTTGCTCAGGAGCTTCGGGCCTTTGGAGATATCTATGTGAACGACGCCTTTGGCGCTGTGCATCGTGCGCACGCTAGCGTCCACGCGCTCCCGAAGCTTTTTCGCGAGCGGGCGGCTGGATTGCTCCTGCAGAAGGAGCTTACAAGCCTGAAGCGGCTGCGCGACGACCCGCCCCGGCCCTTTGTTGCTATCCTCGGTGGCGCCAAGGTGTCCGATAAAGTTGAGGTCATTGAAGCATTGCTCGAGCGCGTCGACGCGTTACTGATCGGCGGAGCCATGGCGAATACGTTTTTGGCAGCACAAGGGCTGAGCATGGGCAAAAGTTTGGTAGAAAGCACCAAAGTTGCTCTAGCGCGAACGCTGATGGAACGGGCGCAGAAGCGGGGCGTCAGGCTCTTGCTTCCCGTCGACGTGGTGGTCGCGACAAGTCTAGACGCGGCGGCCGGCAAGGTCGTAAACGCCGGGGAGGTGGATGCCGAGCACATGGCGTTGGACATCGGCCCCGCCACGTCCAAAGCGTACTTAGCCGCAATGCAAGGTGCTCAAGCCGTGTTCTGGAATGGGCCAATGGGACTCTTCGAATCGGCACCGTTTGCGACGGGCACGATGGCGGTAGCCGAAGGTCTTGCGGCTCTCGACACGTTTTCGGTAGTCGGTGGTGGGGACAGTGCGGCGGCGATTGCTCAGGCAGGATTGACTGAGCGCATGGCACATGTGTCGACGGGCGGAGGAGCAGCGCTCGAACTTATTGAAGGCAAACGCCTTCCTGGCATAGACGCGCTCACTGGCGATAAGTAGGCGAGTGCCGTTGGCGGCGCTTGAAGCAGGCAAGAGGAACAACGTGGGAAAACAACTTATTGCGGGCAACTGGAAGCTCAATCTGACGGTAACGGAAGCCGCGGCGCTGGCTCAGGCGCTTGCGACTGAATCGGAGGAGCTTCTTCATCGGTGTGACCTGCTGGTTGCGCCAGGGTTTCTGGCTTTGGAGACAGTCCGTTCTGCGGTACTCGGCACGGCTATTCAGGTAGCAGCCCAGAACGCCTATCACGAGCCAAAAGGCGCCTTTACGGGTGAAGTCAGCTTCGCGCAGCTACGTGATCTCGGTGTCTACTGGGTGATTCTTGGCCACTCTGAGCGCAGGTCCGTATTTGGTGAGCATGACGAGTTGCTAGCTCGGAAGCTCAAGGGCGCGCTCGACTGTGGAATGCTCCCCATCTTTTGCGTGGGCGAGAGCTTAGAGCAGCGCGAGAGCGGCGCAGCTAGTACGGTTGTGAAAGCGCAGCTTCAGGCCGCGCTTTCAGACCTACCCTCAGACGTGGCGGCGCGCTTGGTCATTGCCTACGAACCTGTTTGGGCCATCGGTACTGGGCTGACGGCTTCGCCAGCACAAGCTGCCGAAATGCATGCTCTGATTCGCGAGGAGCTGGCGACACTTTGGGGTGAAGCTTCGGGCAAGTCAGTACGCCTGCTTTACGGCGGCAGCGTTAAGGCAGCCAACGCAGCGGAACTGCTTGGACAACCCAATGTGGATGGGGTGCTCGTCGGAGGAGCATCATTACAGGCTTCCGAGTTCCTGGCGATCGCAGCCGCGTCATGCGAGACTCGCTGAGTCACGCACTCTGCTTCGAAGAAAGTTTTGGTTCATGCTTTTCGTTTTTCTAAGCGTTCTCTACTGTTTGGTCTGCCTCTTCCTGGTGCTTGTTGTGTTGCTCCAGGCTGGGCGTGGCGGCGGCTTGGGCGCGGTCTCTGGGGGTTCGAAGACCGTGTTCGGAGGAGCGGGCGCAGGCAATGTGCTGACGAAAGCTACTTCGGTGAGTGCCGCACTCTTTATGATTTTGTCGGCAACCCTAGCTTACGTATCCTCCAGTAGTGACAAGTCGCTCGAGGCCGTCGCGGAGAAGCTTCAGAAGAGCGGTCCAGTGAGCGGGAAATCTGCGGTGGACGCGGAACCTGGAGCTAGCTCGGAAGGCACGTTCGATGCAAACCGCACCGACGACACGGGCGCCGCAGACGGCTTGCAACCCTCTACCGGGCTTGAATCGGGCGCCGCAAGTGCCCAGGAAAAGGCGCTGGACACGTCCCTCAACCTCGATACAACCGGGCTTGAGCCACCCAACGTCGACGATGGTGATACTCCGGGCACGCCGGATGAAGCCTTGCCTCGGGACTAAGGCTGTCAGAGGATGGGTAGGTGTAACAAGGCCTATCCATCTATTCGAGAAGAGAGCTGAGCGGGACTGAGAACGCTCGTTAGGCGCGCGTCAAAGGGCCGCCACCTCCGGCACCGTTGTGTCACCGTTGTGTCACCGCAGCTTGAGACATACATGTCAGGAACGACCTTCTCCATCGGCCCTTTGACGCGCGCACATGCGAAACTCCTGTCGGATATCGTGCTATTTTGACTTCCTCACGGGTTGGCAATACCAGAGGGCCCGGCTTCTAGAAGCAACTCTCGACGCTCGCGACCCCAGCGGCGCTCCAAAGTTTCAAGCGCCGCTTTCAACTTGGGGAGTTGTGACGGTCGATGCAAGTCCGAACACGCGGCGTCGTAGTAACCCAGATCAAGCCAGTCACAGGCGGCGCGCTCCGCTTCAGCTCCATATTCGCCCTCCAACGCGAGCAAGTCGAGGAGAAGCTTCGGCTTGCTGCCAGCGAAAGGCCAGGGATCGTTGCGATTCTCTCGCAACACGCGATTCCGTTCAGGATGGGCCAGCACAAGCTTGTAACCGCCTAAAGCGATACGAAAGCAAGCGTCGCTTAGACGGGGCGGCAAGGTTTCATAGGGCAGCTCCACGAGGACACTGCGCCCGTCCGGATAGGCGAGCAACCGCTTGGCATTTGCGAGTTCAAGACAGGTCGCATCAAGATGGTGTTCAGCGCCGAGGGCAAGCTCCGGAAGCGCGCCCTCTCTGGCAAGCAAAGCATCGCGCCATTCGGCGAACACCCCAAGCAGCGATTCCGGACTGTTTGGAAAAAGTCCATCGCGTATATGCGGCGTTGTGACGACTTTGCGGTAGCCGAGCGCTGCTAGGCCAGTGACCATAGCGTGTGACTCGTCCAGTGTTCGCGCACCGTCATCTACACCCACCAGAACATGCAAATGAAGATCATACACAGTAGTAGAGCTTGTACCATATCGCTCCGCTTGTCGCGCTGCCCGCGTTGAGCCCCGGGGCCCTGTCCGCCTCGCCCCAGTGGGGTTTGGCACCGGCATGTGTGGATCCTGAGAACTTGAGCGTTGGCCGAAATACAGGGCACACCAGAGACCCCAGAGTGCGCAGCCCTAGGCTGCGCTCATATTCGGCGTTTCGCAGACCATGCATCCGCTAAACGCAAAAGCTCCGCGGGACTGTTGCGCTCTGGCGCCTCGATAACGGCTTTGAGTAGTGCACCTAGACAATCGCTGAGCCAGGGTCCGGGGGGACGTCCAAGCGTCGCCATCACCTCTCGTCCGCCTACGGCCAGTTCACGTACACTCAGCGCTGACGCACCTGCTCGCGCTGCCTCAAGCTGCGCCGCCGTAACGCGCTCCAAACGGTGACCACCCGCGGTATCCTCTCGCATTCCGTGAGTGCTGGCTGCTCTGCTCTTTTCCACTGGCAAAGCCGAAGCGTCCCACCAATCTATAGCGGCCCGCCCGAGCGCGGAGACCACGCGTGCGGCCAGCAACGCGGCATCAACCCCGGTATCTGCAAGGAAAGTCCGCATGCGAACTGGGCCTGAATCGGCGGGCGGCAGTGCGCGTAGTGCACCATGCGCATCGAGTAACAAGCGGCCCATGCTCTTTGGGAGTCTGAATCGCTCGAGCGCGTCACTCGCCGCCTCGCGCACCGGCGCGCGGGACAAGCAAGCCAGGAGACGTGCTTCAATATCCGGCAGCGCATCCCAGAGCGCGGCGGGAACGGGCAAGCACTCCGAAGGAAAAATCACGGCGTCGAGGCCCTGTGCTTCGAGCAGCGCCAGCGCTTGCGCAACGCCGCGCCCAAGGAGCAACTTGAGCATTTCGTCACGAACACGTTCGCGACTTACCTGAGCCAAGGCCGCGAGGGTTTGACTCATGGCTTCTCGAGTTGCCTTTTCTACGGCGAAGTCGAGCTGAGAGGCGAAACGCGCAGCTCGCAACGGCCTTAGGCCGTCCTCGCTGAAACGCTGGAGAGGATCGCCGACCGCGCGCAGAACACCACGGCGAAGATCTGCGAGTCCCCCAAACGGGTCGACAAGTTCCTGCGACGAATCAAGACTTAAAGCAATGGCGTTGATGGTAAAATCACGCCGGGCAAGATCGGCTGTAATATCATCGTGGAAGTGGACAGCGTCTGGATGACGCGCATTGGAATAGCCTGCTTCTGCGCGAAGGCTTGTCACTTCAATGCGTTGCCCTTGCCAAAGCACCGTGACGGTACCGTGCTCGATTCCCGTAGGAATAACGCGCCGAAAGAGCCGAATAACCTCCTCGGGGCGCGCGTCGGTCGCACAGTCAAAGTCCGCAAGCTGACGGCGCAGAAGCGCATCGCGCGTACAGCCACCAACCGCCCATACCCGTTTGCCAGCCTGGGTGAAAACATCGCCAAATCGGAAAAGCCATGCGGGAAACGCCTGCAAAACGTTCGCCCTAGCCTCTCCTAAACTCACGGGTACCTGAAGGAGTTGAGGGCTACCCCGCTCTGCCGACAAACGGTCCATAGACGGATGCTTAGCATCCTATTTGCGAGTCAGACTTCAAACAATACATCGCCTGAGTCTAGGGCGAGGCGCCGCCGCACAGGACCGACTGCACGTATGAGTTCCGCCTAGCCAAGAAGTGGCGGGCAGCGCAAGCGCTGCTTTCGCCGGCGCAAGAGCGCCGGAACACCGAGATTGGCCTTAGAGCAGCTAAGCCCTGCCGCAGTTTACTCAATGGTGCAGATAGCCAGCGGACGCTTAATGCGCAGCACAAGGCACTCATAGATGCGAAAGAGCAGATCTTGACCCTCTTCGCCAAGATATCCGATTGAAAGATCTTCCGTAACTGCCACGTCGAAATTCTGATCTCCGGTCGAGAGCAGGACGCTCTTGCCCTCTGGGATCATCGGGGAGGTGAAGATACCATCGTCGCAGAGCCGAAAGATGCCATCGATCTCCGGTGCAAACTGCCCGGCACGCTGCTTGACGAGCAAGGCGTAATCCTGCGCCGAAAGGGCGAGTGCGAAAGGCCTGTGGTGATTGTGCTTAAGTAGGGTCTCCGTTGCCTGAACAATATCGTTGTAGGCCGTGCCATACGTACCCCAATCGCTGCGCGCGACCTGGGCGCGCCCGGTGGCGTTCAACAAACCCTCAAGACCGAGCCTGGGTTCTCCGTTGAAGATGAGCTGGTCTTCCCGGTCGGCTACGAAGTGCGCTGCACGGACTGCCCGCGACCCATCTAAGGGCGCTTGGAGTTTGGTGGCAAACTCAACGTCGCGCCAATGCAAGAGAAAATCTTTGTACAATATCGGTACTCGGAGAAACTTATCGCGGAGGGCAGAGATAGGCTCCCTATCCTGCTTACCCGTCAACTCAATTTCGCCATCCTTGTCAGGACCGTATTCTTCAAGACCAACGCTCTCAATGCCTGCGCCAAGGGGCCCCCAGAGGCCGAGAAAGCGCCGGCCTACCAGCGTGCGGCGCGCTTCCCGCACGACTTGCTCAAAGAGCCTTGTCCACTGAGGTGAGTCTTGGATCGAATGGTGTTGCATTGCTTTGTCCGTCAATAACTTCTTGTCGCAGTGCCTATCCTGACCGCATACCACACGGCTGAACCGATGGCGCGTGGGCAGGTCCTAGGCACACTAAACTTCGGCACGTAGCGAACCTACCGTAAACGCAGGCAGCCCGTCCGCTCCGTCTCCGCCGCGGGGCCCTGACGTTGACATGCCGTCCGCGCTCAGGGCATTTACGAGCTCCTCCTCTTCTTCCATCAGGTGATCGACGAGCGTGCGGCGGGTTTCAGCGGCCATGCCCCCGTCCGCTAAGATAACTTGTAGAATAGCGCGGTGCTCGGCCTTGGTTGCCTGCAACTTACGAACGGTGGCGTCCTGTTCGGCCATACCGAGAGCATAGGCCAAGGCAAGCGCAAAGTCATGAAGTCGTTGAGACGCTTCTTTAACGCCTCGGAATAAAACGCGCGTCTCATCTTGGGGCGATACCGCGCGCCTCACCCTCGAGGGTTGCCGAAAAAACAAGTATGGTATCCGCTTTTCACTTCGACGCATTTGGCGAAAGGTAAGCGGCAGCATTTACTCTAAGCCGAGACCAAGCCGGCTAAGCAGCACCTCCTCCACGTCGAAAACATTGTCGAGCTTGGAACCAAGAACGGTCAAAAAACCTCTCACCTGCGCATGTTCTTGGAAGAGGATGGGCCTTCCGTCGTCGCTTTCGTTCCGCGCCAGCACTGTCTTGACTTCGAAGAGGGAATCGATGTGTTTGGCGGAGCGTAAGGCCGGTACGTACCGCGCGCTGTCCGCGAGCATATAGGGGGCGCGAGTATTTCGCCCGTAAGCATTAAGGGCTGTGTAGGGGTCTTGGGGTGGCAGCCGTCCCAGAGTTTCGTGCCAATGCCCATGTGGGGTGTAGCGGACGTGGCTAAGCGTGTAGAGCTGACGACTCGGAAACGGCATCATCGAGAAAAAAGGTCCGTCCATAACGGTAATCGAGGTTTCCCGTAGCTGAACAGGCGGTTCGATCAGCGCCATTTCCGTAAGCTCGTGTTTAACGACCACGCGTGGTTCGTCCAAGGAGACTTCTCCCTCAACACGCAGCCGATTGACCCCGGAGTAGGTTGCGTTGACGCACAAACCCGCGACATGTTGTGTGCCATCGCTAAGGCTGACCTCAACGCCGAGCTCATGGCCGCAGCTGCCAGGTCGGATGGAGACAGCATCGATACCGAGTTGGACCGAAAGCGCGCTTGTTTCTAGCTGGCGCTGGAGCCGCAGACGAAGCGAATTCGAATCGAACGCGTATTCCTTAACGCGAAATACGTCTTCGATGAGGTCGGTCGAAAAGAGAGCGCGCTCTTCTCGACTAGGCGCTTCGAGGGGTGCTCCGATACGCTCACAAAACGCGGCAAAGTACTTGGCGCCTACGAAGGAGTCTCGCCGAGCGATGGCATAAAGCGCGCGCCTAGGCTTCACCACTGCGTCGCCAAACTCGGCCACGAAGCGCTCTAGATTAACTCGGCTTCGAAACGCAGTTTGGAAATTGCGCGGGTAGTGGTAACCGCCGTGAACCCGAGCCTGATTCGCGTACGACGCACGACGCATCAAGCCAAGCTCTCGCTCAATTATCAGCACCTTAAGACCTCGCTTGTGCAAGCTGAGGGCGAGATACACGCCGTAGAAGCCTCCTCCAACGAAAATTACATCCCAACGTTGACTCATATCGCCCTCTTGAAACGTCTCGCTTGCCGCGTCCATTCGCGCGTTGGAGCGCTTTGTCCATTCTACGAGTTCGATAACCCTTGAGTTTCTATCACCTGCGTGTGCCACGGCGCCCGCGGGGGCAACGGTGTGTTTAGCGCCAGTCACGTGATCGGGTCTCGTTGCTGCGACATCTGATGCCAGAATATCGCGTGATGTCAGCGCGTAAGCCTGCGTCTTTCCGTGATCGGAACCGCGGCATCTGGCCACTATCGAAGCCCTCACGTTATCACTCAGGCGCGAATGGATCGCGCCCACTTGGCTTGTCCGGCTACATCTTCGGTTGTAGTCTCCTGCAACGTGGCGTCTCCAAGCGTATCTAACCCAAGCCAGGTGGACTGGCTTATCTCAGCCGTAGTTCTCGCCGACGATGGCAATACGGGTGAAATCTTTGGCTACATCTCAAAACTGTCGCTTCGCTTGCGTCACCTTGCGCAGCATCACGAGATTGTGATTGTGAACAGCTGTTACCAGCCCTCAAATCAGCAAGCGATTGACGAGGTGCTGAAACAGATATCGAACGTGCAAGTGTATTCGATGGCGTACCCAGTCAGTCTGGTGGTGTCCGCGGTTGCCGGGCTTGAACGGGCGGTAGGTGACGTGTGTGTGGTCCTCGACCCCGCGTCCGATCCTGTTGACCTGCTGGACCATCTTGTGGGCGCCGCTGCTGACGGCCATGACATCGTCCACACAGTAGCAAGCCACCCTCCTTTTCACCAACGACTTAGCCGTCGCCTTCGGGAGAGCGCTTTCACCTTTCTGACGGGGCAGCGCAAGCCCAGCGGGGTTGCGCTGCCCCGTCTCCTGTCTCGACGCGCGTTGAATCTATTTCTGGGACATAAAGATCGCTTTTCGCTTTTTGATGCCCTGCCATCCCAAATGGGCCTACCTACAACGTCGCTTCGGTACGAACCGATGGGAACGCCGCGTTGGCCGGATTCATCGTCTGCCGCACGTCGATTGGGCACGCTCGTAACATCGTCGCGTCGCCCTTTCCGGCTGATGTCTAGCTTAGCCCTGTTGACGGCCCTTTTTAATGTGGCGTATGCCGGTTACGTCGTCACCGTTAATATTGTGAGCGACGACGTCGCCGAAGGCTGGAGTTCTCTAAGTCTCCAGTCTGCGTTGATGTTTTTCCTTTTGTTTGTGCTTATCTCGGCACTAACTGAGGCCGTGGGCCATCTGGTAAGTCTATTCCAGACACAGGATCGCTACCATGTTTTTAGGCAGCAGCACTCGGATATTGTCGAACAAAAGCAGCAGCTTAATGTGCTAAGCGGGTCCCAGTATCTTACGCGCTCCCATCCGCCATCAGAG
>SLQV01000021.1 GCA_007131285.1 Myxococcales bacterium
GGTGGCGCACAGCGCCGCAAACATCAGCATGTGTCACGGCGCTATCAAATCAGGCAAAGGCGTGCCGGCGGCACACCTGAATCATTGCCTGGACGGCAATCCGCAACTTCTTCGTTGGGGTCAACGCGCACGTTGAGTGTTGCAGTGTTCGTGACCGTACCGGTACATGAAACTTCTTCACACTCGCCGGGCTGAAGAAGACGCGTGGTCTCGGCATCGCACACAACCGTCTCATCCTCCGAAAAACGCACCAGCACGCCGTCGCCCACTCCGTTGGTGCCCCGGTTGCAGACTCGGGCCCCTAGCGTGAGCTCTGTCGGCAACGTTGCGCCGCAAATCTCGCTGATCGAGAGAAATGCGACCGTCAGGTCAGCGACGGCAAGAAGGCTCATATCACCCTGCACATTCTGTCGAAAATTGTTCAAGCCCGGCTGCAGCCAGTTCTGCTGCCAATCACGCGTGCGCACAACGCGCCCGTCATCGGTCACGTGGGTAACGGAATATGCATGCTGATTCCAAATGGATCGCGACGCCGCCCAGCGGTCCTCCGGGTCGCGCAGCACAACAAAGCCACCCTTATTGGTAAACGGAGAAGTATTGCCGTCCCCGAAAATGGGGTCGAAGTTCGGACAATTGCTGGAACCAACCTTGGTACGTGCGACCACCACTTCTGTGGCAAAGTCGCCATCCACATCCGCGATAACCGGATACTCGTAGCCGGTTCCGCTCGAGCCCGAACCACTAAAAATAACCTCGCCAGTTCCGCCGTCATAGACCCGAGTGAAACACTCATCGCTGTAGACAACCTCGGCGCGCCCATCGCCGTTGAAGTCAAAGACGCTTGAACCTGTGGCATTGGAAGAACGATCCTGACTAGGCTGCGCCCAGAGCACGCCTGCATTGCCGGGCAAGGCCGCCATGGCAGGCGTGCGCATGCAACGACCGCCCGGGCGCTCCGGCAAGCTCTCTCCCTCTGGCGCGAGGCAATCTGGGTCGTAGACGGCGTAGAACTCGCCAGCGGCCGCCGCGAATTCCGCGTAGCCATCACCGTCGAAGTCGCTGGCAGTCGGCGGCCCACCTTTGCCCGCGTGCGCGTATTTATCCGGGTCGTAATAGAGAGGACGCGGACCAAATACGATGCGGCCATCGAGCGTTTGTACGCGAATCGTGCCCGTTGAACTTGTACCGGCATTGAACGTTTCAGCGGAAACGACGACAACCTCCGGCAGCGTATTTGGCACGGGCATCCCTGGAAGCGCTGAATACTGCCCCAGATCCACCAACGCGACATGCCCCGTCAGTAGCGTGCCTGGCGTAGGCTGAAAGTAGGCTTCGTCGACCCATTCGCGCGCCGAGCTGTCCCACTCCGCAATGCGTGTACCCGTCACCAGTTCGACTTTGCCGTCGCCATCAACATCCGCAACGGTGTACATAGGGCCATGTGTCACATAAAGCGGTGCATTCTCCCCGTCTTCAGGTTCAGGCGTATTGAGTAGACAGCCGTTGTGGTCGAAGACCATCGTACCAACGAGCAACTCTGGGCGGCCATCGTCGTCGATGTCAAAAGCGCTAGGACCGTAGTTGGCTTGGTTGGTACCAAAGTGAATCACCTCTTCGGTCTCGCAGTTACGACCGAGCCAAAGCCTGCGCGGCTTAGGCTCGCCGTCCACAAGGTCGACCTTAATGGCGTAAAGGTTCAAGGGAGGGTGCTGGACCGACAGTTCCGCTCGCCGCATGCCGACGATCTCTGGCCGACCGCCCTTGTCCACGTCGTCATCGAGGTCAACGACGGCCCACTGGGTGCCGTAGCCCGGCGTATTGAACTCTTCTTCGGCCGCCGAGCCCAGATTGAACTGCTCCTCGCAGGTACGGCCGTCGAATACGCGTAACATCCCCACACGCCACTGCCGCGTGCCTTGATTCGGTCCCTGGTAGAAGGTGGTCGTAATAATCGAGGGGCGCAGGCGGTTGGGATCCTCGTCGAGATTAAGGTCTGCAACGAGGGGCGCTGTGTAAATCCGTTTAGAGTCGAGTTCGGCGTCGATGGCGGCCTCGGTGGGCCCCTCCCACTCGCACTGCACCTGAGGAATCACCTCTTCGAGCACTTCGCGCCGCTGACATGCCGGGTCAAAGACGACCTCCGGCGGCACACCGTATGGCAAGCACTCCCCGTCTTTGCTACAGTAGCTGTCCCCTTGGCACGCCTCAGACTCCGTGCAGGTCCCTAGATCCGGCACGCAGGTGTCGAAGCGGCAGCGCTGGTTCGCACCGCATGCAGGCTGACAATCACGCCCGTCTACCGTCTCCGCGACGATTGTACCGGAAGCCGGTGAGTCTTCAGCGTACTCGCCCGGAACGTCCGCTACGCACTGATGGGATTCACAGCGCTCATCCGCCGCGCAATCGGTAACGTCGACGCATGCCTTGCTCCCCGTGTCTTCGGTCTGCCTAGTGCACCCTAGCCCAGCCAAGATCACCACATGCCAAACGGAACAGATACCTCGTATCCGCCACCACATCGACCCCATATTCATCTTGGTAATAACTTAACATAATCGCACGCACTACACACCCATATTATCCATTTTTACAATCACTTACACATGCCATATCGCAATACATCACACTTCATAAGCATGCCGCATCCAAACTGAGACATAGCGCCCTTTCTTAAGCCATATCAAGACGATACTCAGGACAGAGGCGCTCCCTGAAGCGTCGCTTTATTGCCTACTTCGCCGGATTTACCGCGCGCCAGCGCACCTCCGGCGCACACCTTCTCCGATGAGTGCTCACGCTTTCTAGACTCCAAGTGTTTCGGGGCCTCCGTGGAACCTGGAGAGGGCAGCTCCGCGCGTCATTCATACTATGAATGAAGGCTCTACCAGCCACACATCGTTTCAGGAGGGTGACTTGGTTCCGTTTAAGCGGAGCCTCGATAACGCAAAACATATTCGCAGAGAATACGCGAAGACGAAGACCAAGCAGCGCATGGCTTGAGGAGAAGCAATGCCCTCAGCGGAGAGGATGCCGGCCTGCTCGCAGCACCTCTTAAATAGAATCAAGCCTTGTATCACCGGTTAAGTCATATTGGCGCATTTTTCGCTGAAGGGTTCGGCGATCGATACCAAGAGCGATGGCGGCACGGGTCACGTTCCCAGCCTCTCCCTCCAACACGCGGAAAATATGCTCACGCTCAACGGCCGCCAGCGTGGTCTGCCCCGCATCCATCGGCGGCAATGACGAGGCGGCATGCCCTTGGTCTGCGCCCGCAGACGCCCCCAAGGGGCCAACCTGCGCTTTCGTGAATAGACTCGCAGCAAGCATTTTCTGTAGAAGCTCCGGACCTAACTCGCCGTCGGTCGCGAACAACGCAGCGCGGCGCAATACATTAAGCAACTCGCGCACATTGCCGGGCCAGTAATGCGCGCCAAGCACCTTAAACCCCTGGTCGCTGATGTAGAGAGCGCCCTGTCGCGAGACCTGGGGGAGCAGCGCTGCGCAAAGGTCCGGAAGGTCGGCGAGCCTGCTGCGCAGTGGCGGAAGAGTCACCGGGAATACCTGCAAGCGAAAATACAAGTCTTCGCGAAACCCTCCGCGCTGCACCTCACGCCAAAGGTCTCGATTGGTCGCCACAATGATGCGGACGTCAACCTCACGCTCTTGGCTATCGCCGACCGCGCGAATCCGCTTGGATTCAAGGGCGCGCAGCAGTTTCGCCTGAGAATCTAGGGAAAGCTCACCCACTTCATCGATGAAGAGGCTTCCGCCGTGCGCGTCGAGAAAGAAGCCCCTATGATCCTGCGTCGCACCGGTAAAGGCCCCCTTGCGATGCCCAAAAAGCTCACTCTCGAATAGGTCCTTGGGTACGCAGGCCGCGTTCAGCGCCACGTAAGGGCCATCACGCCGCAGCGAGCGTTGATGCACCTGTCGCGCAACCACCTCCTTGCCTGTCCCCGTTTCGCCGAAAATCGCAACGGTCTCGTCTGTCGGTGCGATTCGGTCGAGCATTTGGTCGACTTCCCGCATGGCGGCGCTGCGCGCGACGAGTTCGTTGCCGCGAGTGTCATCTCGACCAAGTGCCCCCAAACCGCCACGCAGGGCAAGCGCCTGCTCGAGCAAGGGTCGCAGCTCCTCAGCGTCTACGGGCTTTTCCAAAAAGCTATAGGCGCCTAGACGCATCGCCTCCACCGCGGCTTGCACGGTACCGTGGCCGGTCAACACGATAAATGCGGGCGCTCGGGAAGCGAAGCGACGCAGCACGCCCAGGCCATCAAGCTCCGGCATGCGCAGGTCAAGCAGCACGATATCCGGCAGCGGCTCGCGCAACGCTCGCAAGGCATCGAGGCCATCGGCCGCCTCCAACGTTTCGTAACCGAATCGGCGCAATGCTTTCACCAATGCGAAACGCAAGGTTTTATCGTCGTCGACAACAAGAACACGGCCCTTCACGAGTCCATCCCCCCTGAGTGCACGGACGCCCCTGTCGCGCCTAGCTCTTGCCGACCGGATTGAGCCAAGGGGAGCTCCAAACGCGCAACCGCTCCGCCACCTTCGCGCGCGCGCAAGTCCAATCGCCCGCCCATGCCTTCCACCAACATATAGGAGGTGTACAGCCCTAGCCCTGTCCCCTTCCCAGGAGGTTTAGTCGTTGCGAAGGGCTCAAAAAGCCGGTCACGGACCTCCTCTTTGAGCCCCTCACCATTATCCGATACAAGGAGCAAGAAGCGATCAGCGCCATGCATACCGCTCACCTCGATTCGTCCAGAGCGCTCCGCCCCGAGCGACCGCACGGCATCAAGGGCATTTTGCAGAAGGTTGACTAAAACTTGCATTAAGCGGTCTGGGTCAGCGGCAAGCGTCACTTTGCGCAGACAAGGTGCCAAATGCGGCGTAGGGACATCACGCTCTCCCGCAAAGACCAGAGCGCACGCTCTCTCGACAACCGCGAAAAGTGGCACCGCACCCACAACGTGCGCGCGCGTCAAATCGCCGCCCGCGAGAAGCGCGTGCGTGATACGCCCCAGACGACGCGCTTCGTCCTGGATCAACGCGGCGGATTCGCTGACGTCATTCAGCACGTCGTCGCGTCCGGCAGATGGTGCGTCGACCAAAAGTCGCGCCGCACTGCCGTCATGATGAGGATCGGCCGCCTGCGTTGCCGCTGGCCCGGCTTCAGTTACGCAAGCTATTTCAGTCTTTAGCGCTTCAACCATATCCGCGGCAAGCGTCTGAATGCTTGCGAGAGGGGTGTTGATTTCATGCGCGACGCCCTGCGCGACGCGGCCAAAACTTGCCAGTCGCTCGGCAAGTACCAATCGATGCTCGGTGAGCATGCTCTCGGTCTGGTCGAGGTAAACCGCCATCCAACGCGGACTCTCGGTCTCGCGACTTGCTAGCGGCAGCAGCGTCATCTCGAAGACGCGCTCCTGACCCTCAATACGTGCTGCAAAGCGACAGCGTCGTTGCATCGGCGCCCAGTCGCCTGGCCCCTGCGCCGCAAGCGAGCACCGACCTGTCGCCTCTGCCTCACAGCCAAGAGCATGCGTTGAACAGCTGTTAAGTCGACTTGCCGGGGCATAGGGCGCGAGCACCTCGGCCAACGAATTACGCCAATGAATGCGGCCATTTTCGTCTACGACCTCAAGCCCCGCACGCAGCGCACGCAGGCTGCTTGATAACATCTGGTCATCGAGTGCCGCTCTGTCACGTGCCAGCGACACCGCGCGCTCTCCCGCACGCAGCTCACGGACCGCGTGTCCAACCAGGTACGCTACGGCAGTCAGCGTTGAGACGTACGCCAGGACCCGGGCGCCCAAATCCCAGGCCGGTTTGGGATCCCAAAAACCACCGTGAAGGCTCGGGAAGAACTCAAGGGCGGAGAGCCCGAGTACAGCAATCGCCGTCCCCCCTGCCGTGCAAGTGATGGCACGCGGGCTGCCCACCACCGCCATAAGTGCGATGTGCAGCGCGTAATAAACGACGAACGGGCAGTGGATACCACCGGCTGCCCAAAGCACCGCGGTAAGCGCCACCAAATCTGCAAAGGCCTGAGAGATGCCGAGCGCCGTTGAGCTTTGGCGCCGACGGTAACGCTGGGCGTGCCAAAACCACAGGTTATAGAGCGCCGTAGCACCGAGGACCACGTACAATAGGGGCCAACGCACCCCTGGGAAAGCATTCTTCGGTACGGCTACCACCACCAATGCCGTCGCGAGCAGCAGCAACCAGCGCACGCGAATTAGCCAATAAAGGCGGGATTGCGTCAAGGTCTCAAAGTAGAAAAGTGCGCGCGCCGCCACATCGGACTGATCTCGCCTACCTCGATACGGCTCTGCCACACGGTGCAGCATACGCGAATGCGCGCTGCTGGGCTCACCCAACCGATGATGCATCAGTCTGCGGCTACCCGCCGTGCTCTGGCACGCGCCGCCGGCACGCAACACGCGTAGCGCTCTTGAAAAAAGCGCGGGGCCACCTACCGAATCTAGAAGCCAGGGTGCGCGTTGCGGCCGCGCATGAAAGCGAAGCAAGCTCTCGCACCCATTCAGGAACAGGACAAATAGGCACGAGATGTGCCTGGAGCCTCGACGGCAAACCTACCCTTAGGACCCCTCCACGGCCCGCCGAAACCGGCTGATAACCGTCACACTGAGTGCGTGCACATCCAGTTGCGTTGGGGCGCGCGGCTAGCGGTCAAGCGACCAACCCTTCTGTCTGGCTAGCTTTTCATGTAGGGCGTGGCCCTTTGTCCGGATGCACGGGCACCTCCTGGCGAACGCGCCAAAGCACGTAGGAAAATATTGCGACGCCAATTGCGAAAGAAAGCGCAAACGACGCGCAAATAAGCCCAAAGTGCTGCGCTGGCGACAGCTTGGCGCTGCCTGCACCGCTCTGCTCCGCCACGGCCCGTGCAAGCGCGTAGAGCGTGTCTTTCTCGGCGAATGCGAGGCGCATTTGCAGACCAAACTCCATGGTCACCAGCGCGAGCTTCGCAAGTAGCGCCTGAGAGGCCCACCAGCGCCCATCCGGTGACTTTCGGGCCACTCGGATACCTCCCCAGATGAGCAGCAATGAAATCAGAGCGGCCAAAAGTCCGAGGGGGCGACGCCACTCGGACATCATCCAGGCGTACGCAAGGTGCGAGGCGCCCGCGGCAAACGCGGACGGCTGGGCAGCCTCGATACTCGGCGGTGGCTCGATGGCCGTTACCGAGTACTCCGACACGCCGCGCGTCAGCCCGCAGGTGCCAAGCAGTAACAACCAAACGACAATGCCAATGCGGGGCAACGAAGTGGGCGATGGCGTGGTGTTCACAGGTCGATACCTTTTCTTCAACGGCGGCGGCGCGGCCCAGCTTTCGGTCCCCTAGCGCGGCTCGGCGCCAAGGTACACAAACTCTCCAAGGCAACCCCGTCCGCACCCCGTCCGCCAGTGGCCGACCGGCACCGCGGGCCGGATAATGATGTAAGGAATGCGCTTACCCTGAGCCGCCAGCAAAGCGTGCGCACGGTCTGGAATGCCGAGGCCGCGCGCCACATGAACCGCACCGGCCAGAACCAACATGCGAGCCTTGCGCGCAGCCAAGGTATCAGAGACCACTTGGGCCATGCCTGAGTCCCACAGCGTCTGCGCTTCCTTAAACCGGTCCACTTGGGCCTCTGACATACCGGGGTGTCCCGCAAGTGCGCGGCCAATAAACGCGTCGTAACTTTCTGCACCTTGCAAGAGCTCGGGGACAATCTCCTGCTCGGCAACGGCTGCATAGCCCTCCTTGGCAACGGCATGCGAGAGTTCCGTTGGCACGTTTAGCGCCACAGCATCTGCGCCGCGCGACCGAGCCAAGCGTAGAACACCTTCATAGAGCGCAGCGTCGTAACCCCACCGCACTTCCCACTGACTCGCCTCTAAAAACCCCTGCCAGTCCAGGTCGCCCTCCATAAGACCCGTGAGAGCGGCCTGATAAGGCTGCTGCACCATTTCGAGACCGAGCACGAAACTACCAGGCCGACCGAGCACGCGTTCAGCGTTGCCTGCGATTCTTGAAATGACCTCAAGCTGAACGCCATGGTCTAGGTGTGAGTCGTGGCGCTCACCGAAGTAGACAAGCCCGGCTTTTTTGAGCGCAGCTTCCACTTTATCCACGGAGGTCTCCTCGAAGGCCTCGATGGCTTCGGCAGCGCCCCCCTCCGCTACGGCAGCGCCTTCGCGCACCTGAAACCAGTCAAGCGAAGTCCAGAGGTCGAAGATCTCCGGCTTTGGAACCCTTGCAGCCGCCGTGCACGCACTCGAACCCAACACGGCCACCGCTGCAACCGAAGCGAGCGCGGCGCGGATACGCGACACCGGACGCGCACGCTCGGCGTCATGTTCGCGTGCCGTGAAAGCAATGCGCAGCTCGCAAGCGAAGCGTGGTAGGCACTTTGGGACCAGCGGCAGAAGCATCGACATCAGTTAGACGCGGCTTAGCCTCCGAATCGCTATGCCGCCAGCCTGAGACCTGCGTGATCCCTGCTCAAGGTGCTCTGGCCGCGCGCGTCTGGGAAAGGGCCCGAGGCCGGCGGCGCGGTCTTGCCGCCACACCTCAAAAACCTTAAGTTCGCGAAGGTTTTCAGCGCGCGGCGTGCGCGAATCGGGCCCTCAACCAGCTGCCACGCAGCGCACTTGGGTGCGCCGCTACGGCACGCAGGCCTAGCCAACGTGAATTTGGGGCACGTCTGCGGTAGAGCCTGGAACTCGCCTGCGTTACCCTGGCACGAATGCGGAGCGGCAAGTCAGACTGGAGGTGCCCATGGCGGAATACTTACGCGTTCCTAACCTCTAAAGATGAAACGCGTACGGCGAAACCACCTCGCGTCTGCCGAAGCGGTAGTGGCGCATCGTTGGAGCCCCTAGCCGTAACAGGGTCGGGCTTTCGGCTCGCGGGCTTGATGGTTCTGTGTTTGGGCTGCGGCACTGAGGCGCCCCCCGCACCGCCAGGAAGTACTGCAGTCGGCAGCGTCCAAGGCCGCTCGAATCCCTCAGACGCTGGGGACACAAACAACAGCGGGGCCGCCCCTCGACTGGTGTTTGGCCCGACTGCCAACTGGGCGCTTGGCGCAGATGAGAGCTGCCCTCCTGGGGTTCCGGAACAAAGCGCGTGCTCGCGCGATAGCGAATGCCCGAACGCGGAACGGTGCGTACCCGGCGCGTGCGACGGAGGCAACATCTGCATTCCAGCGGGCCGACCTTGCCGCGAGGATGCCGAGTGTCCCGCAGACACAGCGTGCACGATGGGCACTTGTACGTCTCGAGCCATTTCATGTTCTGATTCGCGAGAATGCCCACCGGGTTTCGCTTGCGAGGTGAGCGGAGAAGCCCCGGTCTGCGTCGACCGGCGGCTGCCTTGTGTGCGCGACTCGGACCTTTCGGGACCTTGTCCCGCGGGCTTTGCCTGTGAATCAAGGGGCGCTTCTCGTCCGTTTTGCTACCCTCGAGGCCGCGTCTGCGACCCCACAGAGCCGTCGGCAACACCTTGTCCGGTCGGCACATCCTGTATCTCCACATCTGAGCCCTTCGCGCTAGGCCATTGCTTGCCCGCCGCTGTCTCCGTTTCGCCCGACCAGGGACAAGTAGATCTGCCCGTGGCCTGCGCTGACGACGCTGATTGCCAAGGCGTCGAGCCTTCGGCAGGTGCTGTCGCTACGGTTCCGCGTTGTGGTATCGATGTGACGCGCGGGCGCCGCGCGTGCTCCGCGCACTCGCTCTGTTTCGAAGAAGCCGCAGGCTGCCTTGGCGGCTATACCTGCACTCAAGTGCACGAGGCCGATTTCCTGAGCTGCCTTGCTCCCGGGGGCTGTGCCCAAGACAGTGTCTGTCCTCCCGGTCAGCTTTGCTTCGATTTCGACAGCAACGGCGTCAGCGAATGCGTCGCGCCGCCAAACGAGGGTGCGGCTCAGCCGTTTCTGTAGCCTGAAGCGCCGGGAACGCCGCTGACACGCCATCGCCTTTGACGCAGGAACCTCGACCGATAGTACCGCAAACTGTGCGCATTGGCTGCGTGGTCCGCAACGCGTGTGCGACACGCACCCCCATGTGGGCACGATATTCGCTCAGCCGAAGCACGCATGCACTTGAGTGCCCTACTACCCACGCCATAAACTGCTTGCGTGCTCATTCTCCGCCCTCGCCATCGCGTGCGCTGCAGAGCTGGCCAGCAGTGAACACTTAGACCGTTCGGACAACCCCCTTGGAGACGGTGTCAAAAAAAGGGTCGAAGACAGGACCTTCACCCCTTACTTCCCCGCCCACATCGATTGACATCGAGCAAACACACCGTTTCGAGTCATTGCGCGACGGGACACGCATCAAGAACTTGGAGACCGGGAACAAAACGATTGCGCTTGATTGCACGCGTGATCGGTTAAGCGAGCTGCGTGTTCGGTTGAGGGTCTGAGGCGAGCGCGCCCACAGCAAAAACCACAGCGAACTTGGGGTTCGTGAGGATTTTTGGCGAGGACGTAAGCCGGCTCAGGCCCTTAACCGGACACGCATGCGCTTGATTGCAACCTTCGGGGTGGGAATATATCTAGATACTAATACAAAGAAGCCCCCCAACAGCGTGCGAGAGCGCGTTACCACTACGACACGGCCTGAAGGTTTTTTCGCCCGGTTTATCGGACTGAACCGCTGTCCTGGTCCGGAAGACTTCTGTGAAGTCTCGGTCGCAGAGGCCATCAACACCCCCAGTTACCACATGGCGCAATGAACGAGGGCAAACGATACAAAGTTTCCGTGCCGAAGTGGCCGGCAGGTAACTAGACTTGATTACGTTTAAGGGGCGTTGTGAGGATACTGAAAATATTCGCTGAGAAGGCGCGACGACGAAGACAATGCAGCGCATTGTTGAGGAGAAGCAACACCCTCAGCGGAGATTTGCAGTGTTCTCGCAGCGTTCCTTAAACGTAATCAAGTCGACTGTTCAGGGGGGGCATTTTACACGCACGCCCCCGGGTTTACGGGAGTGAATCCCGCAAACCCTCCCCCAAAAACCTAAAGCCGGCAAGCGGGGCCCCAGCGCCCACTTGCTTCTTTCCGCAGCGTTTTTGCTTTCTGGACCCCCTGAACGGGTACGCCGGCAGAGGCGCTGAAAGTCGAGAAAAACGGCGAAACAGAAGTCAATCCAGTTCGCTTAGTTTACAGACATGATCTTAAAGCCCTCATTTCTGACGAGAGCTTGACTTGCAATCTGCTCTTTAAGAGGTGACGCGGCGATGCTTTACTAGCAGGGGGGGGCATTCGCCCCCAAGTGGTCTCCAACACTCAGCTCTTCTTGAGCCAACTGTTAAGCTTGCCCGCAACTTCCTCTGATACGTTGTGCCACCCTTCTTTCACCGATGCATTGACTTCTGCGAGGCGCGCTTCGATTGCCTTAATGGCCTCGTTTCCCTTGCCTTGAGCGTCTGATTTGAGCCGCTTCAGCTCTGCCTCGAGCTGCGCTCTCTTTGCCTCAATCCTCGTCTTCAGCTCGCTTGTATTGGTTTTAGAAGAAAACTCTGCATTGAGCTCGGAAAGACGCTTCTCAACGCTCTTTATCGCGTCACTGCCCTTTCCTTGAGCATCCGCCTTTAGCCGCTTCAGCTCCGCCTCGAGCTGAGCCTTCTTCGCTTCGAATGTTGTCTTTAACTCACTTGTATTGCTCATGGTCAGTCCTTCCGCATGGGGTGCTACGCCGGGGACACCGCCCGGATCGCATAAAGGCCCGTAGCTCACTTCGCCTTAACTGTCCGCCCTTTGTCAGCCGCGAGATTCGCCAACCAGGCGGGGAATGGTACGCCCGCCGGCGTGGCCGACAGCGTGGCCGCCAGGTCGAGGACCACATCGAGAGGACTTGCGCGCTCGAAATACGGAAGCCTCATAAGGGGAATGGCGCCGAGCGAATGGCTAAGCCGCTCGGCGTATTGAGCACCGAGCTTCGCCCGCACCGCAGACTCGGCGCGAAGCGTTTCGAAAAGTGCCTGCTCGCTCGGCGACAGCGTTTCAGCGCTCAACACCTCCA
Organism: Myxococcales bacterium; assembly: GCA_007131285.1. Lineage (GTDB taxonomy): Bacteria > Myxococcota_A > Polyangia > Polyangiales > SLQV01 > SLQV01. Next base: position 12,038 of record SLQV01000021.1, read on the forward strand.
GCCAGTCCGGCAGGTGTGACTCCGCTCGGTTTAGAATAAGCAGGTCGGATGACTTGCCCAGGCCCAGAAGCGCCTGCTGCAGATGCAACATGTCGTCGTAGGCAGCCTCCGTCGGTGCGCCCACAAGCACAAAGCGAGAGGAAGGTCCGAGCAAGAGTTTTTCCGTTTGCCGCGCGAGCGTCACAACACCGCTGCGCACGCTTGCAAGGTCACCGAAAAGCCCTGCTAAGTCTTCAATGGTGGCGACATCGAGCACCGAACTCAGCAGCGCTTCGACGCGGCGCTTGCCCCAAGCGAACAGGCCACCCCGCCCCGCCGGTTCACCCGTGCGCACCCGGCTTGCTAGGTCTGCGAACCAGCCAACGGCTTTGCCTTCAAGCAGTTCGGCAAGGCGCGCCGCGTAGCGTAGAAAGTCTAGAGCGTGGCGCGATGGCGCCGTATCGATGACGATGACATCGTACCCCGCTTCCGACGCTTGGGCGACACTCACCACCGCCACGAACTCCTGAATGCCGCCCAACGATGCCGCCAGACTCGCATAGATGCGGTTGTTTTTGAAGGTCGCGCGGCGCTCCGCATCTTCGCTGAAGAGTGCGTCAGCGAAAGCTTCCATGGCGTCTTCGGGGCGAGGCATCAGTACGTCGAGCGTCCCCTTGAGACCCAAACCCGGGAGCGCTGCGCGTTGAATATCGCCGCCTACCTCGATGCTCAGCGCTGCGGCCAAACGCCGCGCTGGGTCAACTGTAACCACTAGAACGCGTGCGCCTAGCTGCGCGCAGTAGAGCCCAAGCGCGGCCGACGTCGTTGTTTTGCCTACGCCGCCTCCACCCGCGCAAATCACCACTTGCGGCACCTGCTTCACTTGGACACTCCGTGCTTCGCTGCGCATGAGAAGGCGCTAGGTCCGAAATAGGCGTATCTCCACTCACCTCGTGTCCCGGGCGCGCGGTTCATTGCGACCCCCGAATGGTCTCGCGTGACGCGGCTTCGTCCGACGTCCGCTCCGAGAACCCGAGTGCCGTACCGAGAAGCTGCAGCGTGGGCGTCTCGGCAAATGCGGGCACGCTCAACACTGATACCTCTTCATCACCAAGTCGTTCCGCGAGCTGCCGCACCGCGTCTAGGCGCACTTCGCGCGCGCGCATGACCGCGCGAAGGCGCTCCCTTCCTGCCGACACCTTCGAGCCCGGAGCCTCACTAAACGTGCGACCGATCGGTTGTTTCGGGGCAGGCACATGATTCACGACCAGAAGACGCGCCGCGATGAGGTCGTCATCACGCAGGGCCGCAAGCAGCTCCAGCGTTTCGCTCATGACCAACGGTTCCGCGAGCGTGACCACCACAAGGGACGTTTCCTGCGGGTCACGCAAACGCTCCCCGAGCGCAGCGGCGAGCTCATAGAGCGGGCCGACACGCAGCAGTCGCATGAGCTGCGCGGGCACCGATAGCCACATAAGGCCGTGTCCCGAAGCAGGCATGTCCACCACCACTCGCGCCCAACCCTCTGCCCGCAGTTCCTGAACCGCGTGCAGCGTCGCAAGCTCATGCAGTGCCGGCGCCGCGTTAAGCAAACGCCGCATGGCGAAGTTGTGCACGAGTAGCTTAGCCAGAGTTCCAGATCCGAGCAGGGAGATGGCCATGGCCTCCAGCGCACGGGTCATATCGATCGCGACCTGTTTGACATTTGCACTCAGGCTGCGCCCTGCCCACCCCGGTTCGGAGAAACTGACGAAGGCCGTCCGCTCGCCCTGCGCAGCGAATCCCTGCGCCAGCGCAGCAGAGACTGCCGTCTTGCCTACGCCTCCCTTACCAGTCACCAGCACCGTAGGAGCTAGCCTGGAAAGGGGTACTCGCGCTTCAGGCCCCGTCGTGGGCCGAGTGCCTCGCACAGCTTGGGGATCGGTTGACTTGCTCAACATGTCGCTCA
>SLQV01000085.1 GCA_007131285.1 Myxococcales bacterium
GCGCGCCCAATGAGACGTAGGCGCGGTGCCGCTGCGAGAAGCTCGCTATCGGCAGTGGTTGCACTTCGAATGATCAACGCGTCGGCCCGCTGAATCGCGAGCTTCAGCGCTGCAGGCTCGAGCCCCGGTGCGTAGTTTACCTCGACGCCTTCCGCATCTCGCAGGACTTTAAGTCCGTTCTCACTTAATTTATCGGAAACTAGAATGTGGTGCGTCACTGTTTGACCTATTTCAATGCTCTTTGGCACGAATGCGCGGGCGCCGGAAACATCCGTTCGACTTGGCCGCTCTTTGCCAAGGAGGCGGCCTGTCCTCTATCGTCGTGCCGCGTGTCGAACGAGAGTCGAGCCCGGTTCTGAGCCGGGTACATACCAAACTTGTCAGGGAATGCGAGCCCAGAAGCCTGAAGTACGCGTTGCGCTGCTAGCCCACGCGCCAGTCAACGAAGTCCTCCCGAGACGAGATCTAGGTGTTCCCGTTGGAGGGAGGACGAAGGAGCCCGAGGTTGTCTAGGAAGGCCACCCACCATGGGTCGACGGCGACTTGTGGGTTGCCAACGGGGCTGGTTTCGCCTGCGAGTTTGAGGGTCCGCAGCGTTGCGCGGAGCCCGGGCGGCATGCGGCCTAGCAGCTCGTCTCTCATGAGATTGGGAAGCGGGGCGCGCAGCGTCGTGATCGATACGAGTTCCTCGCCGGATGCGACTTTAGCCAGCATTCCAGCGTTGATCTCAGCGCGGTATAGCTGCTCGATCACGTACCAGGGTGATAGCCGAATAGGGAGCTCGCCCTCATCAAGCAATCCGTCCTCCTCGAAAGAAACTTCGAGGTCTGGCCAACGACCCGCATCGAGCACGCGCGTGGCTGCAATCGCCCAGGCGGATTGAAGCAGCGTTTCGGGCGGAGTGAGCGCGCCGGATTCGATCGCGCGACTCACCATGCCGCTAAAAGCGGGCGCTAGTTTCCACGCAGAGTCTATCGCCGCATGGTCCAGGTGGCGTGCTGCCACGAGCGCCTCCGCGAGACGAAGCTGCCCGGATGGCTCAAGGTATCCCGTTAGAATGCCCTTGCCGAGCTTGAGTGAGACGAACGTTTTAGCCCCCTGCGATGCAAGATGAATGACGCCGGGAACGGCACTGGCCGTAAGTTGTGCCAAGGCGTGGGCGAGGCTCAGTCCTGGCCGGCTGCGCTTTCGGAGCGGTTGCTTCCGTCCTTCAAGTGGCCCGGCGGTCGAAAGAAACATCACGCGTAGCTCGGCTAGATCGCCGGCGGGAACCCGTTTGTTGTCCGGTCCACGAACCAAGTGCTGCGCCGTGATTTTGCCCTGCGCGACCCCATCTACGAGGTCGTAGAAGCTGACGGCAGTTAGCGCGCTAGGCGTATCCGGGGGCGCCACCGCGTAGGTGTGGCCGAGGACACGCACTTGATGCGTGTCCGCAAGTTGAGAATCGATGATGGCGGGCGTGCCTCGGGCGCATGACTCAGGGGTGCCGCGCGGCGGCCGGCCAGGGGTGCGGGGCGTGCGCGCGCTCTCGCAAATTAGAGTAGCTTCCGCCGAATCGATGGATGCCTCGGGTAGCTCAGGTGCCAGCGCGGCAAACAGTGCCTGCCCGTCCGCTGGCCGAGACAAGGGGTCAGGGTCGAGCGCCGCTAGCAGAATCTTGGCCACGCGCGGCCCGAGCACCTGGCGTGCGCGCTCTCGCAGCTCCGGACTCGGACCGTCCTGAGTCTTGAGTAAAATAGCGAGTGGAGATCCGCTCAGATCCTCTAGACCCCAGAAGGAACGAAGTAGGGAAGATGCTACGGCGAAGACGTCTGTCGCAAGAGTCAGCATTTCACCCCGCGCTTCTTCGGGAGAAAGCACCGTCAGGGCCGGGCGTGGTGCGCCGCGTGCTTGCCAGGGGCGCGGATCTTCGTTGAGCAAAATGCCTGCCGGAACCGCTAGCCCGAGGTCGCAAAAAATAACGCGGCCACGCACCGACAGGAGCGCATTCGACGCGCTTAGATCTCGATGGACCCAAGCGCGGGTGCGCGCGTCGCTGTGTAACCGAGAAAATGCCTGGAGCGCGCTATGCGTGACGCGCCAACGATGCTTTGGCGCAAGCAAGGAGTCTCCCAGTGCGTGCGCTACCTCGCTAAGGCTCAGGCCACGGATATAGCTTGTGCACAGGTAGGCCAAGGGGCCCTGCGGCCGGGCATCCACGAAGCGCGCGAGCACCGGGTGGTCAAGTTCTCTTGTAAGTTCGCACTCATGCGCGAAAAGCTTGGTGAGGGTTGGGTCAGACCGAAGGTGTGGTAAGGGCGTTTTAAGGCAGACGATCCGAGACTCGCCAGCGCTGCTGGGGCAGAGGGCCTTAAACACCTGAGCGTGTCCGCCTACATGAACACGCTCGATCAGCGTGTACGGGCCCATGCGGCCGTGTCCCTTGAACCAGGGCGGGTGCCACTGCGGGTCTGAATCCACCAAGCTCTAGGCTACTTCGCTCAGCCTGGTTTCGTAAATGCTAGATTTTAGCGTGAGTCGCGAGCTGTTCTGGAGGAAAACCTTCCAATGCGCCGGCAGCCGTTGTCCATGCTTCATTGCGCAATTCCGTTCACGGGGCCAAGGCCCGTTGACACAGGATGTGTTTCAGACCTAAGCCGATGGCGCAGCGCAGAAAAGGAAAGGTGCGTTGCGGCTTGGCCGAGAAGTGCGTTCAGGCTCGGCGTCAGAAGCTTTAATGTCTTGCCACTAGCGCGTTTAGCGATAAACATGCGGCGCCCGGCGGTTGCCGCGTTTGCCCGCCAACGCAAGGCAGGACAACGCAAGAACCGGACATCGCACGGGCGGGACCCTGCCGCGGGAAATGCCGGTGCGTGTGCCTAGCTTCTGAGACCGGAACGGGTGGTAGGCAGAAGCCGAAAGCAACAGGCGCTGGATCGACGGCGCCGAATCGGTGCTGCGGGCAAGTCGGAGTGGTTCGGTCGGCGCGTAGCGGCCGCGCTCAAGGTGGCGCAGAAGCCAAGGTTGCAGATGCAAATATTTCCACGCGAAATCAACTTATTAGGAAAAGTCGTCGCCACCGTGGCCTTCCTCGGGTTGGTGGCGACGGTCTTCGTCTTTTGGTATTACTTTTCGCCAAAAAACCTCCAGGTGGGTTACGCGCCAAAGCAGCCCGTGCCGTACAGTCACCGGCTCCACGCGGGCGAGTTGGGTATAGATTGCCGTTACTGCCACTCGAATGTTGAAGAGGCGGCGCATGCGGTCATTCCGCCGACGCAGACCTGCATGGGGTGTCACGCGGTCATTAAAACCGAATCCAAGCGGCTAGAGCCCGTGCGCGCGAGCTGGGAGTCGGGTGAGCCCATTCGATGGGTTCGGGTTCACCGACTCCCCGATCACTCGTATTTCAACCACGCATCGCATGTAAATGTGGGCGTTGGTTGCGTGTCGTGTCACGGCCGGATCGACAAGATGGAAGTGGTTTATCAGGCCGAACCAGTGGGGATGGGGTGGTGTCTCGATTGTCACCGCAATCCGGAGCCTAATCTTCGGCCGGTTGCAGAGGTTACTAATATGGATTGGGTGCGTCCCGCAGACTGGTCTCCAGATTTAAGCGCGGTCAATCCCCCAGAGCATTGTTCAGGGTGTCACCGATGAGTCGACGTAAGCCTTCCGTATTGCCGACAACTCCAGTTCCTGGCCCCAAGGTCTGGCGTTCGCTCGATGAAAAGCGGCTTTCTTTGGAGGAGGTCGCGGTCGAAGCCGCGACCGAGCAGGCTGTTTTGCTTGACGCCGCGGATCTTAAGAAACGACCTGCGGCCGAGGAAGCGACGCTGTCCCGCCGCAACTTCCTCTTTGCCGGCGGCGCTACCGGCGCTGCGGTGAGCCTTGGCGCGTGCATCCGTCGACCTGAGGCTTACTTCGCTCCCTACGCACAGGCTCCCGAAGAGCTGACGCCGGGAACGCCCCTGCGTTTTGCGACCGTTCTTGACCGCAACGGCGATGTATTCCCCGTTGAAGTTGAGACCCACGGTGCTCGCCCGACAAAGGTGGAAGGTAATGCGGCGCACCCCTGGAGTCGCGGCGCGACCAATTTGTATGCTCAGGGGGCCGTGCTCGACCTTTACGATCCCGACCGGCTACAGTCAGTCCGAAGCCAAAAAGACGCGCGCGGGGAAACGGGCCCGGCTGCCGTTGAGAAGGCTCGCGAGCAGCTCGCGACTTGGGGAATCGAAGCGCGACGAGGCGAAGGGCGCGGGCTTGGCATTATGTTGCCTCCGGTCGCGTCTCCTGCAGTGGTCTCCTTGATTAAGCGCATCAAGGCTTCTCTGCCTCAGGCACTGATTGTCAGATTCGCTCCTCTGCACGACGAGTCGGTTCTGGAGGGCACTAAGGTTGCCTTCGGTGCCCGACGTAGGCCGGTTTATTCTCTCGAAGAAGCCCGCGTACTGGTAAGTTTTGGCGCAGATCTCGTGGGCGATGAATGGGCGGGGGTTCGCTCCACGAAGGGTATCTCGCAGTCACGTCGCCTGGGTTCAGCCAAGGATACCCCGCCACGACTTTATGTGGTGGAGTCTGATTTCTCGTTAACGGGGGCCTATGCTGACCATAGGCTGGCCCGCTCGGACGCGAGCGCGCTTTCGGTGCTGCTTGCCCTCGCTGCCGCTCTCGAGCGGCATTTGGATGAGAGCTTGGGTCTTTCCGAGGTTCCTGAGGGCCTCGCACTTGACCCTGAGGCGGCCGCCTGGGTGCCGCTCTTGGCGGAAGACCTTGCGGCCAATAAAGGTCGCACGCTGGTAGCGACGGGTCGTCGGCTGCCCGCCTGGGCTCATGCGCTTGCTGCGCGTATCAACGAGGCGCTCGGAAACATTGGGAAAGTAGTATCTTATCTCGGCGCTACAGGAGTGGAAGCGCTGGATGAGGTAGCGACCACGGCCACGGTCAGCAAATCGGACGTCGACGCCGTCAAGCGGTGGGTATTTTTGGATACCGATCCGCTCGCTTCCTCGGCTTTGGGTTCCGTGATCGGAGACGCCTTAAACGAGGCGGATGTGGAGGGCTTCGCATTAAGCTTTCATGCCACAGCCACGAGCGAAAAGTGTGACTGGGCCGTTCCCCTCTCGCATGACTTTGAAGCGTGGGGCGATGCTTTGCTGCCAGACGGCGCTTACGCTGTACGTCAGCCCTTAATAGAGCCGCTTTGGTCATCGCTCTCGCTCGTCGAGGGATTGGCTGCACTTGCAGGTGTCACGGAGCATCCGCGCAACATCGTTTGGGCTGAGTCGCAAAGATTGTTGCAGGTCCCTCTGGGAGGTGACGCGTTATGGAGAAAGCTCCTTGCCCGCGGTGTCGTGTACGTGCCGTTGGTAAAACCCGAACTTGCCGTCGATGCCGCTGCAGTAGCCAAGTCGATCGCAGCGGGTTCTGCTAAGCTTGCGGGTCGGGAAGCGAATGGGAGCCTTGACGCAGTATTTGTCGCGGATCCGCGGATGATATCGGCTCAGTCCGCGAACAATCCGTGGTTACTTGAGCTACCTCACCCCATGACCAAGGTGTCATGGTCTAATCCGGTTTCCATTGGGGTCGCCGATGCGCAACGTCTCGGGCTGAGCGACGGAGATATTGTCAATGTGACACGCGGGGCTGTGAGCGTTGAAGCCGCAGTCGCGGTGTGTCCGGGAGTGGCCAAGGGTTCGGTCGCCCTTTCGATGGGATGGGCGCTTGCGCCCAAGGGCCGATACGGCTCAGGTCACGGATTTAACTTTACCCCGCTGCGGGAGAGCGATCTTAGCTGGTGTACGCGGGTCGTGCTGGAGCCGACGGGGCTCCGCAGAAAACTTGCGCGCACCCAGACGCAGAACACGATGGAAGGTCGGCCGATTGCAATCGATGCGACCCTTGACGAATACCGTAAGACGCCGAACTTCCCCGCGTGGCGCTCCGTCGAGTTTAGCACCGGTCCCCTTTGGAAAGAGATCGAATACAAGGGTCATCGCTGGGGCATGGTCATTGACCTAAACGCATGCACCGGGTGCAACACGTGTACGGTTGCGTGTCAGGCGGAAAACAATATCCCCGTAGTGGGCGAGAAAGAAATCGCTCGCGGCCGCGACATGTCCTGGATTCGCATCGACCGTTATTTTGTCGGCGACGATGAGAATCAGCCAGGGGTTGCATTGCAGCCTGTCGGTTGCCAGCACTGTGAGATTGCACCCTGTGAGAACGTGTGTCCGGTCAATGCGACGGTGCATAGTCCGGAAGGCACCAATGACATGGCGTACAACCGGTGTATCGGGACGCGCTACTGCATGAACAACTGCCCGTATAAGGTGCGACGCTTCAACTACCTTGATTGGCACGGCCGCGATGCGGGTAACGACGGCGTGCCCGAAACGAAGAAGATGCAGTTTAACCCGGACGTCACAGTGCGCATGCGGGGCGTGATGGAGAAATGCTCCTATTGCATCCAGCGGGTCGAGGCGGGCAAAAAGCGCGCGAAGCTGGATAAGCGTCCACTTGCTGATGGCGATATCACGCCAGCGTGCGCACAAGCATGCCCTGCTGAAGCCATCGTATTTGGTGACTTAAACGACCCAAGGAGTCGGGTGGCCAGGCAAGCAGCGGTTGACCGGCGTTATAAATTGCTAGCAGAGTTGGGTACGAAGCCCCGCACCTCTTATCTAGGTCGCATCCGTCACGTGAACCCTGCGTTGGTTAAGCCCAAGTCTCAGGATGCTGCACATACTTCGCGGGGTTTGATTACTCCGCAAGCACTTAAGCGAAAGCAAGAGGGAAGAGCCTAATGGGCGCGAGCTACGTCAATGCGGAAGCGGGTGAAACAGAGCTGCTCCCCGATGTATCCAGCATCAATCAGGTGACGGAGTCGGTATGTCGCGTCACGGAACAGCCCGCGCCCAAGGGGTGGTGGATGTTGTTTGTTCCATCGTTGGCGCTACTGGGGCTGCTCATCGCCTGCATTGGATACCTAGTCACCGTGGGTACGGGCACCTGGGGTAATAACAGTCCTGTCGCTTGGGCGTGGGACATTACCAACTTTGTGTGGTGGATCGGTATCGGTCATGCCGGAACGTTGATCTCAGCGGTGCTCTTTCTGTTCAGACAGAAGTGGCGCACGAGCATCAATCGATTCGCTGAAGCAATGACCATCTTTGCCGTCATGTGTGCGGGCATTTACCCTGCACTGCATACAGGCCGACCGTGGTTTGACTACTACATGTTCCCTCTGCCGAATCAGATGCAGATGTGGCCTAACTTTAAGAGTCCCCTCATGTGGGACATTTTTGCGGTGTCGACATACTTCACCATTTCGCTGCTATTCTGGTACACCGGCTTGATTCCTGACCTTGCGACGCTCCGAGACCGTTCGAAGAACACGTTCCGGCGTGCGGTCTACGGGTTCTTTGCGCTTGGCTGGCGTGGTTCGAATCGGCACTGGCAGCACTATGAACGGGCGTACCTGATCCTTGCGGCGATTTCCACGCCACTGGTTCTCTCAGTCCATTCAATCGTCTCGTTCGACTTCGCCACCTCGGTAATCTACGGTTGGCACACGACAATCTTTCCACCGTACTTTGTTGCGGGCGCGGTGTTTTCCGGATTTGCCTTGGTCATGACACTGCTGCTTGTGACGCGCAGCGTATTCAAGCTTTACGACCTGGTGACCCTCAAGCACCTCGAGTTGATGAACAAGTTCATACTCGGGACGGCATGGCTTGTGGGCTACGCCTATGCGATGGAGTTTTTCGTCGCTTGGTACAGTGGCAACGAATACGAGCAGTTTGTCTTCTTGAACAATAGGCTCAACCCTTTTGAGGCGCCTTATTGGTGGTCATATTGGGCCATGGTCATATGTAACGTCATCATTCCGCAGGTTTACTGGTGGAAGCGAATGCGAACGAGCATTCCGGTGATGTTTGTGGTTTCTATCTTTGTGAACATCGGCATGTGGTTCGAGCGTTTCGTGATTATCGTGACGTCGCTCCATCGCGACTTCCTGCCGTCTGCGTGGGGTGTCTTCCACCCGACGTGGGTGGACATCTGTATGTATCTCGGCACCTTTGGTCTCTTCATGTCGGCCTTCCTGCTCTTTATTCGGTGGATACCAATGATTGCGATTGCGGAGGTGAAGATGGTGCTGCCCTTTGCGCAGCCGCAGCATGCGCCAGCGGTCGTTCTGAGTGAGGAATTACAAGATGCCCACGCGCAAAAGACTGCGCTGGCCGCGGGTTGAGTCTCCCATTCTCTTCTGGAGTAGATGTCATGAGTGAAAAGACGCAGACAGGTGGGTCGGGACTTACCAAGCACTTAAGTCTAGTGTTGGCGGAGTTCGCAAGTCCCGACGCTCTCGTGGCGGCGGCGGCACGGGTTCGTGGCGCTGGAGTCAAATGTTGGGATGTGCATACGCCGTATCCCGTTCACGGCCTCGATGGCGCTATGGGACTTAAACCGACGCGACTTGGTGTTTTTTCGTTCATCGCCGCATGCACCGGTTTTCTTGGGGCAGTCACGATGATTCAGTGGATGAACGGCTATGACTACCCGCTTGTGGTTGGTGGCAAACAGCCTGATGCGTATACCGCGATGGTGCCCATTATTTTCGAGATAAGCGTATTACTCACGGGGTTGACCACCGTGTTTGGCTTGTTTGTGATTTGCGGTTTGCCCCGCCATCATCATCCGCTCTTTGAGTCAGAACGCTTCGCACGAGTGACAGATGATGCATTCTTTATTTCGGTAGAACCCAAGAGCGAGGAAGAAAAGCATCGTGTCTCGGAGCTGCTTGAATCTTGCGGTGCCAGTTATATTGAGCATGTATCGGACCATGGGGGCGCGCTGTGAGATACGCCGCGAAGAGGATTACAAAAAGGTTTGTTGAAGGTTTCCGCGTTGTTCGATTTAACGAAAGGCTATGGGCGCGGACCGTAGCAGCCACACTTGCGCTTCCGTTGGGGGCTGCATTGGGGCTCGGTTGCCGAGGGCAACAGTCAGAGCAGACTCCCATCGTACCGATACGCAACATGCACGATCAGCCTCGTTATAGCGGGCAGTCGATCAGCGAGTTTTTTGCGGACGGCCGGGAGTTGCGGCCGCCGGTAGCAGGAACCATCGCGACCACGCACGAGGTGGACAATGTGGTGTTGTCCGGTCGGGGGAACACCGGTTGGGTGCATGAGATACCCGCAAAGGTGGTTGTGCGGAATAGCGGCCTAGCGGCGCTGGCTGAACGGGGTCAGACGCGCTTCAATATCTATTGCGCGCCATGTCATGGTTATGCTGGCGACGGCGCTGGTTCAGTGAATCGAAAGGCGCGGGTTGGATCTTTCGTCGCGCCATCGCTTCATGATGACCGCATCAGGCACATTCCGGACGGTCAGCTATACGCCACGATAGCGAATGGCATCCGGGCCATGCCGGGGCAGGGTCATACGCTTAAGGTTGATGATAGATGGGCGGTAGTCGCTTACGTCCGAGCGCTACAGCTGCAGCAGCACCTGGTGGCCCAGGAGTAAAAACAAGATGAGTACCATGAGTGACAAGCAGTCGGTCGTTAGCCGCGGCCAGCTTACGCCGGGCGGCCAGGCGATCAAATTTGCGAGCGTCGCATTCGTTGTTGGCGGTCTCGGCGTACTTGGTTCTGTTGTCGCGCATCAGATCGATGCGGTAAGGTTCTCGTTTTCGTATTTATTTGCGTTTGCATTGGCGAGTTCCGTTGTACTGGGGGCCCTGTTTTTTGTGCTGATCCAGCATCTCGCGGCGGCGGGTTGGAGCGTGACAGTTCGGCGGGTCGCCGAGCTTTTTGCCGCTGGGGCGCCGGCGCTTTTGGTGCTGGTGATTCCTTTATTGGCGCTTCAACCCAACATCTACCACTGGTACGGAGAACACGGTGATGACCACCACGCTCCCGCGGGTGATAGCCATGACGCGGCTGTCCACCAGGATCAGGGCAAGGCCGCGATGGCAGCGGGCGGCCATGGTGGTGCAGAACACGGACATACTCCCGAGCACGCGCTTCACGAGGCATTGCTCGAAAGCAAGTCCAGCTATCTCAACCGAACCGGTTTTACGCTACGTGCGGTAGTATATGTCGCGTTCTGGGCGTGGCTCGGCGTCTTCTTGCTGCGTGCGTCACGACGTCAGGATCAAGACCGCGATGCAAAGACCAGTGCGAGGCTTCAGCGTTTATCAGCTCCGCTGCTAATATTCTTTGGTCTTACGCTGACGTTTGCAGCCTTTGATTGGTTAATGGCGCTTGAGCCGACCTGGTACTCAACGATTTTTGGCGTTTATTATTTCGCTGGCGCCGCGATGGCGATTCACGCGCTCCTTATTGTAAGTACACTCTCGCTCAAGCGCTTTGGCTTTTTGGGCGAAGCGGTCAACGTTGAGCACTATCATGATCTAGGCAAACTGATGTTCGCGTTCATGTGCTTCTGGACATATGCCGCGTTCTCCCAGTTAATGCTGATGTGGTACGCTTCGATACCTGAAGAGCTCACGTACTATGCGCTGCGCTGGCGAGGGACGAATTGGTCATTCCTTTCCATGCTGCTCATTGTGGGCCATTTTGCTGCCCCGTTTATTTTGCTGATGAGTCGTGTGGTGAAGCGCAAGCTCGTTCTTCTTGGTTTCGGCGCGAGCTGGCTTCTCTTCATGCACGTCGCAGACATGTACTGGTTTGTGATGCCACACGCGCAGGGATGGGAATCGATATCTTGGTTTGATTTAGTCGCGTTGATGGCAGTTCTCGGTGTGTACCTTGGTGTCGTTGCACTTTGGGCATCCCGGAGTCTGCTTGTGCCCATTGGCGATCCGCGCTTGTCGCGGTCTCTGGGTTTTGAAAATCTGTGAACGTAACAAAGGCAATTTATGTCCGTTGTCCATCCAAGTGACTATGATCGCAGCCAGCCGCGCGTTGGTATCATTCTCGCTGTCACCATTGCGACAGTGATTTCGCTTGTTGCATTCAAGTTGCTATTCGATTCGTATTTCGATTCGGTCGTTAATGAAGAAAAGCTTGCGAAGACTGAGACTAAGTTCTTACGAGAGATGCAGCGGCATCGAATGGAGGCGCGCGCGAGCGTAGACGCTTCAAGCATTGATATTCACGAAACGTTTAGGCGCATTGAGGTTGAGGGTCGCCAAAAGCAAAGTGCGATTGTGCCCAAAGACAGTGCAGATGAAGGTGCGCTAGAGGGATGGGCACATCGCAAAGCCGGCTCTTGGGAGGCGACGCCGTTGCGCGGTGCCGAGGAGGAGGCGCCACCCGGTGCGACGGTCCAGGGCGATGATGATGCGCCAAGCGCAGGTGTGGGGGGGAGCGACGCGTCCACGAGAGATGCCGCGAACGTCGAGCAGGGTGGCGTTTCGGTTTCGGCCGGGGATGCATGACCGCGGGCTAGACTGAACCTATGTTTAAATTGTGAGGATGTGTTCCGCCGCGTTTCGCACCTGTGTGTATGTTCTGCAAAGCTTTGTGTGGGGCGGTGATCAACGTGGATCTTGCGCACGTTGCCCGGGTATCGGGACGGTCTCATTCACACGGGGCGCTGGCGTGAACGCCGCAAGGCGCATGGGTTGTGGTCCAAAGCGGTTTCCATGGGCGGAGTCCCGCCGCTATGACCGTGGCTGTGTCGCGCGGCGTGCGGCGGGGCTTTTGTGTTCAGGAGTGCTTGCACTTGCGTATGGTTGCATCCCTTCGAGCATAAGTGATTCCAGGAGCTCGATCGATTCTCCGCCTAGGCTGGAGGAGGTTGACGTCGTAGAGAATCTTGAGGCCGAGTTGCCCGCTGAGTTGCGGTTTAAAGATCAAGAAGGCCGCGAAGTTCGTTTGGGTGACCTTATTCAGGGCAAGCCAACGGTGCTTACGCTGGCGTATTACTCGTGTCCCATGCTTTGTGGCCTGGTTCTCTCGGCGCTTGCCGACGTGGTCAAGGAAACCCGAGGCGTTCGCTTGGGGGAAGACTTTAACGTGGTCACGGTTTCCTTCGACCCAAGAGACTCAGCGGAGACGGCAGCTAGGCGTAGAAAAGCGGCCTTCGAGGACATGGGTCGTGCGGAAAACGATCATGGTTGGTCGTTCTTACACGGGAACGTGCTTGGGGCGCAGACGCTGGCCGACGTGGTGGGGTACCACTTCTTTTTCGACGAGAAACAGCAGGAGTTTGCGCACCCAGCCGCGTTGATTTTTGTTGACGGATCTGGCCGGGTGAAGCGCTACTTGTATGGGCTAAAGTTTTCCCCGGCCGATTTCAAACTTGCGGTCTTGGAAACCAAAGCGGGCAACGCTAAATCAACGCTAGACAAGGTTCTGCTCTATTGTTACCGCTATGATCCCGAGGCGGGGTCATATGTCCTGGTAGCGGAGCAGGTGATGCGCCTCAGCGGTGTCTTGGTCCTAGGTTGCATTCTGTTGGCGCTAGCATTCTTTTGGCGGCGCGAGCGCCGCAGGGGAGGCGTCGGCGGGTTGAAGGGAGATGTGTCGCGTTGATTCTTTAGCGCGCGTGATTCCGGGTCGTACGCCTTGAGCGCCTTGGTTGCGGGTGGGGAACGGGCATAGGCGTCGGCGGCGTTTGCGCTGCAAGCGAGGCCTCTGTCCAAGGCGTTTTATTGGCAAAAGACGAATGCGGTTGCTGGGGCTATGAAAACGGGGGCGCGGTCAAGCGTTTGCGTTAAACTCCGCGCCGGCAAGTGACGCCGGGCGGGCGTAGGCCCCTCTTCGGACAAGACGAGTCGGACAACAGGACGTCAGATGGAACTAAGCACTTATCAACTGCCAGCTCAACTCTCGACCTACGCGGCTGAGGTGGACTGGCTGTATTACGTCATCTTCTGGATCAGCGTTGCGTTCTTCGTCGGCATTGTCGGCGTGATGGGCTACTTCGTGTTTCGTTACCGAAGCAGGCCGGGTGTGCGCGCAAAAAAGACTGGCCATAGCAATACGCTTGAGGTGGCCTGGACCATACTCCCGTTGATACTGCTGATCGTACTCTTTCACTGGGGGTTTCAAAGCTACGTTCGCGGTTCCGTCGCGCCGAGCTCGTCGCTCGATATTCGTGTGCGTGGTGCCCAGTGGTTGTGGGAGTTCAGGCATCCGAACGGGATGGAGGAACTAAACGAGGTTACCTTGCCGGTAGATACGCCCATCCGCTTTATCATGAGCTCTGGCGACGTCCTGCACTCCTTCTTTGTGCCGGATTTTCGGGTTAAGCAGGATGTTGTTCCCGGGC
The DNA here is from genome assembly GCA_007131285.1 of Myxococcales bacterium. Taxonomy (GTDB): domain Bacteria; phylum Myxococcota_A; class Polyangia; order Polyangiales; family SLQV01; genus SLQV01. Next base: position 13,227 of record SLQV01000085.1, read on the forward strand.
GCTATTCCACTCTATGGTTCGAGGCAACGCGGACAGGTAAAGTACAGGCATACTGCACCGAATACTGTGGCGCCCCCGAGGGAGCGACTGGCAACGTCGGCCACTCCGCGATGCTCGCGACATTGAATATTGTTGATGAGGCAACCTATGAGAAGTTTTTGGAAAAAGGCCCGTCCGCACCGGATGGCCTCTCCGAGGCGGAGTGGGGGAAGCAGCTCGTCGAAAAGAGCGGTTGCCGAACATGTCACAGCGTCGATGGCGAGACGCAGATGCCCGCGCCCAATTTGAAGGGCCTCTACATGCGTGAAGAAAAAATGACCAGCGGTAAGACCATCGTTGCGGACGAAAACTATATTCGCGAGTCAATACTCCAGCCCCAGGCCAAGATTGTGTCGGGTTACGAGAATCTTCTGATGCCTCCCTACAGGTTTGGCGAGGCTCAACTCGACGCCATCATCGCGTACATCAAAGAGCTAAGTCAGGAATAGGACAAAGATCATGAGCACTCACGCGGAAAGCATTGGATCGGCTGACGGCGCACCGGCAGCTGGAGCCGTTCAAGACGAAAACTATCTCAGTGCGAAAGGCATTGCGAGCTGGCTTACCACTGTCGATCACAAACGCATTGGAATCATGTACCTTGTCGCGGTACTGATATCTTTCTTCGCCGGTGGCGTGTTCGCACTCTTGATTCGCACGGAGCTTTTGTTTCCAGGTCAA
>SLQV01000213.1 GCA_007131285.1 Myxococcales bacterium
CACGTTGGAGATCGGTTACGGGGCGGGCATTACGACTGACGATCGGCTGTCTGACCGTGATGCGCTGCTGGCGACCGCTGAGCTTCGATACGACTTTGTCGCAGACAGTAATATTTCGCTCGGGTATCGGCGTGGCCTACGTGTAACCCCGAGCTCGCGTTCCATTGTTGCGGATGAGGGTCGGTTCGATATTTCGACGCAACGTCTGGCACGCTTTAATTTCCACGCCGGCGCGGGTGTGAGCTACTGGCGCTACTCTGAGTTTTTAGATGCGTCGGGTGCGCCAATCGATGCTGCTAACGCGTTGCGTAATGATGTCGTGGTTCAGGCAGATGCCGGTGTAGATTTCGCGATGCTTAACTGGCTGTTGCTCTTTGGCGAGTACAGCTACCGACAGGTGATTACTGATTTTTCATTCGCAACCAACACTGGTGCGGGGGGGGTCGTGCTGGATCCAGCAGACTTTTCGCAATCTATTGTTTGGGGTGGGCTGCGCGCGAAGTACTAGCTTGCCCGCGGGCCGAGATGTTTTTCGGGTCAGATGCAAGGGGTTGGGGTTTTGTCAACAACGCCGAGTTCCCTTTTGATGCTAGGACACGCTACTTGCTAGCTCGCAACAGACTCAGGAAGTAAAGCGAGTCGCCGTGCTTCCTTACATGTTCGACGGGGTCGGAGAGGTCTGTGGTTGCTGATAATAAAGTAGCTAAATGCACGGGTGTTTGCGCGCTCGGAGTTGGAGGACACGCGCAAGCCTCGTGCTGTTTTGGGCGCAGCCAGACGCTTCGCGGTTGGATCGCTAGTATCGTGCCTTTGCTAGGCTTGCTTTGTCTATCGCAGTTGTTGGGTTGCGGGTCGCGCGCTTCGGGGGCTGGCGTTATCAGTGCCGCGCGGGATTCGAGTGCGCCCACACGGGTCGAGGGTGCGTTGCGTGCCAAAGACATCTTTGAGGTCTACATTTATGGCGAAGAAGCTTTGCCTAAACGGTTTCGGGTCTCCGATGATGGCTCTGTTGTTTTCCCCTTTCTTGGGTCGGTGCCTGTAGCCGGGAAGACGCCCAACGAGCTCGCCGCAGCGTTGCGAGATGCGTATATTGAGCGCGGAATTTTTCGCAATCCTCAGGTGGTTGTGTTTTTGAGCGAATCGTCCGACGAGACTGTGTCTGTCGTTGGAGCGGTGAAGAGCCCGGGGGCGCTGGTGATGAAACCTGGGTTCACTGTGGTTCAAGCTATTTCGATGGCAGGCGGTTTCACAGCGCTTTCTGCGAAAGATCGTACTGTGGTTACACGTAAAGTTGGGACGGAACTGCAGCGCTTCAAGGTAGAAGCGGGTCGCGCGAGTTCGGGAGAGGCCCCTGATTTCGAACTCGAGATTGGCGACATCATCTTTGTCCCGGAGCGCATTTTCTGATTTAACTTCACAATCAGGCTGATGCATCCTGTATCCTGAAGCCTCGCAAGGTCGAGGCGTTGTTTGAGGCGCTACGGGGATGTGTTTTTCCTAGGTGCGGGTGTAAGTGGATGCTGTTGTTCGAAATTCACGATAGTACTGGGCTTTTGCAGCGCCTTGAGGTCGAAGCTGAGGTGATTACTGCGGGTAGGCTCGCGAGTAGTCAGCTACAGCTCGATCATCCGAGCGTAGCTCGAATGCACGCGCGCTTTGAGCGTTCGGGAGATAGTCTCACCGTGGTGGACTTAGGGTCCGCGTCAGGCACGCTTTTAAACGGAACCAAGATCAATAAGGCCACTGTTGTGGCAGGCGATAAAGTACAGCTTGGTGAGCTTACACTTTTATTTGTAGGTGTAGCCTCGAGTAGTGACCGGGCTCCCAATGACGGAAGTCTGGAGGGACGCGGGGCGCAGCGGGTAAGTACGCGGCCGGGCCGTAGTTCAAGAGCGCCGCAGGCCGCGGTGGGCGCTCAGGCCCGTGCGTTTGAGCAGCGGGCGACGAGCGAATTCGCGAAGGTTCCCGCTCCGTTCGGAGGTGCGTCAGGCTTTGCGAAAGCCGAGGCGGGGTCAACCGAGGAGCGATTTGCTCTCCGGCGTTCCGGCCCAAAAGTTGATCCGAATGAGGTCGAGAGCGCTGAAGACGCGGTCGAGGTAATGATTCTCTGGGGGCGACGCAGTGTCCAGCATGTATCCCATATTCCGGTTGGGAAAAATTTCGTCGTTGGCGAGGGCGACGCAACCGGACGCGACGTCAATTTTGTATTGCCACGGCAAGTGTTGGGCGACGAGAAGTTTACCTTGGTGGCAGGCTCGTTAGGCAGTGCCGCTGTCAACGTGCCGGTAGGCGCGGCAGGGACACTCAACGACGGCGCGACCCGCCAGAGCCTCGCGGAGGCCGAGCAGAAGGGACTTATTAGAAGTTCAGGCACGCAGAGTGGTGCTCGTAGTGTTGAGTTGCGTTCGAAGACGTCGGTCCGCTTCGAATATCAGGGTTTCACGTTCATTATACGGCAGGTTCGCGCGGGCAAGCGCATCGCTGCGTCACAGCCCGTTGACAAAAGGCCCATTTGGTTTTTTCTTGGCACACTACTGGTACATCTGTTCTTTCTGTTTTTATTTTATGTGGTGCCGCCCAATCCATCTGCGCTCTCTATCGATATGCTGAATGCCGATTTAGAGAAGATGCAATACCTGCTGGCAGTCGTTGAGGAAGAAAAACAAAAGGCGAAGTGGCTACAGGGGCCTAGCGGTGGCGGTGAGGAAGGTCAAAAAGCCAAAGACGATGAGGGTGAATCGGGCAAAAAAGATGCACCGAAGGCGAATCAGCGTTCTGCAGTTAAAGGCCCGAAAGATAACGTAAAGCCCACTGTAGGCCGAGAGTCAGCCAAAGAAATGGCACGTACGGTCGGTGTGCTCGGAGCGATGCAGCAGCTGAGCGGATTGTTTGACGGTCCAACGTCTCCTTTTGGTGTTGAGAATGCGCTTGGAAGAGATTCAGAGAGCGCCTACGGAGGTCTCCTCGGAGCCATCGGCAACTCGGGTGGTCAGGGCGGTTTGGGCATGGGTGGAACTGGTCGGGGTGGCGGCGGTACCGGCGAGGGAACGTATGGAGTCGGTAACCTAGGTACGATAGGCGGAGGTCGTGGAGGCACCGGTGGAGGCTATGGTAAGGGGGCGGGCTCTCTAGGTGGCCGCTCTGGTGGCGGCGCACCTCAAGTAAGGGCGGGTGTGGCGGCGGTCACTGGCTCATTGAGCAAGGAAGTAATCCGTCGCGTGGTTAATCAGCACAAAGCTGAGATTAAGTTTTGCTACGAGCGTGAGCTCAACAAGCAGCCTGACCTAGAAGGACGTGTAGTCGTTGCCTTCGTCATATCACCGTCTGGTGCGGTGATGAGTGCTCAGGTGTCGGATTCGACTTTACGCAACGCTGGGGTGGAATCTTGCCTGGCAGGAAAGGTAAAGACGTGGTCTTTCCCGTCCCCTGATGGTGGCGGTGTCGTAAGCGTCTCTTACCCCTTCGTGTTTTCGCAAACCTGACCGGTGTCCCCGCTGATGTCGGGCCGGGGGTGAGGGGGTAGCGTGTGCTGGATAAGGGCCTGAACCGGTCCGGCGCGTGTGCTTTCGTATCGAGCGCAAGTCCGGAATGTGGGACCGCAACAGGTCTGTCAGGGCGCGCAGATGCGGGCTCTCGCATTCCGGCTCTAGAGGCATCCCATGTCCGAGCGCTAACACTGATACCATTCGGCCTGGAGTTCTTGGTCTAGAGCCCTACGTTGCGTTTCTCGCAAACATCTTGTCTTCATATTCAGCAGGGCGACCCTGGGGGGGCGCGTGTGCGGAGTGCCTTGGGGTTGGCCGGGAGCGCGCAGCGTCCGAAGCGCAGTACGGCGTCTCAGTGCCAAGGGCCTTGGGAATCATGCCAGAGTGCGCGCTCGGCGGGACGCGCCCACCGTGCGCCCTCTCCCGGCCGCCGCAGGCTCAATCTATTCCTTCATCGTATTAGGTGCAGAAGGATTGCGCATGAAGCTGGAGCCATTTCGGGGCGCGTCCTTTGCTCGAGTTCAAATGGCGCGGCGGGTCTAGTCACAGGATCGCCCGTCGAACGCGTTCAGTCAGGTGCCTGGTCGCCAACTTGACTCAGCCAAGTTGGCCGCTGAGTGAGAGCTTTGCAGCCAACGGTAGTCGGTAGAGCGAACGAAGTCGTTGCAGGAACGCTTGCCATCGTTCTGCGGCGAGGAGCGGGAGCATGGCACGCGTCAACGCTCGGGAACAACGAAACGCCGTGCGATAGCGCTTCCATTCCACACTGCCGGGCGCGTCGCGCAGGTTAGGAGCGTCAAAGAGAAAAGCCCATAGCTCCGCGGGATTATGTCGCATAAAGGCGCGCTCGTTACGGCTGTGAAGCAGCCAAGCAAGCAACGAAAAGCGATCAATATCGGCTTGGATCTCGAGCTCTAGTTGGGTGAGAGGCCGTTCAAACGCTGCTGCGTGGCACAGCAAGTTGAAATGGGAAAGGCCTTCGATCACTGCGCCTACATGGCGCCAGCGCTCGGCTGCGCAAGGAAAAGGGGCCTCGCTCCACCGCGCGAAGCTCTCGATGAGCGAGGGCGCCAGAAACAAGCCAACCTCCACGTCCGTGTCGGGAGCGCTGTGAACGATCAGCACTTCTCCTCGGTGTGTTTCCGCGCCCACCCACGCAGCCGCCTTCTCTTCGCAGGTTAGAAAATCTCCGACTTGGGGGAGCGATCCAAGGTCATTGATGCGTACCAGCGTGTGCTGAAAGTGATGTAGTAGCGGCAGGTGGTGATGTTGCATGCGATATCAGTGCTTCAGCGTATCGCGTGCTGGAACGAGAAAGACATGATCGGAGTCAGAGTAATCGCCCAGCAGCGAGATCTCTCGGTCTGCTGCATTGCGTTTGGGAGCGCGAAGACCGGCTTGTTGCTGCCAGTCATGGATAAGCCTCAGCATATCTGGAGCTACCGCTGACGCGGTGGAACCGCGCATACGCTCGAAGGTTTCCACGACCGAGCGAAAACGCTCTGATAGGCGAAAAAAGAGTGTGGCGTCCAGGCGTCCGATTGGGGAGTTCGCCGTGACAACTAATGCGCCAGCACTCGCGTAGGCCTGCTCGCCTAGACCGCTCAAATAGCGGCGGTTGAGGCCACGCGTGCCGAAATATTCGTGAAAGAAACCTGAGAGAAACAGTGCACAGTCTCCAAGGTTACGGAAATGCGAGAATTGATCTCTTGTGTCAGCTGATTCGACAGCCAGCTTAAGACGCTCCACAAGAGGAAGTAGAAACGAGGGGTCATTTTTTAAAGTGAGATATCCAGAAAGTAAACGCACCAGATAGGCCATGAAGTCGTCTTCGAACTCCGCGATGTCTCCAGAGCGTGCTTCCGTCAGAAGCTCATGAAAATATGCTTGAACATCTTTGTAAGTATCAAGGTCGATCATAGGCATCCTAGGCACCGGCGTGGCGATCCACCGTGGTTATTGGTTGACGAGTTCTCTTCTAGGTAGTCCTCATCGTGACTGGGAACACGCGTTTAATCCAGGGCCATACAGAGATGCTAGTCACGTAAACACATTCCTATAAGCCGCTAACCAGTTCTTCAATCAGAATACAACAAGATCCGCCTTGATGGGAACTATTCTCGCCAACCCTCTTCGCTATTGGCCCTGAGATGCAGTGCGCTAGGTATGAGCCGAGGCATGCGCGCGGCGTAAGCGGTTCAGGTGCGGAGGGTGTCGGCCTGATTTATGCGGCGCTGAAGCGTGTTGAGCGTGGGCGCATGGGAACTCGACGGGGAGAGCCAGCGCATGTGCTGGTCGTTGGTGCGTAGAAAGCAACCTCAGCGTCGGCACCAGGCGCGGCCCGAGGCTGCGTTGCAGTACGCTTTTGGGCCCCGCGGCCGAATCGGCGCCCTGCAGCTCGCCCCTGCGCCTCGCGTGGGCGTTCTCGCCGATGCGCTTGCCCCGGTGCCGCTCGGATTCAGCAAACGTCGCTTTTGCCGCGGAGACTTGTCTGTCGAGAGCGGTAGCGACGCGTTCAGCGAGTGTAGGATCCTTGTGAATCGCTCAGGCTTGCCCTGTGGCGCTTGGGCTCGCGAGCTCCAAGCTTGCGTAGCTATTTACCGCGCCGCCTCTCCATTTTCTCTTGCACGGTTGCGTATGCCAGGTGCGTAACGACGGGTTTGCGTGTCGACGGCGTGAATCTTGGTGCATCCGTGCGAATGCTCGCCCAGGGGGTTGACGGCTCGGGGCGGATGGTTAGCTTCCTCCCGAACCAGCGCGGGCGTCCCAGAAATCGGGGCAACTTTATACCCCCGTGCGATTGGAGGAGCGTATGGCAATCAGGCCTTTGCAAGACCGCGTATTAGTGAAGCGCGTAGCGGAAGACGAGAAGACCAAGGGTGGGATCATCATCCCCGACACGGCCAAGGAGAAGCCCATCGAGGGTCAGGTAGTTGCTGTCGGCAACGGTAAGGTTCTCGAAAACGGTGACCTGCGGGCGCTCGAGGTTAAGCCTGGTAACCGAGTTCTTTTTGGTAAGTACAGCGGGACTGAAGTGAAAATCGAAGGCGAAGAGCATCTCATTCTTCGCGAAGATGACATCCTCGGCATCGTTGAATAGTGTGCGCGATGCTTCGGCCCTGTGGAGACGAATGAACGGTCGGACAGATTTGCTTGAGTCCGATAGTGCTCTTCGTCTTCGCTGCCATCTGAAGCTGTGTATTTCAATTTTTGTTTGATTTTTATGTGTTAGGGAGATTTAATCATGGCTGCAAAAGAGATTCTATATGATGCCGCTGCACGCGAGCGCATCCTGGCAGGCGTCAATGCATTGGCAAATGCGGTGAAGGTCACGCTCGGGCCGAAGGGTCGTAACGTGGTGATCGAGAAGAGCTTCGGTGCTCCGACGGTTACCAAGGACGGCGTAACCGTCGCTAAAGAGATTGAACTTGAAAATAAGTTCGAGAACATGGGCGCGCAGATGGTCCGTGAAGTTGCTTCGAAGACTTCGGACAACGCCGGAGATGGTACGACCACCGCGACAGTACTTGCCCAAGCAATCTTCCGCGAGGGGTCCAAGCTCGTAGCAGCTGGTCACAGCCCGATGGAGATCAAGCGTGGCATTGACAAGGCTGTGGTGTCCATCGTTGCTGAGCTGAAAAGCGTTAGCAAGGCGACCAAGGATCCCAAGGAAATCGCTCAGGTTGGGACAATCTCAGCGAATGGTGACGAGACCATCGGCAAGATCATCGCTGAGGCGATGGAGAAGGTCGGCAAAGAAGGTGTTATCACGGTTGAAGAGGCAAAGGGGCTCGAGACGACGCTTGATGTTGTCGAGGGCATGCAGTTTGACCGCGGTTACCTTTCACCATACTTCGTGACGGACAACGAGCGTATGGAAGCGGTGCTTGAAGATTGTTACGTGCTGATTTGCGAGAAGAAGATCAGTAACATGAAAGATCTTCTGCCTGTGCTTGAGGCGATTGCGCGACAGCAAAAGCCCCTGCTCATTCTCGCTGAAGATATCGAGGGCGAGGCGTTGGCAACACTGGTTGTCAACCGGCTGCGCGGGACACTTCAGGCAGCCGCCGTTAAGGCGCCGGGCTTTGGTGACCGACGCAAGGAGATGCTGAAGGACATCGCGACACTGACCGGCGGTCAGGTAGTGAGCGAAGAGCTTGGTATCAAGCTTGAGAACGTGACGCTTAGCGACCTCGGTCGCGCAAAGCGTGTCCAAATCGACAAGGACAACACCACCATCGTTGATGGTGCGGGTTCCAAGGATGCGATCAACGGTCGCATTGAGACAATCCGGCGTCAGATCGAGGACACGACGAGTGACTACGACCGCGAGAAGCTGCAAGAGCGACTAGCGAAGCTTGTCGGTGGTGTTGCCGTCGTCAAGGTTGGCGCGGCTACCGAAGTTGAGATGAAGGAAAAGAAGGCACGCGTGGAAGACGCGCTGCACGCGACTCGCGCTGCGGTTGAGGAGGGCATCGTCCCTGGCGGTGGTGTTGCGCTCATCAGGTCGCAAGGTGCACTCGACGCGCTCAAGCTTTCGCCTGAGCAGACCGTCGGCGTATCGATTCTTCGACGTGCAATCGAGGAGCCTCTCCGGCAGATTGCCCAGAACGCAGGTCTTGAGGGCTCAATCGTTGTTAATGAAGTGCGTAAGGCAAAAGGCTCTCACGGCTTCAATGCGGCAACGGAGAAGTACGAGGATCTTGTGGCTGCTGGAGTGATTGACCCGACGAAGGTTGTGCGGACCGCCTTGCAAAATGCGTCATCTGTTGCCGGTCTGATGCTGACGACTGATGCGTTGGTTGCGGAAGTCGCTAAGCCTGAGAAGGCTTCGGCGGGTGCCCACAGCCACGGCGCTCCCGGCGGGATGGACTTCTAGCAGGTCTTCCCGGCAGCCTTAACTGGGCTAGCCTCTTCGCCCGCGCCGCATTGCCCAGAAAGGCAACGCGGCGCGGGCGTTCTTAATTGTTGCCTATCTTTTTTGACCGCCACGAGTGCGTCGAGGCCGAAAGCAAGGGATTAGGCACCTTTGGGGGGAACGCATCCTAGGACACGCTTCCCAAGAGCCATAAACCCAAGCCCCTGCGCTAGCGCTTTGGCAAATAAGCGATGGCGCGCTATTCCTCCCCGTTCACCGACTCAGAAGCGTCGGCGACCTGATCTGAAGAGTCGCTTTCCTCGTCAGCAAGGGGTTCAATATCGACGACGTACTCATTGCGCCGCAGCCGGATCAAACGGACGCCCTGCGTGTTGCGGCCAATACGGCGGATATCCGCAACCGGCATTCTAATCACCTGACCGAGATTGGTGATGAGCATAGCTTGCTCGTCTTCACGAACGACCCGCAGCTTTACGAGTTCGCCATTCCGGTCGGATGTCTCGATGGCTCGGACACCACGTCCAGCACGATTCTGTACCCGCCATTCGGAAATGGAGGTGCGCTTCCCGTAGCCATTAGCGCAAACGGTGAGCACATCGATATCGTCGCCGGGAATTACTTCCATCCCAACAACGTGATCGCCGTTTGCTAAGTCCACACCACGCACGCCGCGGGAATCACGTCCCATGGGTCGGACATCCGAGAGCGCAAAACGAATGCTCATGCCCTGGCGTGTTCCGAGCATCACATGGTCTTGCTCGCCTACGACTCGAGCACCGAGCAGCGCATCACCTTCTTCAATGGCAACGCCGATAATGCCAGTAGAGCGAATATTGGCGTAGGCATCGAGCGGAGTGCGCTTAACGCGACCCTTCGTTGTACACGTCAGCAAGAAGCCGTCCTCGACAAACTCGCGTATGGGCAAAACCGCCGCGATGCTCTCTTCCCCACCGAGGCCGAGTATGTTGACGATGGCCCGGCCGCGGGCAGCGCGACTCATTTCCGGTATCTCGTAGATGCGTTTCAGGAACGCTTTCCCTGAATTGGTCAGAAAGAGTACATGGGCGTGGGCGTTGGCGGAAAAGATATACGAGACAAAGTCTTTGTCTCGTACGTCCATCCCTCGAGTGCCTTTTCCGCCGCGGCTTTGGGCACGGTACTCGCTTAACGGAACACGTTTAATATACCCTGCGTGGGTGACAGGAATAACGACCTCTTCGTCGGCGATAAGGTCTTCGAGGCGAATCTCGCTGCTCGCTGCCACAATCTCGCTACGTCTTGCATCGCCGTAGCGCTCTTTGACCTCGTCGAGCTCGCCAATAATCAGTCCCTTGAGCACGCCTTCGTCGCTTAAAATTCGCTCAAGTTCGGTGATTCGGTCGCAAAGTTTACCGTATTCTGTCGCAAGCTTCTCTCGCTCGAGGCCGGTGAGACGAGAAAGACGCATCTCTAGAATGGCACGAGCTTGGCGTTCACTGAGCAAGTAGTCGCCGTGAGCGATGGCAGATTGGATCTCAGCGTCGGGGCGCCCCGCCCGGCGAACAAAGTGTTCGAGGCCTTTTAGAGGCAAAGCCATCAGCCGCGACCGGGCAATCTCGACGTCGTTAGACTCTCGGATCGTCCTGACAACCAGGTCGATGTCGGTTGTTGCCATGCCGAGGCCTTCGACAAGTTCCTTCTGTTTTAGGGACTCTCGCAGCTCGAAGCGCGTCCGTCGCAGGACGACTTCGCGGCGGTGCTCGATGAACGCCTCTAAGGTGTCTTTTAGCGTGAGCAGTTTGGGTCTACCGCGTACAATCGCCAGCGTATGCACGCTGAAACTCGTTTGCAGTGAGGTCATTTGGTAGAGGGTATTGAGAACAACTTCCGCGTAGGCATCGCGCTTGAGCTCGATAACCATGCGAATGCCATCGCGGTCTGACTCGTCGCGCAGGTCTGAGATACCCTCAATACGCTTTTCTCTTACAAGCTCCGCAATCTTCTTGAGAAGTTCGGCTTTGTTGACTTGGTAGGGGAGTTCGTTAACGACAATGCGCTGCCGATCTTCCCGAGGGCCCATATCCTCAATGAGCGCTTTGGCGCGAATCATGACGCGGCCTCGGCCCGTAGCATATGCGTCGCGAATCCCTTGGGTCCCGTAGATAGTTGCCGCGGTGGGGAAGTCCGGCCCTCTAACTCCGAGACGGCCGGTTTCCTCGTCAATCTGCATCAGTTCGTCGACGGTTAGGTCCGGGTTTTCGATCAAGCGTATGGTGGCGTCGACAACTTCACGCAGATTGTGCGGTGGGATGTTCGTGGCCATGCCTACGGCAATGCCACCGGATCCGTTTACGAGTAGGTTGGGAATCCGGCTTGGCAGTACAAGGGGTTCCTGCTCCGAATCGTCGAAATTTGGACCGAAATCGACAGTTTCCTTGTCAATGTCCGCTAAGAGGTCCGACGCGAAGCGCGCAAGTCGCACCTCGGTGTAGCGCATGGCCGCGGCGGGGTCGCCATCGACCGAGCCAAAGTTTCCCTGCCCGTCGACCAGCGGGTAGCGCATCGAGAATGTCTGCGCGAGGCGCACGAGTGCGTCGTACACGGCGCCGTCGCCGTGGGGGTGATACTTGCCAAGAACGTCACCGACAACGCGTGCGGACTTTTTGTACGACTGGTTGTAGTGGATGCGCTGGTCATGCATCGAGTACAGGATGCGGCGGTGCACCGGCTTGAGGCCGTCCCTGACGTCGGGTAGCGCGCGCCCGATAATGACGGACATCGCGTAGTCGAGATACGACTTGCGCATCTCGTCTTCGATTGTGACGGCTAAATGACGTGAAGGTTCGGCCATAATTCGAGGCAGAGCCTATCATGCGCGTGTCCGGGCTGCTAGGCGGGCCTCCAGCGTAGGTCGCCGTGGCCACGGGCGTTGCCCGAATGCGCCGAAAACTTGTCAAATCATCTGGGAAGTCGCGAGGCTTCTGCTCATGGCCAGTGACTTTCTTCCCCTGCACCCCGACATGCTTGACCGCGACTCTACGGCTTCAGACGGGGCTCTTCAGCGTCGCCTGCTCACGCTCTTACTGGCCGCGACTGCCATGCTGGGTCTAGCGCTTGGAGTCTCCGCTCTCGTGAAGGATGCCCTGGAGGGCTCGAACCGCCTCAGTTTGGTCCGTGATGTCAAGCCCACGCGCACCGCGGCGGTGAAGGCCTCTGACCTCACCTTTCCAGGAGCGCTAAGGGATGCTTCTCCCGACGCGGATGGTGATGCGGGAGCCCTCGATAGTGCCATCGTCTCTGATTGGCGTCGCGGTATTCCCAATCCGCCGCAGACGCGTGCGCAATCGAAGGTTTCCGCAGCGCGATCGGCACTTAGTGGAACTCAGGCCGCACCTGATGGGGGTACGTTCAGCGTTCAGGTCATGTCGTTTCGCGCGCTCGGACAGGCCCAGGAACTGCAGTCCGCGCTGACGGAACGCGGTTTCTCCGCCTATGTGACTGAGGTTGATTTGGCTGGCCGCGGTCGCTTTTTTCGCGTCCGTGTTGGGGCCTATCGATCACGCTTTGCCGCAACGCAAGCGATGAAGACGCTTGAGAGCCAGGAAAAGCTCCCGGGCTTTGTGGTGGAAAACGCCGCGACGTCGCGCTAGCGCGTTGAGATGCACGCCGTTTCCGAGTGTAGATTCTCGAGGTTCGCCTGACGTAAACTAGCGAGGGTGAGCATGAAACGTCTCGACCTCTACGCAGAGCATCTGTTTAAGCATAGAGCACTGCAGGTACACCTCGCGTCAGATGCGCCGGTCATCTTCAGGTTCCCCCAAGGCGACAAAGCGTCTACCAAGAGCTTGAATCACGATCAGCTGGAGACGATGGTTCATGAGGTCATCGACGTCTCGGCTGCGCAGGCGCTTCGGCAAAGCGGTAGCTGCTCGTTCGAGCGCACGCTCGACGCGGGTCAAGTACGCTACCAGGTTCGAGCCGTTGACGGCGGTAGTCTTAGTGTAACGATGAGCCCGGCGCCGCGTGCCGGCAGGACGCCCGCGGAAACAACTGTGCGGGTTGATTCGGCAGCGCCGCCGGAGCCCGATGGCCCGTCAGGGGGCCCAAGTGGCGTCGCGGTGAGCAGCGCCGTCGCGGCGCCGCCACCTAGGTCGGGCATGCGGCGCGATGTACCGCCTCCGAGCGTGCCAAGGCGTGCCGTTCATGAATTCAGCGAGGAAGACGCGGACGATGAGGAAGGGTTCGAGCCGGCCTCCGGGGAAAGTGCCGGGCGAGAAGATACGTTCAGCGGCTACGAGCTAGATGCGTCAGCAGATGAGCCGGCGATTAACAGCTATCTGAGGCGCATGGTTCGCGTGGGTGCTTCAGACTTGCATGTTTCTTCGATGGTCGTTCCCATGTTGCGTTTGCACGGCTCCATGGAGCCCATTGAGCGCGAAGCGCCCCTAAGTCCCGACGCGCTCAAGGCGTTGATATGGCCGATCATGCCTGAGCGCAACCGTGCCGAGTATGAAGCCAAGTCGGACACTGACTTTGCGCACACCATCGAGGGGGTCGCGCGCTTTCGCGCGAACGTCTTCAGGGACCGGCACGGCATCGGGGGGGTATTCCGCCAAATCCCCTTTGAAATTCTCGCACCAGAAAAACTCGGGCTGCCTAAAACAATACTCGACCTTTGTTGGCTTTCTAAGGGGCTGGTCCTCGTCACCGGGCCGACCGGTAGCGGAAAGTCCACCACGCTTGCGTCGCTCATCGATGTCATCAACCGCGAGCGCGCGGACCATATTATCACAATCGAAGACCCAATCGAGTTCGTACATCAGAACAAACGCTGTTTGGTGAATCAGCGAGAAATCTCCGTGCACACTGATTCCTTCAAGGCGGCTCTGCGCGCTGCCTTGCGCGAGGATCCAGATATTGTTCTTGTCGGCGAAATGCGCGACCTCGAGACGGTCGCCATAGCGATCGAGACGGCGGAGACCGGTCATCTTGTCTTTGGGACGCTCCACACCAACACGGCACCTAGCACCGTAGACCGCATTATTGACCAGTTTCCATCCGGTCAGCAGGCTCAAATCCGGACCATGCTTGCCGAGTCTCTTCAAGCAGTTGTGGCACAAGTACTGTGTAAGAAAGTGGGGGGTGGACGCATTGCAGCTTATGAAATCTTGATTGCGAATAACGCCGTCCGGAATCTGATCCGAGAAGGTAAAACCTTCCAGCTCAAGAGTACGATGCAAACAGGCAAGGGCCAGGGCATGCAAACCCTCAATGATCACTTGCTCAAGCATGTAGTCGATGGCGTCGTCGAGCCGATCGAAGCCTACGTAAAATCAACGGACAAGCAGCACTTTCGCGAGATGCTGGCGCAACGCGGTTTCGATCTCGATTTGACGAAAACGAGCGACTAATACGGTGAAGGAATAGATTGAGCCCGGCGGCGGCCGGGAGCGGGCGCACGGTGGGAGCGTCCAGGTGGGCCGGGGTCCCGGCGAGCGCGTGGCTGCGGGGCCCGCGGAGGGTCTCGGGGGGACCCACAATTGGGTACGGAGCTGCGCGCAGTGCCCAATTGTGGGGGGCTCC
>SLQV01000089.1 GCA_007131285.1 Myxococcales bacterium
CACGCTCACGCCAAACCGCCGACACAAGTCGAGGAGCCGCGCCAGCTGCAACACCTCAAGCACAGATTCCGCCGACGGCACCATCCCCCGGTGCTACCCCAAATGCCCCCCACCCTCCAAGCCCTCTCCGCACCCCGCTAGTGACACGAGCCCTAGGAGCGAGGCGGAACCTCTCGCGCTTGACCTAAGACTCGCGAGGCCGATAACTTCAAGAACCATGAACCTTAGCGCGTGGCCGGAGGCTGACGAAATCGTCTCGAGACAGATGGCAGTAGACGCTGGGTAGTCTGGCGTCTGACTGAGGCACCTTAAAACTAACCTGCTTCGGCAGCCGTGAAGTCATATGCTGCCAGCGCGAACGCGAGATCCCCTTGATATCACTTCGCTTCTCAATAACTAAGCGCGCGCGGGTCTACGAACGTGAGTCAGAGATAGGCAATCAAAACCCGCTGCAACGGTCCACGCCCCGCTCCGGAAACCTCCCCGGGAGCGTTCCATGGAGAACACTTCAGGCGCCGCTTACGGCAGGCAGTGGGTTACGAGGCTCGCGTCGGAGACCAACGTTGCGTGCCGCTCGCTTGCCGTGCTGTCGTTCGCAACGGGGCCTTCGCCCTCATCCATGGCCCAGAGCGCCACAGTGGTTGCATCCGGTGTCACTACGATAGGTGGCGTGAAGTCGCCCGAGTAGCGCGCGCCGCTTGATACACGCAGTTGTGCGATTTGCCCCCGAAAGAACCGGTTCTTGCTCATCTGCTGCGCGCCAATGGTGGTGGGTGCGCGGGTTGGGAAGGGGTTAAATGTGCCGCCTACGTCGGAAGCAGCATCGGAAAACTCGCGCCCATCGACGTATAGCCGGTGACTGTCACCGCTCGTCCAGTTTCCTTTCAGGTAGACATAGGCGACGTGATGCCAAACGAGCGGGGTAATCGGCGCTTGGGCGATTTGGGTGGTCGACGTCACGCCGTTGTGCGCAGGGATTCCTATCCGCAGCGCATTAAACTCTACGCGCAGCGACATGGCTTCTCTGACGCTCTCGCTGGTGCTGCCAAAGCTGATGATCGGGTTATAGGCTTCACTGGCTGCGATACGGACCCACGCTTCAATCGTGAAAGGCGCATCGGGAAGGCTCAGCCCATCAGCACTCATGTAGCCCGTGTCCTTGAAATCCGCGTGGCGGCAGCGGAACTCGTACTGGCACGTTGCGCTGCACCCGTCGCCGTCTACCGTGTTGCCGTCGTCACATTCCTCGCTGCCGCCGACAACCCCGTCGCCGCACCGAACAGCGCAGGCGCTGGCCTCGCAGCTCTCGCCCTCCGAACAGGATACAATCTCGGAATAACCAAGCCCAGACGCGAGGCACTCCCGCAGGCCCTCACTGTTTGCGCATTCGGTTTCGTTTGGAGTGCACGAGTGCGGCTCGCAAGTGCCCTCCGTGCACGATTCATCGCTCCCGCAAGCCGATGACAGCCAAGAGAGCCCGTCGTCAGCGCAGACCTCGCGTCCCGTGAAGGAGCCGTCAACGCAGCGCGAAGTCCCGCCTGCGCAGACGCGTTCAATGCAGATGCCACCCGTGCACGTCTCGTTGCTCTCACAGGCGGACGACAGCCACGAAAGCCCGTCCTCAGCGCAGACCTCACGTCCGGTAAGCGAACCGTCAACGCAGCGCGACTCCCCGGCCGTGCACACGTGTCCGAAACAGGTGCCGTCCATGCATGTCTCGTTGCTTCCGCACTCAGAAGACACCCAAGAGAGCCCGTTCTCTGCGCAGACCTCGCGCCCGGTAAGCGAGCCGTCAACGCAGCGCAACGCCCCCGCCATGCACAGGCGCTCGAGACACGCGCCATCGACGCAAGTCTCATCGCTGTCGCAAGGGGAGGGCAGCCAAGCCAGCCCATCCTCAGCGCAGACCTCACGCTCAGTGAGCGAACCCGCACTACAGCGCGCCTCTGCGTCCGTGCATAGCCGCACGCTACAGCTACCGTTGGCACAAGATTCGCCAGCAGAACAGGTGCTTTCCGTGCGCGCGGTGCCGGTCGCGTCGCATGCGAACGCGGTGGTGGTGTTGACACATCCGCGTGCGTTCGGTGTACAGACCTGCTCGCGACACGCGGCCGCGCCCTCAGCGCTGACGCAACGCGCGCTAGCATCGCACACTTCGGGTGTCTCCGTTGTCCCATCCGCGTTGCAACGGAGCACCGTCGTCGCATCGTCGCTGCACCTTTCAGCGCTCGCTTCGCAAATAATCGCGTCGATAGCGACGCATGCGAAACCTTCACAGCGAAATCCTCCACTGCAGTCTCGGGCGGTCTCGCACTCCCGCGGAGCGCATTCTCCCGCGGCGCGAACGCAATACTGATCCGCAGCACAGGCAGAGTTGTCCCGGCAGAAAAAGCGGCAAAATGATGCCTCACAGGTTTGGTGCGTCTTGCAGTCACTTACTTCGATACACTCGACGCAGTAACCCCGCGCATTGTCACAGAGCGGAAGAGGTGCCGCGCACTCATTGGCGGCAGCGCAAGCGGTCCGGCATCCGCCCTCACGGCAGACCTCGCCCCCCGCGCAGTCCCCATTCGACGTGCACGCCGTCAGTAAAATCTCCGCCGCTTCCCCGGGCATCGTACCGTCGCACCCCGCCCACAGCACAAACGCAGCCAGCGCCCACTTCACTCCATCCATACGTCCGCGCATTGAAATCGCCTCCAGCTCTGCTTGAGCCCACAAGCCTCGCACGCGTCGTCCGCAAGGCACAACGCCAACCTGCCAGACACCCCCGCGCATGAGCAGCAGAACGCCATAAATTACTAATATAAATAATAATAATTCTATTGGCCTAACGCTGTATCGCGGACACCTCCCTTGTGTCTCACGAAGCACGACTGAAAGGCGTGACGCCGTCCCAGTCGGCGGGTGGAAGCGTGATGGCGAAGTTGTTCTGCGCCTTGCCCTGCGGCACTTGGAGGCGAGCCGCGACCTTGTAAGCCAGGATTGCCCGCGACCCCTTGCTATAATCGGTAGGGTTCGAGAAAGTTCAGCATGGTTTTCGATAGAACCGGGAAAGAATAGCCCCCGTGCTGACGCCAAGATGCCGACGCCCCCATCCTCGTCTGTCCAAGCACTTGAGCTAGCAGCACGTCATGGGGATACATGAACCAATCCTGCCCATTCCGAAAGCACACGTAGAGGTCGCGGCCCTCGTACTTCTTGGCGAACGATAGACGGCCCTTTAACTGCACCTTAAGGAACGCACCATCACGGTGTTGCGCAATAAAGTCCGCGCCCTGCCAGTCGCTCGCCAGCAGGATGGTTACAAAGCCGTAGTCTGCAAGCACGGCCGAGACCTTCTGGAAGTTGAAGGACTCCTGCTGTCGCGCATTCAGCTCGCTGTACTTCACCCTTTCAAACACAAAGCTCACGCGCGAGGCCCCTGTCCCCATCACGCCCGGAAGCGCGTCCGACCCACCATATTGGCTGCTCTCAGCAGCTCCAATCCAGGCTCGCAGATCCGGCCCTTCGCGACAATACATCAGTGTGCCCTACGAAACGCCGCAACAGCAAACCAGACTGCGTTCAGCCGCGTAGTCGACCAAATGCGGAGAGTGCGTGCGCTTACGCGCCCTAAGGTCGACATCCGAAACGCGCCCACTGAGCTTATCCAAGACTTGGCAACAACTCCTCGCGAAGCACCTCTTCTTTATGCCCAAGACGTTCAGGGACATCGACCCG
>SLQV01000174.1 GCA_007131285.1 Myxococcales bacterium
CCACGCATGCGCGGCAGCGCTGCGCGCGTTCCCCTGCTTGTTGAGCAGGTACCGTTAATATGCCAGCTTTGGCACTTAGCGCGAGTTTGCTCTTTCCGGGGCGCCGCGCGCGGACTCTTAGAAGCATCTGAACCGCATGGCAAAGCCCACCACCACGGATACACGGCTTGCTATGGCTAAAGATGTGCGCGGGATAGTCCGGGACCCGGGCTCGGCATCGGTAAGCGGAGCGCATTTGAGACGGCGCGTGTGGCGCTGGTGCGTATCTTGGCGGAACGCACTGATTCCTTTGATGTTTGCGCTCGCCGTCGCCGTTGCCGGCTTCTGGGCGGTGCGGACGGTCGATGAGACTTCGCGCCACGCTCTATGGCGCCAGCTGGAGGTAACCCTAAACGGCGGTGAGCAGGCCGTCCGTGTCTATCTTGAGGGACAGCGTGCGGCTTCACTCACGGCGGCAGCGGATACGCGGGTCGTCTCGTTGACCGAAGCGCTTCTAGCGCGCCGAGGCGCGGCGGGTGATACCGCAAGCGAGGTGCGCGCGGCGCTCGTCGGTGCCCCCGAGCAGGCGGCGCTGACCGAGCAACTTGTCGAGGTGTTGACGCGGCACCAACTCGAAGGCTTCGCCCTGACAGCCTTCGACGGAACGATTCTGGCGTCGGATGACGAAGCGAGCATTGGTTCGCTTTCAGCGCTGCGCGCGGCGCCCTTTATGCGGCGCGCGTTTGATGGCCATGTTTCGCTTTCTCTGCCCCAGCGGGTTTCGATTCATGGACTCAGTGCGGAGGATGCGTTGGCGCACCCGGAGCATGTGTTTATCGCCGAAGCACCCGTCGTGGATAGTCAGGGCAGGATCCGAGCGACGCTTGGCTTGCGCTCGCTACCGCGAGTGGTCTTTTCGGACGTGTTAGGCATGCTTGCCTTCGGTGATACCGGCGAGACCTATGTATTCAACAGCGACGCTGTGATGCTTTCTGCAAGCCGTTTCGCCCAAGCGTTGGTCGACGTGCCCATTTCAGGACAGCGCGTCGGTGCCGCGCGCGTCGATATTCAGCTCGTAGATCCGGGGTCTGATCTGAGGCGTGGGGAGTTCAGGAAAGTTCCAAACGCCGCCGCTGATCTGCCGCTTACATTACTGGCCCGTAGCGCTACGCGGGGCCATACAGACGCGCAGCTCGATGGTTATCGCACGTACCACGGTGGTGAGGTGGTGGGCTCCTGGCGTTGGCTCGCCGACCTTGGCTTTGGTATCGCGAGCGAGGTGGCCGTCCGCGAGGCCTATGATTTGCGCTCAGCGCTGCATACTGTTCTGTGGGTGCTTGGTGGCTTGTTGCTCTTGGGGGCGCTGGTTGGGCTTGTCTATTCGGTGGTGGTCCGGCGCCTGCGCGGGCGTGTGGACCGCGTCGAAAAACTCGGGCAATACCGCCTGAAGCGTAAGATTGGCGAAGGGGGGATGGGGGAGGTGTATCTTGCGGAGCACGCGCTCCTGCGCCGGCCTACCGCGATCAAGCTTATTCGCACGGATGCGGCGTCCAACGAGGCGGTCGCTCGTTTCGAGCGGGAGGTACAACTCACAGCGCAACTAACGAATCCCCACACCATTGCCATTTTTGACTATGGTCGCACCGAAAGCGGTGTGTTTTTCTACGCGATGGAGTACATCGATGGCATCGACCTCGAACTTTTGGTGAGGCGTGACGGTCCGCAATGCCCAGAGCGTGTTGCCTATTTACTGCTAGGGGTGGTGAGCTCGCTGTGCGAAGCGCATCGTGTCGGCTTTGTTCACCGAGATATCAAACCCTCCAACATCATGTTGAGCGATGCTGGAGGTGAGGGTGACCGAGTCAAGGTGCTTGATTTCGGTCTTGTTAAGCAGATTGCTGAAGCTGGGGATGTCGCAAGTGATGCGAGAATCACCGCCGATTTTTCTATCACCGGGACACCCCACTTTCTCGCTCCCGAGTCGGCATACGGCGGTCGTAACGCCGATTTTCGCTCCGACCACTACGCAGTGGGCGCGGTGGCTTACTGGTTGCTTACCGGACGCACGCTCTTCCCCTACAGTGAAACGCTTGCGGTTATCGCAGCGCAATGCTCGGAGACGCCCAAACCGTGCAGCGCGCATAACATTGAAGTTCCAAAAGGCTTGGAAGACATCATGCTGCGCTGTCTGCGCAAAGACCCCGCTGAGCGTTTCCAAAGCACCGAGGCGCTGCGCGAAGCGCTCGATGCCTTCGAGCGGACGCAACCAGAGCGCTGGACGTGGGCCCGCGCCGAGGCTTGGTGGCGCACGAACCCCCCCGTTGCTCAAGCGCCCTGTGCCGAATTAGACCCCAGTGGCGCGCTCGATCCGACGCAGCTCGCCATTTCCGAGGCCTGAAACGTTGTGGGCGCGCCAGCTAAGCAAAAGGGTCGCAGGCGCGCTTGGTCGCGCCTAATGTGAGCCAACCCACGCGAAGAGGCCGCGAATCCGCATAGCTGTGTGTTGCGCCCGGCGCGGCTGACGCCGTATTCGGCGCCGGATTCATGCCTCCCCGCGCTTCGCTAGGGAGACGCATCCGGCTCGAAGAACGTAGACGTATTTGCGTGGGGTGTGGCGAAAGATTGGCCTTAGGGTAAGAAGCCGTAATGCGCGAGGATGATGGATTGTTTAGCATGCTGATGCTTAGGCCTTATGGTGCGCTTAAGTCGTCGCAGTTCACATGCTATGCGCTTACAGGGCTCTGGGGGGTCTTGGGCGCGTGCAGCTCCGGGACGCAACCGCTTGATGCAGAGGCCGAACCGGATCCGGTAACCGAGCCGGTGGCTGCCGTCGAGGAGGATAGGGCGCTGCCGGACACCCAGCCCTTTCGGGTTTGGGAGGCTTTGCGCGAACGCGTGCGTCAAAGCCCCGACCACAGGACGGCGGAGGCAGACCGCCTGGTTGCTGGCGGGGACCCCGTGGCGATATTTGAGTTTGTGCGCGACCGCATTCGCGCAGTGCCGGCACCCAGGCTTCGCGCTTTTCAGCCCTTTGAGAACCGAGTTCGTTTCGGGCCGCGAGCGACACTGCGGGGTGGGGTGGGCACGCCTCGAGATAAGGTGGAGCTGCTCGCGGAATTGCTACGCAAAGCCGGCTTCGAAGTGGCCGTGAAAGTGGCTTTCGCCGATGCGGACCACCGAGATGCTCTCGTCCTCTTCGCCCCTAAATCAACCCCGGACTTCGCCCCTCAGGTGAGTGACGCGGAACTGGCAGATTGGGCGAACTGGCTGGGTACTTCGCCCAACCCCCATGCGGTCGGCGTGACAGACCCTGAGGGCATTGAGGCGAGGGTCGTCGCCGATCAACTGCTCGAGCACATCGGGCCAGTCGTCCCGGCTCAACAGCTCCCCGACCTCAGCGCTTCGCGTATTCCGCTGCTGGAGGTAATGCTGCCCACGGGGAATGTTTGGGCCAATCCACTTTTTCCTGACTTGGCCTGGGGAGAGCGCGGCACAGGTGCTTTTGTCACCAATGCTACGGAGACCGCGACGCCCCTGACGCACGTTCGCGTCTTCGCCAGGCACCGACTCTCCGAAACGCTGGATGGCGCCAGCGCCGGGGAGACGCTTGTGGAAGGTGCGTGGCTGGACAGCGACCTTGCTGGACGACGTCTCGTCTTTCGCATGCGGGCGCCGCTTGACTTCAGCGAGGCGCTGGCGACGCGTGTTGATCAGCTGCAGGCCTTCCTGCCGAGTCTTTCGGTGGAAGGATTGACGGTAAGCCCGGAGGAGGGGACTCGGTTGCTCCGCACAGGGCCGCTGGTCACGTTGGCGGGAGATGCGATCTCCCTTGATGCCGCCGGGCGGGTCCAGGTTAACGGCATTCCGTTGGCGCTGGAAGCCGGGGAAACCGAGCGACTGGCAGCGGTTCAGCACATCGAGGTTGAAGCGGATGCACGGCACTTTCCCGAGGTGCGGCTGCGCCTCTTCCCAACCGATGCCGCCGGAGAACGCGTTCCCGGGCTTCGCGGCGAACACTTCGCGCTGACGGAAAACGGTATTCCAGTGTGGGGGACCTTGCGCCGTAACCAAGACGCCCCGCGAGTGCTCTTTTTGGTGGACCGGTCGACGAGCGTTCCCGTGGCCTTTCGAGGTTCCGCGCTCCGGGCGTTGGGGCTCGCTTTAGCTGAGGATATCCTAACCTATGCCGACGCGTCCGTCGCGGTCATGGGCATCGGAGAGCGCGCCGATCAACGCAAGCCTTTTGTTCGAGACCTGACGGCACTTGCGGACCAGTTTGATGCGGGTCACGGCAGTGGGTCTAGGCTTTTCGAGGCACTCTCTCAAGCAGTTCGGCGACGCCCGACGTTGGTCATCATGCTTACGGATGGTATCCTTGAGGGCCCTGCGCTGAATGGGGCGCAAGCGGACGAAATCAGGGCCAGTGGCGTGCCAGCGCTTGTGCTTGGGGTGGGTGCTGAAGATGCTGCCGTGCTCGGCGAGTTGGCGGCGCTTAGCGATGGCGCTTACGTCGCCGGAGTAAGTGACGCAGCCGAGGCACGTGCAGCGACGCTCGCCTACCTGGAGGACTCGGTGCACCCCTACGCGCTTCACTACCGAGCCCCACGCGCGGGGGAAGTCGTGCGTGAAATCGAGGTGTCGACCCGCGACGAACGCGTTCGTGCACGCGTGGCCTACGATGTGCCGGAGACGCCGTTGTTGGCCGGCGCGTTTGTCGGTCTCTACCTGAGTGTGACGCGTGACGGTGAGACGGTGACACGAACACTGGCCGGCCTTCCTTTGGATGTTTCGGTGGCGGAAGCCAATGCGGAGACAATGCGGGAGGTGGAGGCGAGTTTCCTTGGGTCAACCTCTTTGCTTATCGAAGGCGGCGCTCCGTCTTGGTCGGAGGTGTTGGAAGAGAAGCTAACGACGCTGCTCGCGTTCGAGCCGCTTTACGCCGCGCGTTTTGATGAGTCGGTCTTCAAGACACGGCTCAACGTGGGGGTTCGTTCTCAGCCTTACGCCGCTTATCGACACATGTTCGCCGCCTTAGCCACCGAGGGTGACGCCACGCCTCAAGGCCCGCGCTTTGTTCTCTACCAAGAGCGCCCCGCTCAAGACGAGGCGGATAGTGAGCGTCGGGTCGATATCCTCCCCCTGACGCGTTGGGTGGGCGTGCGGGAGCTTGCGGCTCAGTCTTACGCGGCGGCGTTGCGCCGTGCAGTAAAGGATATGGTTCTCGAGGGCGCCTATTTCGAACGTTCGACCATCGCGGTACTTGCGAGCGCCTTAACCGCCGGTACCGTCGACGCTATCCCCGCTGAAACGCTGGCGACGCACTTTGCCGAGGCACCCAACCTCGCTGCCTGGCGCCGTAGCGCAGCCTTCTTTGGTCGAGATTGGACCCTGCTGGTACCGCGTTCATCGGCGGAGGTTGCGTTTTGGGCAGTCCATGAGACGACCGGCACCGCCATTGCGGTGCTCGAAGGTGGGGGCGGCGCCGGCTCAACACCCGGGGGTGGGGGCAGCGTATCTCCCGCGGTTTCCTTGGGTGAGAACGCGGCGTATCTTTACTCTCTAAGCGGTCTCGCGGGCGGCGTCTGGCTGAACCTGGAGATAGCGAAGGCCAAGCTCCTGGCCTACGCGACCGCTTCGATTGCCAGCTTGGGTAGTGGTTTTGCGCCAGCTCCGCCCGCAGGAAGCGATCCGGTGACGGTTGTCGAGTCCTTCGTCTGCGGCGAACTCGAGAACGCAATCGTAAGCAACATGCCTGCCGCCATTAAAATCGGTCTGGCCACCTACAATCGCATCGCTCCTACCCTCGGCCTGCCGAAAGCCTGCCCTTAACGGTCTGCTGCCGACCGACGCTTGAGACCGACACCCTCAGCACCCGAGCGACTCACCCGTAGTTTAACGCGAGTCCTGGCGTTTATCGGATCCCCAAAGGACGTCTCAGCGTGAGCTGCACTTCGTCGAACCCAAGCGAAGCGTAGCGGCGGCGCGCTTCGGCGTGGGCAGCCCAGGTTGTTGTCTCGAGAACCTCTGCGCCGCGCGCGCGCATGGCACGCTCAAAATGTTCAAAGAGTTTGCGACCTAGGCCCTGGTTCCGGGCATGTTCGTGCACAAACCAATCTTCAATGAGGGCCCGACGTTGCAGTACGCGGCCCGCTTCGAGCTGAAAGTGACCGCTGATATAGCCGTCGATGTCGTTGCCCCGATCTGCGACGAAGACCAGGTTAGGCGGGCCCGCTAGCAGGCCGGCCAGGTCGTCGCTGAGAACCTGGTCAAAGTCGCGATAGGCGCTAAGCGCGGCAACGCGCGGCGGTAGGATACGCGCTTGCAAATCGAGATAAAGGGCGCGGTGTAAGGGCAGAAGCGCTGCGTGGTCTCGAGGCGTTCCAGGTCTAATTTTGAGCTCCGTCTGCATGCGCATTATTTCTGGTGCCGCCGGGGGGTAGGACGCGCGTCTAAGCTGGTTGCTTCGGGCGCCGTGTCCGCGCGCGCGCCGCACCGGCTTCCGTCTAGAACCAGCGACCGCTGATGAGGATAGAGCCGATCGCGGGCGATGCACGCCTTCATCTTTAGACCAGGGATCCCGGGCCTCCTCGCCCATCGCCCCTGCTCTTCCAGGGGCTCGGCAAGGCAGACTGAATCTTGAGCGCTTGCGCTCTTCTCTTGCGCACCGGTTGCGCCGGCGCAGACTGAGACCTGAATGCTGCCGCTTATCAACGCACGAGAGAGCCGCGCTTTCGAGCGCTCGTTCGATCCTTGGCTTTCGGAAAACCTATTGATGGAGCATGCCGGGTTCGGCGCGGCGCGCGTGCTGGAGCATGAAGTCGGCGCCGCGTTGGCGCAGACGCTTATTCTTGGCGGCGTAGGTAATAATGGTGGCGACGCCTGGGTGCTTGCGCGAGCCCTGCGCTGTCGTGGCCTTGAGCCCCGCGTGTGGCTCTGTGGTGAGCCGGGCCGCATTCGCGGGCCGGCGGCCCAGGCTCTGGGGGCACTCAAGGCGCTTGGCTGCGTGCCTAGCGTGTTAAGCGAGGACGCGTTCCCGCGTTTCTTGGATGACGTGAGGGCCGCCAAAGCGGCGGTAGACGGCTGCTTAGGAGTAGGCGTCAGTCGTCCGGTCACGGGACTACTCGCTGAGGCGATTCGCGCCTTGAACGCAGCGAGCGCGCCAACGCTTGCCCTCGACGTGCCTTCGGGGGTCTGTGCCTCGACCGGTCAGGTGTTGGGCTGCGCTGTCGTCGCAGCCTGCACGGCCACGTTTGCCGCGCACAAGCCAGGCTTGCTCGCAGAGCCGGGCCGCGCTTTGGCAGGCCGCGTAGTTGTGGTGGGGCTAGGCGTGCCGGCGCCGGCGCTTGGCTCCAGCCGGGTGCTCGAGCGGCGGGACCATGGCACCTGGCTGCCGCCGCGTGCTGCGACCGCGCACAAGCGCTCGGTCGGTCACGTTGCTGTGGTCGGTGGCGGAGCGGGTACCGAGGGCGCAGCCGTCCTCGCGGCCCGGGGTGCCATGCGCGCTGGCGCGGGCCTGGTCACCTGGCTCAGACCGTTGCCTTCAAAGTGGCCCGGCCTATGCTTAGAGTCCGGCTCTGCCGGCGGGGCCGCTGAGGAGGTTGCGGGCGACGCTCGCCCCCAGGCAGGCTCTCTGGCACCCTCTTGGCTCGCGACACTTCCGGAGGTGATGACGACCGCCTTTTCGATGGATACGCTCGCTTCTGGCCGATGGGATGCGCTGGTGCTTGGTCCTGGGTTTGGACGAGACTCGGCTGCGTTTTCCACGCTCAGTACCATAGCGCTAACCTGGCCAGGTCCTGCGGTTCTTGATGCCGACGCGCTTGCCGCACTGGCACAATCCGGGCTCGATGGCCTGCGAGCGTGTGCCGGTCCGCGCGTGCTGACGCCTCACGAGGGCGAAGCGGCCCGGCTCCTCGGGTGCACGGCAGCGGAGGTTGCAAGTGACCGTTTTTCTGCCGTGCGTAGCCTGAGTCAGCGCGCGGGACAGGTCGTGGTGCTCAAGGGCCCGGGTAGCTTAGTAGCGTGCCCTGAGGGTCGAATAGCGGCCTGCCCGTACGGCAGCGCCGTGCTCGCAAGCGGTGGAACAGGTGATGTGCTCGCCGGCATGCTGAGCGCGCTTCTTGCGCAGGACGCCTCGCCTTTCACCGCGGCATGCGCGGCGGTTTTATGGCATGCCCTCGCAAGCGAGCGTTTTGGTGCGGACCGCGGCGTGCTCGCGTCGGACCTGGCTGACGCGCTGCCCTTAGTCAAGTAGGCCGATTAACAGTCAAGTAAGCCGATCAACAGTCAAGCGCGGCGAACCCAGCAGCGAACCCAGGGCTGTAGAGGCTCAACCTTAAGCCGAAGCCGTCTGAGCGATCCCCTCATTGACTCGAGACGCAGAAAGCCGCGGGGAAATGGGCCTGGAGTAAGTATGGTGGGGTGGGTGGGTCCGCGCACGAAGGCCCATTTCCCCGCGGCTTTCGTCCCCCAGGCTCACCCTGGGGATGGCTCAGGAAGCCGTATTAAGTCGGAGATCGGCGCCGTAAATCGAGGGTTACTGGAAAGGCAGGATTAGGGGGCTCCGGAGCTAGATTAATCGGTCCAGAGCTGTGGCGGTTCGTGGCGAAGCGGCCGAGCCGGCGTCCCTCGGCTTCAAGGGCATTGACGGGGTAGGTCTCGTGACTGCGTCCCCCGAGATGACTGACGTGGTAAGTGCACCCGGCAACGGAAATACCCGTCCAGGTATCCACGATGTCGAAGACGAGCGGGACATTCACGCCCAGCGTAGGGTGCAAGCAATGGGGTGGCTGCCAGGCCCGGTAGCGCACACCCGCCACCCAGGTATCTGCCACCGAGGTTGGCTGAAGCGGTACTTTACGGCCGTTGCATGCGACGGCATAGCGGCTTCCCGCAAGGCCGCTCACCTGCACTTGCAGGCGTTCGACGCTCGAGTCGACGTAACGCGCGGTGCCGCCGGCGATGCCGTGCTCACCGGTGACATGCCAGGGCTCAAGCGCCGCACGCAACTCGAGGGAGATGCCCCGGTAGGACAGGCAGCCTAGAACGGGCATGCGGAATTCAGCGTGTGGCATGAACCAGCTTGCTTCAAGCGGCAGTCCGGCACGGCGCAGCTCGCCGCTGACATCTTCGAAGTCTTGCAGCAGGTAGTGCGGCAACATGAAGCGATCGTGGAGCTGTGTGCCCCAGTGTTCCAGTGGTGCGGCGTAGGGCGTTTCCCAAAACCACGCGGTCAGCGCGCGCATAAGCAGCGCCTGCGCCAGAGCCATCTGGGCGTGCGGCGGCATTTCAAACCCGCGAAACTCAACCAGGCCAAGCCGGCCAGTGGGCGCGTCCGGTGAGAAGAGCTTATCGATGCAAATTTCGGTGCGGTGCGTATTGCCGGTGACGTCCACCAGCACGTCGCGAAAGATGCGGTCCACCAGCCAGGGCGGTGGAGGAGAACCATCTGGCGCGCGCCCTGGAACTTGCTGACAGGCTATCTCCAATTCGTAGAGTGCATCATCGCGGGCTTGGTCCACTCGAGGGGCCTGGCTGGTGGGCCCAATAAACATGCCTGAGAATAGAAAAGACAATGACGGATGGTTGTTGAAGTAAGCGACGAAGCTTCGGAGCATGTCTGGACGCCGCAGGAAGGGGCTGTCGCTGGGAGTCGGCCCGCCGAGGACCACGTGATTGCCGCCGCCGGTGCCGGTGTGGCGGCCATCCAGCATAAACTTTTCCGTCGTTAGCCGGCACAGGCGTGCTTCTTCGTAGAGAACCTCAGTGTTGTAGACAAGCTCACGCCAGGAGGCGGCAGGCGCGACATTGACCTCAATCACCCCTGGATCCGGAGTGACGCGCAGTGTCCGCACGCGGTGATCCGGGGGCGGATCGTAGCCTTCGAGGCGCACCGGCTGATCAAGCGCCTCTGCGACCGATTCAATGGCACCGATCAGCTCAACGTAGGCATCTGCCGCGGCGATGGGCGGAACAAAGACGTACAGGAAGCCG
Organism: Myxococcales bacterium; assembly: GCA_007131285.1. GTDB lineage: Bacteria > Myxococcota_A > Polyangia > Polyangiales > SLQV01 > SLQV01. The sequence goes on from SLQV01000174.1 coordinate 9,973, forward strand.
TCGCGAGGTTCCACAACAAGGGCGGTGCGGGCGCTTTGCTCGCTGACGTGCTGATGCGCATGCGGTCCGGTGTCCGGATGATGCTGTACCTGCGCTGTAGATTGCTTGTGAGCTTTATCTTCGCGAGCGCTCCTGGTCGCGAAAGGGGCCGCGCGCCCAAATGGCACTTCGGGCAACGCGGCGATGGCACTGTCGAGGCTGGGGGGCGCCAAGGCATCGAGCGGCAAACGCAAACCGGCCGGTGAATCGCCCGGCAATAGGAAAAGATGCTCCGTGCGTAAACGCCAGCGTTCACTGTGCCAAGCGCGCCCATCGCGACTCTTCCATGCCTGCACCGGCAGTACAAAGCTGACGGGTTTGCCTAGGCCCTGCTCGAAAGTACGGGTTAGACGCGCACGTGCCGCTGGATCTTCGAGGCGACCGCTCGTCTCTGGGTCGAAATCCGGGGGAAGACGACGTTCAGCGGCTAGGTAATGCCAGGTATCTTCGTAGGCCGGCAGGGTATTGGCCGGGTCAATGTTGAGCCGCGCAGCTACTTGCTCGATGAAGGCGTGTGCCCGCTCCAGGGAAGGCGTGGGTCCGGGCTTCGCGGCGAGGTAGGAGCTGCGCTGCCAGAGCGCCTCGCCGTCTTCACGCCAAAACAGGCTGTAGGCCCAGCGCGGCAGCGGCTCGCCCGGATACCACTTGCCTTGAGAAAAGTGTACCGAGCCCTCGGGTGCAAAACGTGCCCTTAGGCGCTCGACAAGCTGCGCCGCCAGCGCGCGCTTATCTTCGCTGTCGGCCGCGGTGTGCCAGGCATCGCCGTCGCGGTTGTCGAGGGATACAAACGTTGGCTCGCCCCCCATCGTGAGCCGCACGTCCGCCGCTCGCAGGCGCGCGTCAATGGCCTCGCCTGCGCTGTCGATAGCTGCCCATTGACGCTCGGAATAGGGCTTGGTGACGCGCGGGGATTCTGCCAGCCGCGTCACCGCCATGGTGACATCGAAGCTCACCTCGCAGGCTTCCAAGGTGCCCGTGATCGGCGCTGCGCTTCCGGGTTCCGGGGTGCAGGCCAATGGCAGATGTCCTTCGCCGGCGAGCAACCCCGATGTGGGGTCGAGGCCGATCCAGCCGGCGCCGGGAACATAAACCTCCGCCCAGGCATGTAAGTCGCAAAAATCTGCCTTTGGCCCCGAGGGGCCATCCAGAGATGCTTGGTCTGCACTGAGCTGGATGAGGTACCCGGAAACGAAACGTGCCGCGAGACCGAGGTGCCTCAGGATGTGCACCAGTAGCCAGGCGCTGTCGCGGCAAGAACCAGAGGCCAGCGTCAGGGTCTCTTCGGGCGTCTGCACGCCGGGTTCAAGCCGCACAATGTAGCGGATATCGGCGGCAAGGCGGCGGTTGAGTTCGGTGATGGCGTCGAGCGTACGCAGGTGCTGCATGCTTGGCAGGCTATCGAGCCACGCGCGCAGACGCGGCGTAGGCGCGTCTGCTAGCAGGTAGGGGGCTAGGTCTCGGCTGAGCTCGGCGCCGTAGCTAAACGGGTAGTGCTGAGCGTGTTCTTCGAGGAAAAAATCAAATGGATTGAGGGCCACCATATCGACCACGAGGTCGACGGCTAAGCGCAATTCGTTCGTCCGGTCTGGGAATGCGAGCCGAGCCATCGCGTTGCCGAAAGGGTCTTGTTGCCAATTGATAAAATGGTGCGGCGCGACCGCGAGTGAGTAGCTGAGCACCGGCGTGCGGCAGTGAGCAGCAGGCCGTAGCCGTACAAGCTGCGTTCCCACTGCCACCGCGCGATTGTAGCGGTATTGCGTTACATGCCGAAGCGCGACCTGAAGCGTCATGTCTCACTGCTACCGGCCCCCGTCACAGATAGCAATCCGAAAGACGCGTTCAGGCCGCCGATGGGGTGTACGCGTCTGGCAAAGGATCTAAGCCGCTCGTACAGTCTCGGCAGACGTGCCGCGCGCATCGAAAGGGTCGCCTCGGTTGCGCGGCGTAGGTGAGCGCGCGCCCGGGACTGCCACCCTCAAGCGCGTTGCTAGCTAGAATGCACGCGCCAGCCGCTTGGATCCGTCACGCCCGGGATCACGTGCGATTTCTGCGCCAGCGGCCCGCTGGGGTCGCGTACTTCCTGACCTGGTCAAGCCAGCGCGGAGGCAAAGGCGAGGCGTGTGTCTCGCGCACGCGTTGGGTACGATTCCTGCAGAGGGTTTCGGTGAACGTGGGTAGTATCGGACGGAACTGCGCACACGCGCTGGCGAAGCGCCGCCGGCATCTTGGGTTTAGGTTGCTGCTCGTAGGCAGCGCATTCGTGTGGGGTAACGGCTGCCAAGTTGGCGTGGCGGCACGTTCGGCAGCCGCGCCACCCGCGCCCGACGGCCCGCCCTCCGAACCGGGCGAGCCGCTGCCCGAAGCCCCCGAGCCTGATGCGCCACTCGAGGTGGGCGCACCCGCGGCGTTGCGCTTTGGGCCCGTGGGGGATATCCCGCTGGTGTATGTCAATCAGCCAGAGATCTTGCTGGCAGGGGACTACGCCGAGGACGGCGTTGCGATTTACGCACTCGAGCGATCCGGCCGCTTTCGCGTGTTTTTCTCACACGTGAACGCCGCCCAAATGCCGATTCATTACGGCATTCGCATGCGTGCGGGTGGGAGCGGTGATTCGGTGGTGCAGGTGCACCATGAAGCGTGTGTGCCTCAGCTTGATGGGGGACTTGCTTACGTCCAGGCTCTTAATTTCGTCACTGCACGTGAAGCGGCGCTAGGTCCTACCGACACGTGGTTTGCGCGCTGCCAGGACATCCCGGGCGCACGCTTCTTTTCCGGCTACCTCGATGCTACCGTTCCAGAGGGGACCCGTGTTGAGTTTGTCGCCTTTCGCGGATCACTTCCTACAGGCGCTCTGAGCTTTCGGGGCTTCGTTCGCCGTTTCAACGGCCAAACCGACGCATCGCGGGTTTACAACGGGGTCGCTGCCACCTCGCAGGTTGCCAGTCATGCCGCGGAGTGGGCGTTCGATGACACAACGCCTGATGGTCCTCTGAGGGTGGTGCAGCGGGCGTTTGATACTGAACGCCTTGATTTCGAAGCGGCTACACGGCTGCGTTCGCAGTGGATGCTCCATATTGGTCCGGGCATGGAGAGGGATGCACACACCCACGATATGCTTGATCTCGATGTGCCTGAACTGGGCGTGATTTCGGTGCGGCGTCCGCTCGCAGAACTCCGCCCTTGGGCCAATCTGGCTAACTGGGGTGTATTCTACCGGCTGGGCTTGCGCCTCGAGAATCGCGGTCAGAAGCCGCGGCGCATTCACGTGCGCATGCGCGTGCCGCCGAGCGGAAGTGCTTCTATCGCCTGGTCGCAAGTGCCAGCAACAAGTTGGCCCGCGAGCGGCGCCGGCGTCTGGCGGCAGGCGCGCATTGCGGCCGATGACGAGGTCACGCTGCTGACGGTTGATGTGCCGGCGCATTCGACGCGCTTTCATAGCGTTGATTGGCTTCTCGCCGGGCCCAGCGTCGGAGCCCTTACGCAGGGTGTAGTCATCGAAACGCCTCTCAGTACCCGCTGAATTCTCCCCAGCGCTGTGCACCTAGCTCTCTTGCCCCCCTCCCTCGCACCCGAAGCCTTGCGCCCGGCGCGTCTCTGCCTCGATGAATGCAAGATGTTCGCGGAAAGCGCGCGCAGGACTGGCAAGTATTGGCTTTAGGCTGACGGGTATTGGTAGCGCTGGCGTCGCATGCACGCCCCCGTCTCGCGGCCGCCGTGGGGGCAGCAGGTCGACCCCTTGCAGCGGGCGGCCGTTATATGCCCTTCAGCGTTCCCGGATGGCCGCGCTGTCGTTGGGGTGCGGCGCGGTCCCCAGGGTCCATACGCAACCAGGGTCCATACGC
>SLQV01000112.1 GCA_007131285.1 Myxococcales bacterium
CTCAAGTTTCGGAGTTGGGCTTCCCCCCTTCGTTGCGCGAGATCGGAGCTCACTTCGGAATCAAAAGCACGAATGGCGTCAGCGATCACCTGCGAGCTTTGGAACGAAAAGGATTTCTCGTTCGCACTGAACGACAACCTCGTGCGCTGCGTTTGGCGAGAAGCACTGACTCTGAGTTGCTTGACCCGCGGGGAGCGGCAGTGAGTCGGCCAAATCTAGTGGCCGTCACGTCCGGTGGCGGTGGGCGCGATAAGCACGTCGGTCGGTCTAAGCGGCTGCTCCGTGATCACATAGGGAGCGAGAACGCGACAGAGGCCGTGCACGAGCTTCGCGAGCTAATCACGCTTCCGGTTCTTGGCCGTGTGGCCGCGGGAGCTTTGAGCGAAGCCATCGAAAGTGCGGGTGACAGCGTGTCGATTGACGCCACTCTGGTCGGTCGTGGATCGATGCCGAGTTTTGCTTTGCGCGTGTTCGGTGATTCGATGATCGAAAGCGGTATTTTTCACGGTGATTTTGTGTTTGTGCGCAAGCAGATTGAGGCAGATCGTGGACAAGTCGTTGTGGCGATGGTGGGAGACGAAGCAACCTGCAAGCACTACTACCCAGAACGTGACTACATTAGATTGCAGCCCGCCAACGCGACCATGGCGCCTATTTTGATTCCGCGTTCTGAATGGCGCTCAACTCGCATCATCGGAGTTGTCGTTGGTGTGTACAGAAGAATGCAGCCGAAACATTAGGTCGTCGTTGGGACCGTCAGGTAGGTAGTTATTTAGTCCCCCAAGGGCGCGGCTGGGCAAGCGGCCCGGCCGGCATCCTGGTTGCCTGGGCGGATGAGTAGCATTAAGCAGCCTTGGCAACTTATGTGCGGGTCGATGGTTGCGGTGAAGGTCATGGGAGCGATGTGTCGATGAAAAAGATCGAGGCGATAATTAAGCCATTTAAGCTGGATGAGGTGCGTGACGCTCTCATGGAAGTGGGCGTGAGAGGTCTGACGGTTACCGAGGTAAAAGGTTTCGGTCGTACGGGTGGCAAGCGAGAGGTTTACAGGGGATCCGCGTACGTCGTGGACTTCGTTCCGAAGGTCCGTGTTGAGGTTATACTTCCTGACGAGTTGGTTGAAGACGCCATCGATGCCATCCAGAAGTCGGCAAAAACGGGGCGAATTGGCGACGGAAAGATTTTCGTTTACGACGTGCTCGAAGCCGTTCGCGTGCGTACTGGCGAGCGTGGTCTCGAAGCCATTTAGCCTGCGCTCGGTACTCCAGCGAACGCACCCGCCGAAGCAAGAGGAGTATTCGGTTGCGCGTATATTTAAGCGTCAGGGTGGGTTGCGCGGCTTCGCCGCAAAGGCGCCGCGTCCTCGGGCTTGGGTGATAGCGCTGCGGCCGATGTGCATGCGCAAGTCTTTATTCTGGGCACAGCCAGGGTCTTTCGCGCACACATCACGCTTACTCTGGTTCGGCGCACGTTTGTGGTATGGCACCCTGGGGTGGGTGTGCGCGCGTGGCGGGAGGTAAGATGGTTGATAAAGCACTGATCGACTTAACACACCGGTTTTCGAAAATGGTCGGAAGGATCGCAGACGTGCCGGTGCCCACCGTAGTGCGCGATCCTTTGTGGTCAGTTGTCGGTCGGGCGCTAGGGGTTGACGTGCGCAGCACACGTGACGGCCTCGACACGTTCGAAACATTCGGCAGTTTTTTCGGCCGTGCGTTAAAGGAAAATGCACGGCCTGTGGCCGATGAGGCGCTCGCTGTTGTTCCGTGTGACGGCTTATGCGTCGCGGCGGGCAGGCTAGCGTCAGACGAGCAAACGGTCCGGGTTAAGGGGCATACTTATACTGTCGGCGCTTTGTTGGGCATGAACCCCGCAGAGGTTAGTCGTGGTACTTTGTACTACTGGGTCATCTATCTTGCGCCAAGAGATTACCATCGTGTGCACGCGCCGGTTTCCGGGAGTCTTCACTCGGTGAGGCATGTGCCCGGCACTTTGTTTCCGGTGAACGCGCTGGGGGTGCGCTTCGTGCCGGCACTCTTCACGCGCAATGAACGCGTTGTATTTTCCGGGGCGCAACATGACGGAAGTCCTTGGGCGTTATCGATGGTCGGTGCCCTCGGCGTAGGCTCGATAGCGGTTAACGCGAAGGTAGCTAAGAATCTTTGCGTGAGCGGACAAGACGGTGCGCGAAGCGCGGTCGTGAATCATGAAATACGCAAAGGTTCGGAAATTGGTGCATTCAAGCTTGGCTCTACGGTTATCCTGGGATTGGTAAGCGATGCTCAACTTTCGAGCAAGGTGCGGGTGGGCTCAGTTTGCCGCATGGGAGAGCCGTTGTTCGACAACTAAGAGTCGTCGTGGCTTTTCAAGATGTCTGGATACCGTTGTGCCAGATCTATGTTGCGGTGGCGCGAGAATGAGCCTGGTTTCCCAGAGCAACGGTAGGCGAAGTGGTAAGCTGTGATGGTAGGTTCGAGCAGCAGTATCGTAAAGATTCCGGTCGGCTCGCTGCGCGTACTGGCGAACGCTGAGGTAAATCGTCTAGGCCTAGCTGACAATCAAGGGCTACATCTCGAGTCGGATGAGTACGAGATTCATGTCGAGCTTGACTGGAATGAGGATCCAGGGCGAGCCCACAGGGCAGAATCAGGCGGTGCTCAAGGCGTCGTTGGGGCCGACTACAACGACCCGTCGAAGAAACCACCGCCCGTACCCGTGCAGTCTGCGCTAAAGCCGGCGGAGATCGACGCAAGTTGGCCTGAATCGTTCTTTGATGAGAATTACATAAGGACCCTGAATCCACCCGACCCCGCATTTCTGGTGCAGGAGTGCGACTTTATTCTGACCAGTCTTGCAGCGCGTTCCGGGGCGCGGATTCTTGATGTGGGCTGTGGCTTAGGTTTGCACGCGATCGAATGCGCCTCGCGAGGTCTTGATGTAACGGCAGTCGACCTTTCACTCCCATCCCTTTCTAAAGCAGCGCACTTCGCCAATCAGCTAGGTCAAAACGTCCACTTTCTTCAGCAAGATATGCGCATGCTCGAGCATGTAGGCACAGTGGACCTCCTCATGTGTTGGGGTGGAACATTTGGTGTGTATGACGATGCAGCCAACCTTTCGATTTTAAGAGGTTTTGTTGAAGTCCTGAAGCGGGGCGGTCGGTTTGTTTTAGATATCAATAACCGTGAGCATGTTCAGCGCTTTCTGCCCCAGTTACGGTGGTTTGAGGGCGACGGCTATATGTGTATGGAAGAGGCCGATGTTCCAGGCCTCAACGCGCGTTTGCGAGTTCGGCGCACGCTAGTACTCCGTAATGGATCGGAGCTGCAGCGCGAGGCGGACTTGCGCCTCTATAGTGTCCACGAAGTGTTGGACCTAGTGCGCAGCGTGGGGCTTGTCCCGCTTCAGGTATCAGGTCAGATCGCCACGCCTGGAGTCTTTCTCGGGGCGTCATCGCCGCGGATCATCGTCGTATGCCAGAAGCTATAATATGGGTTGCGGCCGCATGTGGTCGTGCTTGCCAATACGCTTCAGCTTAAGTTGAGACTCTACGGCCCTGTGTTCGCTGCGCGCAACGATCGCTCACGCATGCAGGCCGGGGTCCCGGCGCGCGCGTGGCTGCGGGGCCCGCGGAGGGTCTCGGGGGGACCCACAATTGGGTACGGAGCTGCGCGCAGTGCCCAATTGTGGGGGGCTCC
>SLQV01000012.1 GCA_007131285.1 Myxococcales bacterium
GGGCGCGGTATCCATCTCTTCGAAACGCTCGGCCTGACAATCCCAACGCTCAAGCCGGTAGTCGATGGAAACCGGTAACGCGTGAGGGAACAAACATGCAACTTGCGTGAAATACTGCAATGTTTTCGGGAATAAATGACTCGCGCCCGCAGCGCGCGCGCCACCCAAAAACAGAACGAAGAGATATAGCGCGGCGGCGACTGTCAGCAGTGGTCGCGACCAGCCCAGCGTATGACTGGCGTCGCCAGGAGGAAAACGATGCCTTCCATCTCCGCGCGCAGACGTGGCATCGTGCTTTACGGGACGCTCGCCCGCTTTGTTTCGACCTTGCCTAGCTCTCCGTCTCCCTTTGCCCATCTATCTTCGCGAGGGCTTGCCATAGCCTTCGCGCCTTGCAAGGCACATCGCCTCGCCTAGAGCACCTAGGCGTGCTTCGTGAAGCACAAAGCAACGATTGATAATTTCCAGTAAGTTTATTCGCTTATTTTACCGATAAAAATTTGGAAAATATTAAGCCTGCCTCTCTCTTGCAAGGCATTACCCTTCATGTATGCTCAGCGCGTGACGCAAGGGAGTCCACCCGACCAGACAGGCTATCGATCCGCGAACATGCGCCGCCGAGTACTGGTAGTCGGTGCGCGCGGGTTTGTAGGAAGCTATCTCTGTCCAGCGCTGAGCGCCGCTGGCTATGATGTGGTCCGCACCTCAAGGATTCCCACCCGCGATGCGGGCTGGCGACGGCTTGATGTCAACGAACCGGCATCGTTCGCTCCCGCACTGGAGGGTGTCGACACGGCGCTCTTCCTCGTGCACCAGCTCGCAGACGTCCGAGGCGACTACCCCACCCGCGAGATCGAGGCGGCGAACGCTTTCGCACGGGCAGCGCGTCAGGCGGGCGTCAGGCGCACAGTCTACTTAGGTGGCATCCATCCCACCAAGCCGGTGCAATCAGGCACGCCGTCCGAAGAGCACGTGGATACCGGCGCGCATATCGAGCGCAGCGGCGTGATCAGAGTACAGCCAGAGCCGGTGGCGGAAAGCGTCATGTCGCGACATCTGCGCTCGCGACTGCGCTCTGGTGAGATTCTGCGAGAACATGCACCGAGTTGCATTGAGCTGCGCGCAGCTATGATCATCGGCGCAGGCAGCTTGAGTTGGTCGGTCGTGCGAGACCTTGTGGACAACCTGCCGGTCATGCTGCTTCCGCCTTGGCTTAAGGCTATCTCTTGGCCCGTTGCGATTGACGACGTAGTTGAGGCGCTCATCGCCGCTATCGAGTATCCGGGAAGCCAGGCGCACATCTTCGATCTTACGGGCGATGTTCGGGTAACGCATCGTGAAGTCATGGAACGTACCTGGACTGTTTGGCAGCGCCGTCGTTACGTAGCGGCCTTGCCTCTGATCTCGCCGACCCTAAGTGCTCTATGGGTGGCGATGTTTACCCGCGCATCTTGGCCTGTCTGCCGGGAACTTTTGCAAGGACTGCGGTGGGACCTAGACTCAACTCAGAAGCGGGCATGCGAAGCGCTTACCGAAAGGACGCCGACGCCGCTCAACGAAGCTATCGCGCGGGCGCTAGCGGACGAAGCGGAGGGGCCCTTATTGCCAGGACCTGTCGCGGTCGCGCGCATGAAACGTCTTGGCGCACAGCGGGAGGCCCGTTGGAAAGAAGAACCACTACGGCTAACCCCGTCGCACTCGTAGCAGCGACTCTTTTTTTCGGAGCCGCCATGCGGTGGCGCGCAGATATCAATATCTGGCTCTCGACCCCAGGCGTGGCGCTAGTTTCGCTGGCGTTGACTCACCGGTGGTGGCGCGCACGTTTGGCGCGTGTGCGTGAATGCACTTGGATTTCCGGCGCACTGGTGGGAGCCGCAAGCGGCATTGCCACGGTGGGAGCAACGCACCTTATCTTCAACTGGGCAGGCGCTGACTCGACGCTCCATGACGCGGCCGCGTGTCTGTACGCTGCCGTCGCTGCCGTGCCCAGGGCAGCGCTTGGTATTGCCGTTGTATTACTCGTCGTCGGCGCTGAAGAGGTTGTCTGGCGCGGTCTCGCGCTCGACGCCTTGCGCGAGCTTGGAGCGGTAGGCGCCGTCGCCGGGACCGCACTTTGGTACGCGCTGCCGATGGTAATCGCCGGCGAAGGCTGGCTCGCACTTGCTGCGATGGCGCTGGGGCTCACATGGGCGGCCCTACGCTTGCTAACTGGGACGTTCATGTCGGCCTACGTCGCCCACGCAACCTGGACCTTGGGCATACTGTTCGTTTGGCCGCTGTCGCCAGCTTGAGTTGTGCACCCAACATGTTCCGAGAAGCGAGACGGTCCGCGTTATCTTCTGGTTCGAACACCAGCGACGTGCGTTCGCCCATGGCCCTTCGAAGCCAAGAGGCGTACCCGCGCATTGCTCCTCCGCACCCATAATGCTACCGCCCTCTCGCCCAGCGCCGACTTCGACAGCGTTGAGGTCTCGGCACGCGCGCGTGTGCGGCCGGTCGGTGAGGAGTTTTCTCGTGGGTCAAGCAATCACGTTCGACCGCTGTGCTTTCCTGAGCAGCCGCAAGTCTCCAACGCTCCTCGGTCCCAGGCGCTGGATGCGCTACGAATCGGTTGCGACGTCAAAGCAAGCGCCGACTCGCTCACATAGCTGCGCGCAAAACAAGGCTAGACTTACGTGTCTCTCTCGGCATCGTCCCGTAGGCAAGCGAATTACGCATGGGGGGGAGTCCCTGAAGCGCGCGTGTCCACAGCCGACAGCCACAGCCACAGCCACCTTCGGGCTGGTTAGGCGTGTTGACAAGGACTCACGCTGGCCCAGGCCTTTAACCAGATACGCATGCCTCTATCAGGCATCGCGCCTTCCAACCTCGCCCGCAGCTCGGCAGCGGGAGCTGCGTTAGACACGGCATGCTGCTTTCACCCTGGCTTACGTTGGCGAGCGCCGTACCGGTGTTGTTGATCGGCGAGCAGCTAGCCGGCCGCGTTCGGCTGCTATCGCGTTTTAACATCCCCGCTCCCGTGGTGGGCGGTCTCGGCGTCTGCGTGCTCGTCTTGATCGCCAATATTGCACTAGGCCCGACGGCCTTCGGATTCGAAAACTCCGTTGATGCGGGCTGGTGGACCTGGATCGTACTGCCGGAAACTCAGTGGGTCGAGCGGCGCAGCGTGGACGTATCGCGGCCTTTCCTCGTGGGATTTTTTGCGTGCATCGGGCTAAACGCGAGCGCCAAGTTGCTCAAGTCCGCAGGCCGCCAGATCGCGCTCTTGCTGGCTTTGGTTGTCGCATTCATTGCACTACAAAACACGGTGGGAGTCGGCCTAGCGCTGCTCATGGGGCAGTCACCCTTGCTGGGACTTCTCTGTGGGAGCGTATCCCTCACCGGAGGCCACGGCACCGCCATTGGCTTCGGTGATGTGATCGCCGCCAAAGGCCTGGGTGAAGCGCGCGTTGTCGGAATCACCGCAGCCACGTTTGGTTTGGTGGCAGCGGGCTTGATGGGAGGCCCCTGCGGCGGCTGGCTCATTCGTCGTTTTGGCTTGCGTGCGGCGCCGGGCGTGGACAGCGCAAACGCCACCATCGCTTCGGCGCCGGATACGCCTGCCCCCTCTGACGGCCCGCCGCACCGGCGTGTCCACAGCGCCTTCCTCACGGAAGCCGCTAACATTGTGCGAACGCCTTTGCGCGGCCTCTCTCACCTGCTTGTACTTGCCTTTTGCCTGAAAGCGGGCGCATGGCTCTCCCTGCTACTGCAGGAGCGCGGGGGCATTACCTTTCCCGTCTACATGGGCGCCATGATCGTGGGGATTGGGTTGCGCAATGGCCATGACCTTCTACGCCGCAACTGGCTTAATACTAAAGTCGTCGGCCAGATTGCTGTCATCTGCCTCGGCGTCTTCCTAACGAATGCGATGATGTCGCTGAATCTGATCGATCTCAGCCAGACTGCCCTGCCGATGGTGGTTATTCTCTTCGCTCAGGTTTTTGTGACCGCTGCGTTTGCGATGACGGCGGCATTCTGGGTCATGGGCCGTGACTACGAAGCCGCGGTCATTGCGGCGGGCTACTGCGGCTTTGGCATGGGCGCAACCCCGGCGGCCATCGCCAACATGGAATCCATCGTCGCACGCTACGGTCCCGCACCGCGCGCATTCCTGCTTGTTCCCCTTGTCGGCGCCTTCCTGCTGGACTTCCCCAATGCACTTATGATTACCGCACTCATTAACTTTCTTGGCAACTAGCAACCGGCCAACGGGGCGTGGCTTCAAGCATGCGCCATTCACTCCGCGAGCAGCCCGTAGCGCTTCAACCGGCGGTAGAGGGTGGCGCGGGGAATGCCGAGACTGCGGCTGACTTCACTGACGTTCCAGGCATGGGTTTCGAGAGCCTGCTTGATGCGCCGTGCCTCGTCCTCACGAAACGCAGCCCGCGCGCCGGGGACGCGTTGACGGGAAGTGCTGCTTTCGTGAGGCCTGGAACGCGGCTCCAGGTTGAGTGCTCCGGGCTGAATCTCACCGCCTTCGCTCATCAAGGCGGCACGGGTCAGCACGTTTTCCAGTTCTCTAATGTTTCCAGGCCATGCGTAGCGAGTAAGCGCGCGCATCGCGCGACCCGAAAGACGCACCATGGGCATCTTTTCGCGTTCCGCGACCCGCGCAAGCAAGGTTTGAACGAGGTCAGGCAGATCATCAAGACGCGCGCGCAGCGGTGGCAACTTTAGTGCGATCACATCGAGTCGGAAAAAGAGATCCTCGCGGAAGCGGCCTTCGGCTACCTCTATTTTTAAATCTCGATTTGTCGCGCAGATCAGCCGTGCATCGTAGCGTTGCGCGCGATCCGCGCCCAGCGGACGCACCTCTTGCTCCTGCAACGCACGCAATAGTTTTGACTGCACAGAAAGGGAAAGTTCACCTATCTCGTCGAGGAAAAGCGTTCCGCCGTTCGCTTCTAAGAAGAGTCCCTTGCGTGCGCCCTGGGCGCCCGTGAACGCGCCGCGTACGTAGCCGAAAAGCTCTGACTCGATGAGATGCTCTGGCAAGGCCGCACAGTTGAGCGGCACGAACGGACCACGCGCGCGATGGCTTTCATGGTGCGCGGCCCGAGCAATGACCTCTTTACCCGTGCCGCTTTCCCCCGTAATCAGCAAGGTAACATCGCGCTTGGCCACTTTGCTCAGGGTCTCGAGCACCGGACGCATGCTTGCACAGCGCGAAGCCAGGCCTGCGAACGTGAAGCGACCGGCAAGCTGCGTTCTTGCAGCTTGTACTTCAGCCTCGAGCTCAGCTGCCTGTTGCGCCTGGGCCTCGAGCAGTGCTTCGACATGCCGCTTCTCGGTCTCAAGGTCGCACGCGCGTTGTTCGAGCTCTTTAACCAAACGGGCATTACGCAGCGTAAGAGCAACTTGATCCGCAAATGCCTGGATCAGCGTGAGGTCGTCATCCTCCGGGGCCTGCCCATGCAACGTGCGGTCGAGGTAGAATGCCCCCACTACACCTTCAAAGTCGCGAATAGGCACTGCCATCACCGCCTTGAGATTAAGGCAATGAATGGACTGTTGGCCTTGGAAACGTTCGTCGTTTTGCGCGTCTACTGTCACAACCGGCACACCTTCGCTCAGCACCCGTTCGACGATGGAACGGCTGAAGGCGGCCTCACTCGCCTCGAGCGCCGTAGCATCCATGCGGCGCGCGATAGGTACCTGCTGCGGACCGGAAGGCCCTCCACTGAGGATAATCATGCCGCGCTCGGCCCCACTCAGTTCCAGCGCAGCATCCAGCCCCTCTTCGAGCACGCGCTGGGGGTCGGAGTTGGCCGCAAGGCGGCTATACAGACGAATGAGTGTGCGCACGCCGGTTGCTCGCGGGACCGCGGGGCGCGCTTGAGCTTCTGATATCGCGCGCCGCCTAGCTTCCTTCCGCATGGGTACCCGCCAGAAAGCAGCGCGCATAGCCGACTCGAGCGGAGCGCTCATCCGCTCCCACGCCGCCAACGCTTCCCTCCGGCAGGCCTCGGCCTGAAAGGGCGCATTCTGACTTTCGTAGAGTTCGGCCAGCTGGGACTTTGCAAAAGCCTGGCGGTCAATCTGTTGCGCTGCAGCGGCTCTATCGTAAACGCGCTGCCATGCGGACAAGGCCGCCGGGTCTCTACGCTGCGCCATGGCCACGCGCGCTCGCGCCTCATCAATAAGCGCGACCTTGGCAGACGCTTCACGACGTTCAGCCAGGCGGTCCAGCGCCTCCTCAATACCTGCAGCGCCGACTTCATCGAGGCGCAGCATCAGAAGCCGAACCTCCATTTCAAACGCATCGGCCTGCGCCCCGAGTGCTCTTAGCGCGCGCTCCGCAGCCACGAAATGCGCGCGCGCGTGTTCAAACGCACCTGCTTGCGCCTCAAGCTCGCCAAGCAAGCTCTGCGCAGCCGCGACGAAATAAGCAAGCCCATGCGCGGCTGCGAAGGTGCGCGCATACGTTGCGCGGTCCTTTGCTTGGTCGACCATGCCTAAATCGCAGTAAAGGCGAGCTAAGTTAAAGTGCAGCGTGGCAACCGTTGAGGCCCGTCGACCGTTGCGCGCGGCTCCCAAGCCAAGTGCGTACGCTTCCCGCGCTTCGGCCCACGCGCCCACGCGCTGGGCCACTGATCCTAGATTTAGCGCTGAGAGCGCAACCATTGGGACCAACCCCCACTCGAACGCTAGGTCGAGCGCATGCTCGAAATGACGTTTAGCCCGCGCAAATTCAGATACTTTGGTCGCGACGAATCCCGCGGTATTCGCGAGACGCAAACGCTCGTAACCACTGGCCCGCTCGAGGAAGCTTTCGAGCACTTGCAACGCCTGGCGGGCTCGAGTGACTTCACCTGCCCCGGCAGCCGCGGCGGCTTCGACCTCGACGAGATCACGATGCTGGGATTCGGCAAGGTCAACCGGAAGCGCCGCCGTCGCCTGCGCTAGTACCCCAAGCTCGTCCAGCACCTCCCGGTAGCGACCAAGCTTAAGCGCTGCGCGGCGACGCAAGGCCAGCGCGCGCGCCGCCGAATCATCGCTTAGGTGCAACGCCCGACCGTGCAGCGGCTCAAGATAGCGGAGTGCCCGCGCAGGCTGGCCGCGCTCGAGACAGGCCTCCGCACAGCGCAAGCGGACGTCAGCTGACGCGCCATTTCGACGTCTCAAGCGGGCTAAAACACGCCAAAGCGCCCCGCTCTGACGTGGTGAGAGCAGCAACGTTGGCACGCACCAGGCCAGCACTTCTATCGGCAAAGCTTCGGTGGCGTTCGCGATACGTTCCGCCACGACTTGGGCGACCGGCCCGGGCGGTTGAGATTGATCGAGCGATGTTGCCTTCCACAAGGCTGGATCACCCACCACATCGAGGGCTTGGTTGCCTGCAAGCACCCACTCAAGCGCGTGGAAACGAGCCTGATCCCAGTCCTTTCGCGCATGCGCCTCGCGTAGAAGCGTCTGATGAACCTCGCCAAGCACCTCAGCGCCAATGGCCGTGCGCAGGGGCGTGAGCGCGTGGCGGGAAGCGAGTACCCAACGCGAACCCTGCACCCGAAACAGTCGCTGAAAGCGATGACTTGCCGTGCGATATACCTCCCCAAAAAAAGGGTCATTCTCTGGAAGTGCCCGATGCGGAGAAGCGAGCAAACGCGCTGCCCCAGCACGCTCGGATGCGTTAAATCCGGAAACTTCGACAGCTAACATGCCTTGCTTGTGCGAAGGCGCTGCGGCTGCGAGGAAGTCTCCCAGGGCGACGAGCGGCCCCGGCAGCGCACCTGCGGCATCAACCCATGCGGACGCGCTGCTGGCAGAACTGAGGCGTGTTGCGAGCCGCAGCGCACCTGCCTTCGTGAGCGCCGGCGTCGCCACGGAGGACCATCCTGGCTCGTCGACCGAGGAACCAGGGGCGGTAACGACGAGCCAGAAAACGGGGAAAGGATGCGTATCGATCCGGTCAAAGAGCCGCGCGCGAGCGGAAAGTGACATAAGTTCCCAATCGTCGATGCCTAGTACCAGCGGCCCCGACCAGTTGGCGACACGCGTGCGCAACGCCTCGAGCATCGGTAACAATGCCGCGTCGGGAAAGTTTGCACAGGGCACCTTCAGCACCTCGGCATGCGCGCTGGCCAGAAGCAGGGCTTCGTCGAGCAGCGCTGAACGGCCGCTGCCCGCGACGCCTCGGATCCAGACCCCGCGTTGACCGCCCTGCGAACGCCAGTCGTCAACCGAAGTGGCGATGGCCTCCAGCTGCTGCTCACGCTCAAGCAGGGGCTCACGCAAGCGCAACGTTTCGTCCCTATCCGATGCGCGCTGCTGGGAATCACCCAGCGCATCCAGCAGCGCGGAAAGATCCGGCGCACGCTGAGTGGGGTCCACTGACGTCAGGCTAGTTAGCGCTCTCCGCGTGCACTCGAGGGTGCGCGCCCCGATATCCCCTTCTGGCGCGGAAGCGATAAGCGCCTCAACGATGACGCCAACACTGAAGCGGTCAGTCGCAAAGGAAAGCGGCGCGCCACGAAGTATTTCCGGCGCGAGATAGCGCGGCGAGCCACGACCCAGCGCCCCCTCTCCTCGCGCAACGCAGCCGAAATCGACGAGGGCCACCTCTGTTTCGCCAACACAGATGAGATTTTCGGGTTTGAGGTCGCCGTGAATGATCTGGGCCGCGTGCAGCGCAGCCACAGCCGACGTGAGCGAACGCGCGCGCGCCAACGTTTCCGTGGCGGTCAGCGGAGCCCGCATTCGCGCTGCCAATGTGGGGCCAGGCAACGCCTCTAACGCCATGTAGGTACGGCCTTCCGCGCTACGTCCCCAGCCAAGAAGCTTAGGAATCGCGCGATGCTTGAAGCGTCGAAGCGCCTGCATCTCGCGCAAGAGTTCTGCCTCTGCCGCAACACGCGCAACTTTGATGACAACGGTGTCCGCTGACGCATGCGCGAGACATGCCGGGCCAGCGAACACCTCTCTTGCCAGAAACGTCGTGCCGCCTGCGCCTTCACCGAGCGGCGCTTCAATCGAATAGCGCAGGAGGGTTGGCGGTGCCTCCGGCTCCGGCTTATGCTGATCCATATGTCCGAGCTAGTGGTAACATGATCCGATGTGAAACATAATGGACAAGCACATCGCCCTAGTTCATGCGTACATTTGTACTAAAGCGCGTGGCACGCGACCTGCAGCGCCTAGGGGCATGCGCGTTCACTTAAGCCAGCGACTGGCGGCGTTCGCACCGCGGCGAGCTGTGAAGCGAGGTGCATGTTGGGTGGAGCGTCTGAGGCACCTTCTTGCGCATCGCGAATCGGTGGAGGGGCAGACAACGCACACGGGCCGGCCATGCTGAATTCGCGCATCACGGAGCGAGGCCTGTTTGCTGTCGTAGCCAACAAGGCCGACCATGCCGTCGCGCGGAGAAGCGCCGTCCTCAAAACGCTTCGTTTTTGTCAAAGTGTTTCCGGCTCACTTGCCGCGTTGTGGGCGGTGGTGGTGGTCCCGTTAGGATTAGGCTGCAACATCGGTGCGCAACCCGAGCTACCGGACCATCCATCCGCACCGATCTTTGGTGCGGATGACGAGGCGCGTAATGAGGGAGCGCCCATCGCTTCGCCAGCCCCGGCCGCCTTCGAGACATTCATCGACGGGGCGCTGGTGCGCGCGGAGCGCGCGCTCACGGGCGTGCGCTTTCTCGGATTAGCAGGCGCGCTGCAACACCACCCCGATGAGCCCCCCGACGCTGACCTCAATGGCGAATCCCCACCAGAATCTCCCGTAGTTTACGCGGTAGAACTCGGCGAAGCGCGCAACGCGTTTTTGCCCGCCGATGACGGAAGTTTTTCGGTCACGTTGGAACGCGAAGCGTTACCAGATACGTTCGAGGTTATCTTCACGGCCACTCGCCGAGGCCAGCGGATTAGAGAAGCGCGGTTTTTTGTTGATCTCGCGTCCGGCAACCTGACGCCGATATTTCCCGACCCCGAGATCCCCGAGATCCCCGAGATCCCCGAGGATAACGATAACGGCGAAAGCGATGCTACGCGTTCTGGCCCAGAACCCTGACCCATGCCTCCCCCGCGTAGGCGCCAGGAACCCGCAAAGAAACATTCGCCGCGCACGCTCAGAGGATTCCGTGCGTGAATGCCGGATCCTCTCCCCCCACTACGCTTTGGAAAGCGTCGCCTAGTGCTGCGCGCAGGTCCCCAGCACCTGCGCGCGCTTCGGCAGACCCTGTGCTTGCCCGACCCCCTGAACGCTTACGGCGTTAGTGGTCAAAGTTGGCACTGTAGTGCTGAACGGTGTCTCGCGGGGGACGCTCAACGGCTTGAAGCGGCGACGTGACAAGGTCGCGGCCGGGGGACGTGAAGAGCAGGCTCTCTCCCACCTCGGGCAGACCTCGGGTGGGATGCATACCGCCGTTGTCGAAAAAGCGGACGCCTCCTGTCAGCTCCGTTCGTAGTGCCAAATGACCGCGCACCCACTCGCCGGTTCGCCGGTCGCGTACCCCGATGCAACGGGCGCGACGCAAGTGATACTCCGTATTCTGTGTCACAAAGACCTGATGGATACGCCGCTCGCCTGCGTCGCTCTCGTGCCGGACTGCTCGCTTCATTGACATCGTTGTCGCCTTCCCTTCGGCCCCGTTTCAGGAGCGCTCATCTGATTGAGTCTCGCGCCGCATTCGCGACCCGCTGCTGGATTTACGCTAAGCTGGGGTGACGTGACGGGGCAAAAAAACCACCTGGCCCACCGGCCGGCGCTAGCGCGATCACGCGGCGACACCGTCATGACCCGGCAGCAAACGCCCTGGGGAGGGACTTTTCTGCGAGAGTTTCTGCCAGGCCTGCGTCACTTTCCGCCCGATCTGTGCGCGGGCGAGGTGTGGGAACTGTCATTGGCTACGGACAAGCCGTCTTTCGCGCACGACGGAAGAGCGCTTTGTGACTGGGCGCGGAACGTGAGCCGCGCCCCGGCGCCGTCGTTGCTGCTCAAGTGGATTGACAGCGCAGATTGGCTATCGCTGCAGGTTCATCCGGTTGAACCCGCAAAGGGGGTAGGCAAGGTTGAATGCTGGTATGTGGTGCGCGCTGAGCGCAACGCGACGCTCTACGCCGGCGTCAGACCCGGGCTGAGCCGGCATGACTTTAAGACGGCCCTCCAGCAGGGCCGGGTAACCGAGTGCCTCAAAGCGTTTCGGCCCCAGGTCGGTGATGTGTTTCTGATCGACGCAGGCACGCCGCATGCGCTCGGCCCCGGCCTTTCTGTCCTCGAGTTGCAAAGGACCGCGCCTGGCGACGCAGGCACCACCTTGCGCTTTTGGGATTGGAACCGGCGCTACGGGCGCGACGGCCTCCCTTCGCACTCAGGAAATGCGCGACCGCTCCACCTAGAGGCGGCTCTCGCTGCGACCCGCTGGCACGCCCGCGCAGCCCTTCATGCACGCTTGCCCCACGCCAAATTGTCTTCGACATACGCGACCCTGGACGTTCTTATCGCGTGCGCCAGCGGTGATGGAAACGGCACCTGCGCAGCGAGACACGCGCAGGTCTCGGCTGACGCCATCGCTGAGACAAACTATCGGCCACTCCATCATCGTGATCTTACGTTGGCTTGCGCGCGGGGGACGGGAAGTGTTCGCTGGATGCCGACCTGGCCGTGGTCTAGCCTCACCGTCGTGCGCGGCAGTGTCACGCTGGCTGGCGTTGAAGGCGACCCAGCCCTAAACCGGGGCCAAAGCGCACTTCTCTACGCCGAGCAGGAAGTCACGCTAGAACTCGACTCAGCAGAAGTGGTGCTAGGCTCCACCGCGCCCGCGAAAATGAACTCATGACTCTTGCGCTCTCCATTGTCATTCCGATCTACAACGAAGCGGCCATTGTGCGTTCCGCGCTAGTTGACCTCATCGACCAGACGCGCAGTCATTGCGATAGTTTTGAGGTCATCGTTGCAGCAAACGGCTGTAACGATGGGAGTGTCCGCCTGGTGCAGGCGCTTCAGGCCCGCACACCCGAGCTACGCTTGATTGAAGTAGACGAACCCAACTACGGACGCGCGTTGCGCGAAGGCTTGCTTGCGGCGACAGGGGCATGGGTCATCTGCGAGGAGATTGACCTATGCGACAGCGATTTTCACGTGGAGGCGCTAGGACTCCTGCGCGCCGGGACCACCCGTTTTGTCATCGGGTCAAAGCGCGCTGTAGGGGCAGCAGATGAGCGACCTCGGGTGCGTCAGGTAGCGACCCAGGTGATGAGCGGCCTTTTGCGGTTGTCTCTCGGCTTTAAAGGCACAGATACCCACGGACTGAAAGCGTTCAGCCGCGAGGATGTCCTGCCGGTTGTACAGGCCTGTCAGGTTGAGCACGACCTTTTCGCGTCCGAACTGGTTATTCGCGCCCAGCGTGCGGGTATTCCCATGAAGGAGATACCGGTACGCGTACTGGAAAAGCGCCCCCCTTCGGTGCATCTATTCCGCCGGGTGCCGCGCGTACTGCGCGACCTTGGACGCCTGGTACGCGTGCTTGGACCGCGCGCTTAGGCTGACATGGCCGCTGCAACCAAGATACTTGCGCTCTCCATCGACCTTGATGACCTGGCCTGCTACCGCGCCATTCACGGGCGCAGCGGGCGCCTCGGCACGCGTTCGCGCGGCGAAGCGGACATCCTGCCGATCTATCGCAAAGCCCTGCCGCGCCTGCGTCGGTTCTGCGACGCGAATCAGGCGCGGGCGACGCTCTTTCTGCCGACGATACACCTGGATTTCGTCCAGGGACTCGGTCGTGAGCTGCGAGCCTGGATCAACGATGGCTACGAGATAGCGAGCCACAGCCACTCGCATCCCTACGCGCTCTCGCAACTTCCGCGGGGCCTGCAGCAAGCGGAGGTTGCAGGTAGCGGCATGCGCATCGCCGAGGCGCTAGGCAGCTATCCACAGGGCTTCCGGGCACCTGGTTACACCCTCTCGACGGAGCTCGCTCACATTATTCAGGCAGCTGGCTACCGCTACGACGCGAGTCTGATGCGCTCGCCGGCTTATATCGCGGCGAAAGGGCTAGCCATCGGCGTCAAGTGGCTGCAAAGCCTAACCTCAAGACGTCACCGCCCCTCGGCGTCGGTTCTAGGTGATCCGCGCGTCCTCTGCGCGCCATCCCTGCCCTACCGCATGGACGGCACCTCGTTTCAGCGCCGTGGCTCCGGCTTGGTCGAGTGGCCTATCACGTGCACACCCGCCCGCGCAGGCGCGTTGCCATGGATTGGGACATTCATCGCGCTGCTTCCGGACCGCGCCGTCAGGCCACTTGCCCGGACTCTTGCCCACCATTCCACCGTTGGCATCGAGTTTCATGCCATCGACTTTCTCGATGCGAGTGAGTTTGGCGGTGCCGAACTTAGAGGATTGCAACCTGAGTTGCGCGTTCCTCTGGACACCCGGCTGGCGCGTTATGCAACCGCACTGAAACAACACGCTGCCGACGGCTTCACGGCTGGCTCGAGCCTAGAAGCGGCGCTCAACATGATGCACACATGAAAGGTTGAGCGCGCGGCGTGTTCGGTTGATGGCCTGTGCTTGAGCGCCCACAGCCAAATACCGCAGCAAACCCTTGGGAACGCGCGAGATAGGCGAGAAGGGTCAGAACGAGCGCTGAGGCGCCTAATACGCTGAAGAAAGAGGTTGAGCCTAGCCGGCAGCGGGGTTCGCGTGTGTGGGCGCCCGGCGGGCGCGTCCCGGTGGGCCGGGGTCCCGGCGAGCGCGTGGCTGCGGGGCCCGCGGGGGCCCAGGGGGGCTGGGCGCTCAGGCGCGCAGGCGCACCCTCCGGAGCCCCCCACAATTGGGCA
>SLQV01000051.1 GCA_007131285.1 Myxococcales bacterium
GCTTCTTCTGCCCCTTCTCGCCGATTTCCGGCAGCATCAGGTGGCGCATGTAGCGGTCGCGCTGCGCGTCGGTGAAGGCCACCGGCGTTTCGATGGGGTAGCCGCGGTCCTTCCACTGGACAAAGCCCGGGTTGGCGGAGCGCACGGCGGTATAACCAAGGCCCTGAAGCGTTTGCGTGGCTAAGGCGGAGCGTGTCCCGCCGGCGCAATAGACGACAATGGGCGCATCTTTCTGCGGCACCTTGCCTTCGACCTGAATCTCCAGAAAGCCGCGAGGCAGGTGCAGCGCGCCCGGGATGAAGCCTTTGCGCACCTCGTCCGACTCACGCACGTCGATGAGGAGCGGCCGCTCGGCGCTTTCAAGCTCTGCTTTCAGCGCTTCCAGCGAGACAGTCTTGATCTGCGACCGCACTTGTTGGATTAAATCTGCGTAAGTCCCTGCCATGCTCCAGCGTCCTCCGCGCCAAAGGATGAAGGAGCCCCCTCAAATAGCAAGCCCCCCTCCGACTTTGCGCGCAGATAGTTAGAACGTCTCCGGGCCGGGCGCCATGCCGCGGCTTCGACGGCAAGTGTCCAGGAGGCATTTTACAGAATGCACCCTGGTTTTTTGGGAGTGAATCCCGCAAACCCGCCCCCACGGCGCCTCAAGAAGTGGCCTAAAGCTGCGCACGGGGTCCCAATACCCGCTTGCCCTTCCCTTCAGCCTTTCGCTATCGAGATCCCCTGAACGCTTCCCCCTCGACTTCGTTGATGTCGAGGGATGGAAACCGCCGGGCACCCATGCCACCCACGCTAGACATTGAACGCCAATAGGTTTCTCTCGGGCCGCGGTCGCGGGAACGGCCGGGCAGCCCTTCAAATACGATGTCATCTCGAGTGCCTTGTGCTTGCCCGCCGAAATAAGTGCCTAGCGTGCGCGTCGGGTTGGCACGGGAACGCCGCGCCCCCTAAAAGAAGCCACCTCCGGCTGCCGGCGGACCTGTCATGTCTAGGCCGAAGGCCCCACGGCGAACATGGCACCGGTGTGCTGCGAAAAACGCATACTCGATCTATTTCGATGCGCCTAGCCCCATGACCCATGCGCTTCTCGACCTCGCCGAAGCGCGACACGCGCCCTCGTAGGCCACGCCGGTGCGCCACCTGACATCAATGCGCTGCGTTTTCGTTGCCTAAACGCGTAAGCGCATGCCGTCGAAACTCGGATGGCAGCGGGCGCTTGGCGGGTGGCACACGCCGGGCCCATGCTGTGCTGGATGCGGGGGAGGCCTCAGGTGTCGGTGCTGATACCGACGTTCAATATGCGGGGGACGCTGCTGCGGGCGCTTGCTTCGTTGCGGCTGCAGCGCTTTGAGGACTTTGAGGCGATTGTCGTCGATGATGGCTCGACGGACGGCAGCGCGGCGCTGGTGGCGCGCTGCGCCGGCACCTGGGGGGCTAGCCGGCTGCGTTGCGTGCGGCTGCCGCGCAATCTTGGGCGGGGCAGCGCACGGGCGGCGGCGCTGGCCGAGGCGCGCGGCGAGTTTTGTGCGTTTCTCGACGCGGACGACTGGCTGCTGCCCCACAAGCTTGAAGCGCAGGTGGCGCTCCTCCGTGCAGAGCCGGCGTGTGCGTTGGTGGATACAGGCTTTGCGGTGGTCCTGGGACGCGCTGAGGCAGAAGCGCGGAGCGTGCGCGAGGCGTGCGATGCGCGCGTGCTGGGTGTCGCCACGCTTGACGCGGCTGGGCCCGCGTTCTTCCGCCATCTTCGGGTGGGCCCGATGCCGGTGCGCTCGCCGACGGCGCTGCTGCGGCGGGAGCGGGCGGCCAAGGTAGGCTTCGATGCACGGCTGCGCCGGGGCGAAGACTTTGACTTCATCACCCGTTACCTACTTGGGCAGACCTACGCGCGGCTACCGGCACTCGGCTACGTGTACCAAGCCGATTCGCGGCTGCAGCTACGCACCTACGGGGCATCAAGTCTGGCGGGCACCTACGCGGCGCTCAAACACCTGCGCCGACAACCCTACTCCGCCTGCGTGGAGGTGGGGCGGCGCCTCGGCAAACTACCGGCCTACGCCGGCCTCTTTGCCCTGGGCCAGCAGGCGCGCCTCGCCAGCCATGGTCTGCGGCCCCCCACAGATGCCGAGCGCGCTACCCTTGCAGAAGCAGAAAGCGCCATCGCAACCGCCAGCGCGCAGCTCGGCCAAGCGTAACCGCCCAAGAGGCCCAAAAGAGCCAAAAATCCAAGGCGAAGAGCAAGTGGACGGGGAGCCGCTTCGGAAGCACACCGGGAGACCCACTTCCCTAAACGGGCACCTCTAGGAGGCCGCGGAGGTAGGCGCCGTAGTCGCTTTTGCCGAAGATGTCGGCGCGGGCAGCGAGTTCTTTGGCATCTATCCAGCCCTGTTCGTAGGCGATTTCTTCGGGGCAGCCGACTTGCGTGCCTTGGCGCAACTGGAGGGTGCGGACGAAGTTGCCCGCGTCGAGAAGGCTGCCGTGGGTGCCGGTGTCAAGCCAGGCGTAGCCCCGGCCCATGATCTCGACATTGAGCGAGCCCTCTTTGCGGAAGCACTCAAGCAGGGCGATGATTTCGAGTTCGCCGCGGGCGGAGGGCTTAAGCGAGCGCGCTTTTTCGGGAGCAGAGCCGTCGAGAAAGTAGACGCCGGTGACGGCGTAGTTCGACGGCGGCTTGGCGGGCTTTTCGATGAGTTCACGCACAGCGCCGGAGGCGTCGTAGTCGACGACGCCGTAGCGCTCGGGGTCAGAGACGCGGTAGCCGAATACGGTGCCGCCTTCGCGCTTGGTGCCCGCCCGGGCCAGCAGCTCCGGCAGCCCGTGGCCAAAGAAGATGTTGTCGCCGAGCACCATGGCCGAAGGGGCGCCGTCGAGGAACGCTTCGGTGAGCGTGTAGGCCTGGGCCAGGCCGTCGGGCGACGGCTGGGTGATGTAGGTGAGGGAGATGCCCCACTGGCTGCCGTCACCCAGGAGCTGCTTGAACTGCGCTTGGTCGTGGGGCGTGGTGATGATGGCGGTCTCCCGGATACCCGCCAGCATGAGCACGCTGAGGGGGTAGTAGATCATCGGCTTGTCGTAGACGGGCATCAGTTGCTTGGAGATGCCCAACGTCACCGGATGGAGCCGCGACCCGGTCCCCCCGGCCAATACAATGCCTTTGCGCTCTTTCATCGTTCACCTGTTTGCTAGCGTTCGGAGCCGGCATTTGCCGGCAGGATGCTGTTGCGGTGCGGGGCTGCGGCCCAGACCGCCTCTCACGCCGTATGGTTATAGCCGAGGGCCTGCAAGGTGGCCGCGAGATGGACACGCCAATCGGGCCGAGGCACGCCGAGTGCGGCCTCCGTTGCGCTGCAATCAAGACGCGAGTTAGCCGGCCGCTGGGCGGGCGTGGGGTACTCAGCGGTGGCGATGTCCTCAACGGTGACCTGGAGGCGTGCTTGCCGGAAGATTTCGCGGGCGAAGTCCGCCCAGCTCACATCTGGGCTGCCGGAGAAGTGGTAAAGCCCGCCTGGCGCCTCGGCGCGTCCATGTGCGGCGCCATCCGCACTAGCGAAGCGCGCGGCAAGGCGCAGCAGCAGGTCGGCAATGGCCGCGGCGGGCGTGGGGCCGCCTACCTGGTCGCCGACGACGCGAAGGCTTGCGCGCTCAGCGCCGAGGCGCAGCATGGTCTTCACGAAGTTCTGGCCGTGCGCACTGAACAC
>SLQV01000120.1 GCA_007131285.1 Myxococcales bacterium
TCTTCGAGATGGGCTGCGATATCCCGGGTCGTCATGCCCCGGGCGTAGAGCGCGATGACCTTCTCATCGAAGCCCTCAATCCGACGCTGATGCTTTTTGACCAGGCGCGGTTCAAAGCCGCCTTGCCGGTCTCGGGGTACCTGGATCGGTACCGGCCCAGACTCGGTGTGGACCGTCTTCGGGCTGTAGCCATTCCGCCGATTTCGTTCGCCTTCTGGCTCCTCAGACGCGTCCGGGACCTCGTCCACTCGCTCCAGTTGCAGCCCAAGATGCGCTTCCAGCTCCGCGTCTAGCAGGCGCTGCATCAACGCACCCTTCAGCACCCCAGAACATATCGGCGCCATCGTCCGCGGCCACTGGGCTATCGAGAATGAGCTCCACTGGGTCCTCGACATGGCATTTCGCGAAGACGAGGCCCGTCACCGCGCCAAGAACGCTGCCGCGAACATGACCACCCTCCGCGATTTCGTCCTCGCTCTCGTCAAGCAAGACCCCTCACGAAAGCTCGGCGTCGCCAACTCCCGAAAGCGCGCAGGCTTCGACCGCCACTACCTCCTCCAGCTCATCAAGGGACAGCCACCAGCTCATGCCTAGAACTCGATTGCCCTGCCCCCCCCTAAACGGTTACGTCGCGTCCATCATTATCAATCTCATCGCCTGCTACCACCGGATGCGCGAGTGCGGCGTCGTGAGTCCTGCGCAAATAAAAAAGCAAGCAAGCGCGAAAGTCCGCAAACACCAGGCTATTCACCATCAGGCTGCAGCCAAGATAATGGCCATCATGGCGCATCGAGTCGCTGCGGCGATGCTGCTTACTGCCAGAGACGCCGAGGACGAATGGGACTTTATCGCCGACCGCCTGTTTTTCATGGGCAGCGACCCCAACTGGCGCAGGCGCCCTTCCGTCCTAGACCGCTTGAGAGGCTGGCTCACCTCACCCGCACCCCCAAGATCCGCTAAAAATCCAAAAATGCCCTAGTTTCCAACGAGGTTGTCGCTTAACCGCTCACGCATGCCGCTTCCCGTTTAAACTCTTCGCTGAACTTTCTTCTCGTCTCCGTTGCGATTCAAGCTTCTCCTGAGCCCAGCCTGGGCTCAGTTTAGCTCTCCATCAAACCCGGGCAGGTCCAACCGCTCGCGCCCTCACCTTGCGGCGAGCAGCAGATGTCGCTAGTGTTTTTGCTAGGTCATATTTGACGGGATGCCCGTGTCACCTTCTGGCAATCTGAGTGTTGTACAAAAACGAGCAGTTGGATTTTGCGCAGCTAGCATTCAATTGACTTCGCGGTTCGGTTATCCGTATGAAGCTGACTACAAATATTGTTGATCTCCTAAATAAGCGTTTGGGTGAGATCTGCCAGTCGTGCGTAGTGTTTGGTGTCCCTTGAATACATCTCTATACAACACAGGCGGCACCTCGATTCGGCATAGAGAACTAGAAGATGACGACCAGCCTCATGGTGCCGCGACGCGATCCGGTTCGGTTGGTCAGGTAGGAGGGTATGAAACCCGTGCCTGCGTAAGCTGCAGAACGCGCGTATCTGTATTGATCTACGAGAGTATGGACCGACCGGGAGGTATTCCTAGCATAGTACTACGCGAGATGGCGCTTGCACGAAGCCGCAAAGATACAGTTTTCGTGGTATGCAGGGGGTCGACTCCGTTGTCAGACGTACCCGCAACTATCAGATTAGACTTTCACGACAGTCCAAAAAGGTGGCTTGATAGGATAGTTTCTCAAGTTGCCGGGGAAACACGGAAACTTGATATAGTTGCTTTTTCGCCTGAGGCCGCTCCAGTCGGCTTCCTGTTGCAAGGGCTGGCTATGGCAAATCCAGTCTTTGAATCAGCTTCGCTTAGCCTTACCGTCTTGCATCCTCGGGACCTTATGCGTGAGACGGAGAGTCGGCATGTTCATCTATTGAATCGATTTCTTGCACACGCCATCGGTCTACAAAATCTTGTTTTCATGAACGAGCAGTGCCGTGCGACTCATAGCACTTTTCTCGGACTCGACCTTTCTGCGAATAGTATTGTTCCCGCTCCGATTGATGAGCGAGTGCCACGCTGGAAATGCTCATCCAATAGCGGCCGATTACGAATTGTGAGTGTCGGGCGGATAGTGAAGTTCAAGGCCTACAATTTCGCATTCCCTAGCATCCTTGCGAAGCTGGTGGCTGAGGGACGGGACGTGACCTGTGACATTTTCGGTTACGGACGCGAGGAGCCGAGACTTGCCGAGTTGGTGCGAGTCCACGGTGTATCCGACCGCCTAAGGTTCCACGGCGCCATTGCACTGAATCAGTTCGATGAAATCGTTTCCGAGTATGATCTTTTTGTCGGTATGGGGACCGCTGCGCTTCAGGCTGCCCAACTCGGTGTTCCAACTATTTTGGCGCTCGTTGATGACGAGCATGGTGCTCACGGCTTCATTGATTCAGCGCCATTCGGCAATCTGGGTGAGCAAGACAAATCTGCTGACAGGCATGATCTGAAAAAGCTAATAGAGTGGTACCTCGGCGCTTCTACCGAAGAGCGCAAACAACTCTCACTCGCTGGGATTCGTTATGCGAATCGCTACGTAGTAGACGATTATGTCGAACGGCTGACAAAGGAGTCGGTCCCGCGGAAAGGTGTATCGCGTCAAGTTGCTTCTTTATACTGTAGATTCTACCTCTGGATGACTAAGGACAACTGGCTTCGAAGATGCGTACAAGTGGCCAAACGCGTACAGAAAAAGGTTTATCCTAAATGATTTCTCTCCTTTTACCTGACCTCCGGGGTGGTGGGGCTGAGCGGGTGACCCTCGACCTCGCTTACGAGTTCGCGCGAAACGGCCACAGGGTGGAGTTTGTATTGATGCAGGCGCGAGGCGAGTTTCTCGACGAAGCCCGAGCCAAGTTCCCTGTTGTCAGTTTGGAAGCAGCCCGTGGACGCACCGTGCTCCCTCCGCTTCTCCTTTATCTGCGCGCGCGCAGGCCGAGTGCCATGCTAGTGGCCATGTGGCCTCTGACAGCAATCGCGGCGAGCGCCGTTCGCTTTTCGCGGCAACCTATGCGCCTGGTGGCGAGCGAGCACGTCGATTTCCGCGTGACCCCGTCACTAAAGAGTCGAGAACGTAAGGCTCTCAGGTGGTTTGGTCGTAGCATCTATCGCCCATGTCATGGCGTTGTTGCCGTCTCGCGGGGCGTAGCGGAAAGCCTAGCGGAAGTCGCTGGGCTAAGACGAGATCGAATAAAGGTTATCTACAACCCAGTGAGTAGGGCGGTACCTGTCGAGATAGCAGAAGCGGATCGGAGGTTAGTTGCGTCATGGCTTGATGGTCCTGTTCGGCTCATCGCGATAGGTTCGCTCAAGCGTCAAAAAGGTTTCGACGTATTGCTTCGGGCGCTAGCGCAACTTCGTCAACGACGTGATGCAAGGCTTTTGATTCTTGGGGAGGGTGGGTGTCGGAGTGAGCTAGTTCATATGGCGCAGCAGCTTGGCGTTGCCGATAGTGTGTTGATGCCGGGGTTTCGCTCCAACCCAGCCGACTTTCTTAAGCATGCGGACGCTTTTGTATTGTCGTCAAACTGGGAGGGTTTTGGAAACGTAGTGGTTGAAGCACTAGCGGCAGGAGTTCGCGTAATCAGCACAGACTGTCGAAGCGGGCCTGCGGAAATCTTGAACTGCGGACAGTATGGCCA
>SLQV01000148.1 GCA_007131285.1 Myxococcales bacterium
CGCGCAGGCGCACCCTCCGGAGCCCCCCACAATTGGGCACTGCGCACAGCTCCGTACCCAATTGTGGGTCCCCCCGAGACCCTCCGCGGGCCCTGCAGCCACGTGCTCGCCGGAACCCCGGCCTGCATGCGTGAGCGATTGAAGGCGCGCGGCGAACCCAGCAGCGAACCCCGGGGCTGTAGCGGCTCACCCTTAAGCTGATGCGTATTAATATCTCAATAAAGAGATTGAGCCCGGCGGGCTGTTGGGCAGGACAGCGCAAAGGCGTAGAGGCAAGAGCGACCCGAACCCGGTTCTGAGTCGCCCTGATATCATTCGCGGGCCCTGGAGCCACGTACCCGTCGGGAATGGCGAGACTTGAATGAATGCGAGACGGTTGGAGAGGCGAGCTTAAGGTCGCAATGCTTCAACCTCAGACTGAAGCGTACGCAACGGCGAAGACGAATCCCGTGCATCTCGAGTGCAGCGAGCCTGCAAAGCATAGCGCTTGGCTGATTCGCATGAGCCAGCGCTCGACGCGTGCCTGATCGGCTTGAGCATGACCTCGGTCGCATATAACCTGCGGGGCGTGAGCATACTGCAGGTCGATGAATCGCTCGCTGGCAAGACTCTGGCCGCCTGCATTCGCACCTTATCGCCTGATTACTCCTGGGCGCGGGCACGCCAGCTCTGCTCAAGCGGCAAGGCCTGGGTCAACGGCTGCGTCACCGCGGACCCTGCGGAGCGGCTCGCCTTGGGTGACGTGCTCGAACTCAAGCTTCATGCGCCACGCCTGCGGGTCGGCAACCTGCCGCGGGCCACGATCCTCTTTGAGGACCGCGACATGCTGATTGTAGACAAGCCAGCTGGACTCATCACCGTACCGGTTGGTGACAGGTCACAGGACAGCATGCTCGAACGGGTTCGCTTGGCCGTCGACCAGCGGGGACTGAAGAACGCATCGCTGTCGATGGTGCATCGACTCGATGCAGATACGAGTGGTTTGCTCGTGGTGAGCCGCAATCGCGACGCCACGCGGGCACTGAAAGCTCAGCTTTTTAACCACACCATCGAACGCTCCTACTTGGCCATTGTTCACGGGGAGCTCCTAGCGACCACCATCCGCTCACATCTTGTTGAGAATCGCGGCGATGGCCTACGGGGCAGCTTCGAACGGAGCTGCGCTAAAACAAGTGCGCAACCCACCCACGCAAAGCTGGCCATCACGCATGTTGCACCGCTCAAGCGCCTCCAAGGCGCGTCGCTCGTCGCGTGCCGACTCGAGACAGGACGGCAACATCAAATACGTATTCATCTGAGCGAAGCCGGCGCGCCACTCGTCGGCGAACGGGTTTATATGAAAGACTTTAGCGGCAAACCCATTCCCGCCTCACGACACATGCTCCACGCACACAAAGTGGTGTTTCGCCACCCGCGTTCAGGCGCACCGGTCGCTTTTTCGGTCCCACCGCCGGAAGATTTCGCAAACCTGCTTCTACGCCTGGAGGGCTAGACGCTGGCAACTGTTCAGCGGGGGGAGATATTTGACGTGGCCACCGGAGTGTTCAGGAGTGAATTTCGGAACTTCTCTGTCAAACACCTAAAGGTTGGCGCGGCACCCTAAGACCCGCTTGCATGCACCCGCAGATTTTTAGCATGCCCGACCTACCGAACGCTTACGCCCGAAGCTCCGGGGCCGCGGGCTGGCAACCACACGTATATTCATGAAGACGTAGACGGTCCGAAGGTGACGCGGTAGTCAAGCCAGTAGTCGACGTCACTATCGAAACCACCTATCTTGTCGGAAACCACGGTGTTCTCGCCGGCGTCTCGAACGTGAAGCGAAAAGTTAGCTGCGGGCAACGGTTGGGATTTGCCGGAGGTCAAACCTTCGAGACTGCACACGAGCTCGGTGCCTGGAAGCATCGCAAAGGTCTCTACCCAGCCCACATCGTAAGGCGTGTAACCTGTGTAGCCGTTAGGCCCGCGGGTCCCGTCAACGATGCTGCCCGATTCGACAGGATGCCCCGAGGCCCAGGGTTCGGGCATCGGTGTGACGAGGACCTGCTCGCGGGCGCCGATGCGGCACCTCGGAGTCAGACGCCAGCTTTGACCACCTCCGTTGTACACTCGCAGTCGATCGAAATGCACGTTCACCTGGATGGGGTCCAGCCACACCAAGCGTTGCGAGACTGGCACGCACACATCAGGAATCGTTCGGTACTTCACGCCGATGGGGACGCTCTCGGTCTCGTCAATATTGTAGTTGCGCATCGTCACTTCCGGGTCGAAAGCAAAAATCGCATTGCCGTCTTTGGGGATCATGCCTCGTCCAATGTGCGACACCTGCAAGCCGTGACTGTCGGCGTAGGAACGCGCACTGATACCGACGCGTGGTAGCGAGGGAATGCGCGCCGTTACGCCCGAATGAAAGCGACTTATGTCGCCGTGGAAGATCATGGTATAGCTGGCGCCAGTGGAAACCTCTGCAAGGTAAAAGGTAGCGCCTGGGGGCAACTCGCGTTGGAGCGAGGCGTCTGCCTCGAGACGGTGAACCTGATGCGTCCGGGCAAGCGTGAACGACGCATGCCGCTGCGTGGCGATAGACCCTGAACCTACCTGCGCAATCCAGAGGTTAAGGTTGGCCTTGGCGCTCAAGGTATCTTCAGCATTCCAAAGATGACTTGTCAGTGAATTGACCGTTTCCGTTTGTGACGAGGCACCGAGGAATAGGCCCACCCCTTGGGCACCTTCGATAAACTCGAAGTTTGCCGTAAGAGGCCGCCCCAGGTCGCTGCGGTCGATACCATCCGGCGGAGGGCCGCTGAACTCGAGCGGCGCCCTAAGCCGCGCGAAGCCGGTGGGACACGGCACATTAACCGCAGAGGCCTCGCAAAAAGGCGCACATGCTTCGTCTGCTGCCGGCGCGTCGTTTGGCTGGCCCTGATTGCTCAGACACGCACCGCAAAGCACAGCGCCAAGCCAAGTAAGGTGAGTGTTTAGCGGGTGTGACATAGGGCTCTCCCCGTTTCCTAGTGGAGCTGCGTGGGCAGGTCGGCGAACTCTGGCAAGGTGGGAAACTCGACGCGGTAGTCGACGTAGTAGTCCGCTTTGCTGTCGTACGCGCCCATCTGAAGCTTGCCCGTATTACGATTCAGTCCGTAGTTCTCTATCTTGACTGTAAACTGTGCCGGTGGGATCGGATGCCCCCCACTGATGATGCCAGCCACTGAACAGCGCAGCTCCGAGCCAGGCAGCAACATGAGGCGCTCGCCCCACGCCATCGCATACTTGCCGTAGCCCGCGTGCGCGCCCGAGGGCCCGCGCGATGCATCGTGAAGCAGATTGTCTTCGACCGGACGCCCCATCGACCAGGCGGGAATGTCGCGATTCACAAGGATCTGTTCGCGATTGTCGATGTGACAGGTGGGCGCGAGCTGCCAGGTGTCACCGCTCGCTTTATAGACGCGGATCTCATCAAAATAAATGTCTACGGGAATGGGCCGCAGCCATGGCAATCCATCCTGGCTGGGCACACACACGTCGGGAATACTCTTGTATTCGACCGTAATCGGCACCGCTCCCTCGGCCGTCGCTTCATAGTGACGCTCAATTTCACCGGGATCGAACGCAAAGATCGCATCTCCCCCCTTGGGAGTGAGACCTTTGCCTACGCTTCGCACCTCAAGCCCTTGACTCGATGCAAACCTGCCGATCCCCGCACCAATACCCCCAAGAAAGGGTAGCCGCGCCGCCACGCCACGATGGAACTGACTGGCTCGGCCGCTAAGAACCATGGAGTAGCTAGCGCCGGACGTGATGTTTGAGAGATAGAAGACCGCCCGCGAAGGCGCGTTACGCATAAGTGTTCGGGTGGTATCGACAGCGTAGGTGTTACGGATCTGCATTGCCGTGTACGCCGCGTAGCGATTTGCGCTTGCCTGCGACGTTTCGAAAGAAGCGAACCAAATGGAGACACGTGCCTGAGAGCCCTGCCGAGTCTCTGAGGTCCACATGCTGTGTTCCATACGATTTTGTGGCTTGGTCTGTATTTCAGCTCCCGGGAAAAGACTTGCTCCATCGAGTCCCTCGAAGAACTCGAAGTTGGCGGTGGTCGGACGGCCGAGATCCGACTGGTGAATCGAATCCGGCGCCGGCATCGTGAAGGAAATGGGCTCTTCTACCCGAGCCATCCCCTCCGGACACGGTGCAAGCTGTGTCCGCTGCGCGCCGCAAAACGGCTCGCACTGACCGGGACCCGTCTCCGCGTTCCCGGCATCGCTTGCGTCTCGCGCCGCAAGACAGCCAAAGGAACCGAGGGTGAGCGCGAGGGCTATACCGAGAGTGCGTGTCGGCACTTCTTGTCTGCATTCTGAATGCACCATGCCGTTCTCGCTGCAAAATATGCACCTAAAAAAAGATGTGTATTTTCGGCATGAATCCATGGTGGCGACGATGACATATGTACCCATTTATCATTATATTACATACACATGCATGTCATCTATCCACCCACACGAGCAACCCTGCCTCATGCGCGCGTGGCGCGCGACCCGAGGCGCACACCGAAACTAGCGCGTAGTTTAAGCGAGCGGCCTGCGCGGGTTGAGAGCCTGTGCTCTCGTGCGCGCTCACAGCCGCGCCGCCCGGGAGCACCTTTAGCTAGAGACACGCGTGGGATTTTCGGCGAAAACCGCAGGGCCGGCTCAGATGCAGCATATCGACACTAGTGGCTCGCCTATCGCGCATCGGCTGGACCGCCTCAATGCGGCGAGTGCATGGGCAAGAGAATCGTAACGCTTCTCTGCAGGCGCGCCTAATGGCCGGATACACGACTGGCAACGTTCGGGGTAACGTGACACCCTTGGCGGGCTTAAATGGACGCCGAACCCTGCGGTCTGCGCGCACGCTAAGCGACGGCACGGCGGCAACGACTCGCGGAGGAATCCCCCCCGGCCGCGGCGGGATCGATGACGTGCAAGCCCTATCCAGAGAAACACGAGAACACCGCATATGCACCCCTGGCACGATATTCACTGGAACCAAGCACTTGTCGACACCGGGTTCCCGGTCGTCATCGAAGTCCCGAAGGGCTCCAAGAACAAGTATGAGCTCGACAAGGACACCGGCATGTTGCGTCTTGATCGGGTGCTCTACTCATCGATGCACTATCCGGCCAACTACGGCTTTATTCCCCGCACGTTATGCGAGGATGAGGACGCGCTCGACGTGCTCGTCCTCGGGCAAGAACCGGTGCACCCGCTCACGCTCGTCGATGCCCACGCCATTGGCGTGATGCGCATGCGTGACGAGAAAGGCGCCGACGATAAAATCATTGCCATCTCGAAATACGATCCAGCCTGGCGCGAATTTACCGACCTTGACCAACTACCGAAACATACGCTCAACGAAGTGCGTCAGTTTTTCATGGATTACAAGACCCTCGAACAAAAGGAAGTGGTCGTTGACCGTCCACTAGGCCGCGACACGGCGCTCGATATCGTGCGGGGAGCGATCGCACTCTACGACGCGATCTATGGCTCACGCGCCCCCGTTACCGCCTAGCGGCTGACCCAGCCGCGGGACAGCGATGTGGACCCCCGCTCTCAGAAGCCCACCTAGAGGCACATGCCAGGGCGAAACCAGCCCGCAGTTCATGCGTATCATATGGGTGAAGAGGCTGGGTGACGCGCATAGCGCTGCAAGTAGCCGGGCCGTCAACCGAGGACGCGCCTGGAGCATAAGCAAGGCACGGATGATGGTCTCAGGTAACCGGCGCACACGCCGAGAAGCGGATGCGTAGCTGGACCAGGCGTGCTTATCTAGCGCCGTTGCAAGCAGATGCGCATCCTCAAAAGCGAGCGTCAGCCCCTCGCCTGTGATCGCGTCGAGATAGCCGGCGGCATCGCCAACTAACGCGACGTTGTCCCGCACACGCCGTGCGCATGGCTGCCACATGGGACCGCCGCCTCGCACTTCCGATGTGGGGGTGGCCCCATTGAGCCTGCGTGCGAGCTCTGGAAAATACGCAATTAGTCTGGGAAAGCTTGCGGGGCGCTCGCCGGAAAGGAACGCAATGCCGACGCACCTTGGACCTACAGGCGTCACATACGCCTCGCAGGTCTCATGCCAGTATACCTCGACATAGGGTGACCACGGCGCAATCAGAAAATGTTGCCGAATGCCGTAACGCGCGGGCCGAGATCCAGCATGCGCGGTGCACTTCAATGCCTCACGTGCTCGCGCGGCGGAGCGGCCTAAAAGGCCCACCACATCTTTCGGTAGCAGCGCGTGTGGCACGCGACCAGCCACGGGCGCGCTAACCTCGGCGCCACGTCCGACGAAATCCTTGAGCGTGGAGTGCAGCCCGTCAGCTCCGACGTACCACTTTGCGCTCTGCACCCCAGCGGAGGTTCGCAGTCCCCCCCCGAAAAATCCTGTGACGTGCGTGCCCCAGTGCAGCTCGACGCCAAGTTCGGAGGCGCGGGCCGCGAGGGCTGCATGCAGCGCGAGGCGCCGCACACCCAAACCATAGTGACCTTCAGGAAACTGAGCCGTGACTTGTTGGCCCGACGCTGTCACGTAGCGGATACCCGCCAGCGGAACACTTTCCTCGGGCAGCGCACCAAGCGACCGCAGGCGCGCCACGCCAGCGGGCATAAGTCCCTCGCCGCAGGCTTTATCGATGGGTGGATGCCGCTTCTCCAAGACGCGCACCTCGTGCCCGCCAAGCCGCAGCGCGATGGCTGTCGCAAGGCCAGCGGGTCCGGCCCCGACAATGATGACCTCAGGCAGACCCACTATCCAATCCCTGTAGCGCTCTCACCACGGCCAGGTTCGTAGTAGACCCTGCGCAGCGCATCATTTTCGATACGAATGCGCGTGGTGAGCACGACCGCGTTGGCGATAGAAAAAAGAAGCGCCGTCCGCCAAGCTCCGTGAATCAATGGCAAGGCAGCCATCTCAACCACGACGGCAATATAGTTCGGGTGGGTCAGCCAGCGGAAGGGACCGGTGGTAACGCGCTGCGCCCCAGGCACGCAAATGACACGCGTATTCCAGAGCCGCCCGAGCGTCAGAATGACCCAATAGCGCAGCCCATTTGTCGCCAGCACTATTGCGGTAAACGTCACCGCCCAGGCCCAGGACACCTGAGTGGGCACCAAAGCCACCTCGGCTAAACATGCGACTAGAAAGAGCGTATGCACCACGACCATCCATGGGTAGTGGCCCGAGCCGAACTCCTGCCCACCGCGCGCCAGCGCCCATGCTCGATTTCGTCGCGCGATAAATAGCTCAACGACGCGCTCGGCCGCCTGAAGCGAGATACACACAAGAAACCAAACGATTGTTCCACTCATACTTTGCTTTTATCCAAGACAAACGCTTGCGCTGAACACTGGCTTCGTGGTTGGGTCTCGCGTGACCGCAGGCCCCCTGACTCGCGACGCACGCGTTCTTCAGCTCCTACATGCTCAACAGCAACAGCTCCATGCTGAATCCAGGCCCCATCGCGAAGGCAACAGCATATCGCCGATGTTTCGGGGACTTTGTGACGGGCCGTTCCAGTGCCTCCATCTGGGCGGCCAGAATCCACATGATGGTAGCCGACGACAGGTTACCAAACGCACTGAGCTGTGCCCGGCTCAAGGCAAAGGCCTCGGCGGGCAACGCGAGGGTCTGGGCGAGATGGTCCAATACCTTCGGCCCGCCGGGGTGCGGCAGCCAATAACCTACATCTGTCCGAGTGAGACCCTCTGCTCGAAGCAGACGGTCGATAGCGCCCGGCAAAAGCGCCGCGACCCGGCTGGGAATA
The DNA here is from genome assembly GCA_007131285.1 of Myxococcales bacterium. Taxonomy (GTDB): domain Bacteria; phylum Myxococcota_A; class Polyangia; order Polyangiales; family SLQV01; genus SLQV01. Next base: position 7,796 of record SLQV01000148.1, read on the forward strand.
TCCCGAGAAAGCTTCACCTTGAAGCCGCTCGCGGATATGGCCCACCCCATCAGGTGCTCTGAATCGGGACAAAAGCGCGCGAGGGTATGCATGATCCTCGGTCCCACTGTCGCCGTTTCGCTTCCAGAAAGGATAGCCGCAGCAGCCCCATCGCCAAAGAGCGAGGTGGCGATCAAGTTTTCGATGGAAAGGTCGCCTGACTGAAGCGTCAGCGAGCATAGCTCGACGCTGACGACGGCTACGTGCGCACGTGGATAGGCTAGCAAATAGTCGTGCGCGCGCGAAAGCATCGCGGCCCCCGCAGCGCAGCCAAGTCCGAAAATCGGCACCCGCTTAATTTCAGGGTTTAACCCGAGAGCGTTGATGAGGTGAGCGTCTATAGACGGCGTTGCAATACCAGTGATGCTCGCGAAGAAAATGACATCAACGTCCCGCGGCGCAACGCATGCGCGCTTGAGTGCCACCCGAAGCACGTCCGCGGCGAGTGGCTTTGCTGCCGCTATCCAAAGATCATTTGAGTCACCAAAGTCCCTAATGCCTCGATAGCGCTCCAAAGGGTAGGCTAGGTGCCGCTTCGACACACCAGCACTTTGATTAAAGCGCCGAAATCTTTCGGCGTCTCGCGTGCTGAGTTCACCGCGCTGTGCCCACACATCGAGCACCGCATCCACGAGCTCAGCCTGATGATAAACATGCTCTGGCTGCGCCGTCGCAATCGCACTGATCACCGACATGAAGCCGCCATAGCAAAGAGCCTGGACCCAAGCGGCCCAACAATCCAGCCCCCGACCGAATGGGCTCCCCCCAGCGTAGCGCGCACACCCCCGAACCCGAGAGAAAACAATGCGGCGCTAGAGCTCGCCGTCGCGGAAGATTGTACGGCTGAACCTCATTCTCTATATGCACGCCTCCGTTTGCGAGTTGCCCCATGGTACGCGCTATCTCGCAGCGTCAGCGCGAGGGGAAACGTGCTTGCGCGTAGACGCCTGACTCTGGACCCGCCGCTTCTGTGCGCAACTCTTCCCCTGCCGCGAAGAACGACGTAGGCCAGCCGTTAGAGCATGGCGACGACGTGGCGGAAGCCCAGAATACCCCCCGAAAGTCGCTGCCGTAAGCTGTCACCGGGCATGCGCCCCCGGCACCGTGCACTCAGAAACCGTGCACTCAGAAACCGTGCACTCAGAACTTGCCCCCGCGACGTCTCCCTATCCTACTAGGGAGAGGAACACGCCCGCAGACCCATACCCTTAAGCCGCGCCCTGGGCACCGGCCCGGGCCACGACCCGCCGCACGGCGACACCAGGCTATGAAATCCGGCCGATTATAGGTTTCACCACCCAGAGCGGTGGGCGAATATAGCGGTGGGCGAATATAGTTGCGGGGGCCGGATTTGAACCGACGACCTTCGGGTTATGAGCCCGACGAGCTACCTGGCTGCTCCACCCCGCGATCATTGGCCGTTAGTGTAGTGTAGACGCGCGCTTGGTCAAGCCTTTCCGTGTCCGGCTGCGCCTCTTTAGGCGCGCCCCACAAGCTCCTCGCCGTGCCAGGTTCAGGCATGAGGATGCCAGACACCGTTCTCGGTGATGATGGCGGTCACGAGGCTGGCGGGTGTTATGTCGAAGGCGGGATGGCGGTAGGCGACACCTTCCGGCGCAAGTCGCTCTCCGCGAATCAACGCAGCCTCGTCGCTGGAGCGCTCTTCGATGACGATACGCGTCTCCGGACCCCAAGCGTGGTCCATCGTTGCGGTCGAGGCGGCCACGATGAAAGGCAAGTTGTGGTAGCGTGCCGCGATGGCGAGCGCGTAGGTTCCAATCTTGTTGGCCACATCCCCTCGGGGACTGATGCGGTCTGCGCCCACCACCACGCCATCGATATCACCGGACGCCATCAGCGCAGGGCCCATGGCGTCGGTGAGAAGCGTCACCGGAAGTCCTAGCGTTTGCAGCTCCCAGGCGGTGAGCCTTGCGCCCTGTAGGTAGGGACGCGTCTCGTTGGCGTAGACGTGTGCCAGACGACCTTCACCACCGAGCGTGCGCAGGATGCCGATGGCCGTGCCCCAGCCGCCACAGGCCAGCGCTCCCGTATGACAGTGAGTAAGCAGCCTTCGGTTCCCTGTCAGAAAACGTGCGCCGAACGTGCCGAGTCTCCGATTGGCCGCAAGGTCATCGGCGTGTAGCCGCTTAGCTGCCATCAGCAGGTGCGCTGCCCGAGCCTGGGGTTCACGGTCTGCCACGGACATCGCTTCTTGGACCATGTGCATGACGGAGCGGCTGAGATTCACTGCGGTAGGTCGGGTGGCAATGAGCGCCTTAGCGGCGATCCCCATCACACCCGCGAAAACCTGGCGGTCGGAGGTCTCGCGGGCGGCGAGCATGGCAAGCCCGTAGGCCGCCACCAGGCCAATCGCGGGAGCACCGCGCACCTTCATGGAGACGATGGCCTCGGCCACGCCGTCACTATCCGTCAGCGTGGTGTAATGCACCGATCCGGGCAACAAACGCTGGTCGAGCACCTTAAGCGACGAGGTCGCCTCATCGAAGCCGAAGGGTTGCACTTCATCCTCGACCCGCGCGTGGGCAAGCTGAGGCGTCGTCGGCCCCACAATGGGCGCCTCAGCGGTCAAGCCGAGTCACCCGCCAACGCAGCGTCGAGCACTTCCCCAAGCGCTTGTGGGTTCGCGCGCCCGGCGGTTCGCTGCATGACTTGGCCCACAAAGAAACCCTTGAGACCGAGCTTCCCTTGGCGGTAGGCCGCAACCTTATCGGGATTGGCCGTTAGAATATCTTGAACAACCGCCAGAAGTTCACCGCGGTCAGATATCTGCGACAAGCCTTGGGCAGCGACAATAGCCTTGGGGCTGCCTCCTCTGGCGAGCAGTTCTGCATAGACCTGCTTCGCGAGTTTCGAGCTTAGTTCGCCGGACATTACCAGCGAAACAAGCTCGAAGAGAGCTTTCGGAGTGACGGGAAACTGCGCTGAGAGACCGTCGTAGCTGACCTCGCGGAGCACCTCGCTCTGCAGGTAATTCGCGACAGGTTTCGCCGCGTCAGCGCGCGCGGCCTCATCCGCCGCGTGGGCCAGCGTTGATTCGAAGAAGCGCGCAAGGCCTGGATGCGCCGACAGCACACCGGCGTCGTAGTCGCTAAGCCCGTAGACGGATTTCCAGCGCGTGCGTAGGGCCTCCGGCAGTTCAGGGAGCGCCACGCGTGCATGCTCAAGCAGCGTCTCATCGATGACCAGAGGCGGCAAGTCCGGGTCGGGGAAGTAGCGGTAGTCGTGGGCAAACTCTTTGCTGCGCATCGCCACGGTTTTTTGTTCGTTTTCGTTCCACGAGCGCGTCTCTTGAACCACCTGCCCGCCGGAAACGATGACCGACTCTTGCCGGGCTATCTCGTAATCAATCGCCTTCCGCACAAAACGGAAGGAGTTTATGTTCTTAAGCTCCGTGCGTGTACCTAGGGTCTTCGAGCCCACGGGCCGAATCGATACGTTCGCGTCGCAGCGAAACGAACCCTCTTCTAGGTTGCCATCATTCACACCGGCAAACATCAGAATCTCGCGCAGCGAACGGAGGTAGGCTTCTGCCTCCTCAGAACTAGCCATGTCGGGATTGCTTACAATTTCGATGAGAGGAATGCCCGCGCGATTGAAGTCAATATGCGAAAGACTGGCAGAGCCTACGCCATGCAGGTTTTTGGCAGCGTCTTCCTCAACATGAATGCGCTCAAGCGTCACGCGTTTGCGCTTGCCTGCAACTTCGATGTCAACGTATCCGCCTACGTTAAGCGGCCGGTCGAACTGCGAGATTTGGTAACCCTTGGGCAGGTCGGGGTAGAAATAATGCTTGCGAGCAAAGATGCTCTCGCGTTGAACGTCGCAACCAAGGGCAAGGCCGGCCATGACTGCGAGACGAATCGCGGCCTCGTTCACCGCCGGCAGCGCCCCGGGCAAGCCCAGCGTCACGGGTCCGATATGCGTGTTGGGCACGTCTGTGAAGCGCGCTTCCGCCGGACAAAACAACTTGGTTGTCGTCAGGAGTTGTGCGTGAACTTCAAGTCCTATGACTGCCTCGAAAGCACTAGACATGGGCTCCGCCTTTCTCCGCGATGCGAGCGTCAGACCACTCTCCGCCTAGGGGTTTGAGTCCGAGGCGAGCGGTGGCCTCGACTGGGTCGGGCAGTTGAAGTTGTTGCGACGCGATATCCAGACCGCGATAGAGCGTATCTGCCAGAGCGAAGAGGCGGCCTTCCGTCAGGCTTGGGCCAATGAGCTGAGCGCCGAGCGGCAGCTTGACGCCTTCCCAATCCGCGAACGCGCAGGGCACGCTCAGCGCGGGCAAGCCCGCAAGTGATGCGGGCAACGTGAAAATATCAGCCAGGTACATCGAGAGCGGATCGGCGACCTCCCCGAGCCGAAAGGCGGGGGTCGGCGTGGTCGGTGAGAGGATGGCGTCGCACTGGCTGAACGCGCGTGCGAAATCCTGGCATAGCAAGGTACGCACCTTCTGGGCCTTCGCGTAGTAGGCATCGTAGTAGCCTGAAGCGAGCGCGAACGTGCCGAGCATAATGCGGCGCTTCACTTCCGCACCAAAGCCCTGTCCGCGGGTCTGGGCGTAGGTGTCGACGAGCGACTCCCCTTCTACACACACACCGTAGCGCACGCCATCGAAGCGCGAGAGATTACTCGATGCCTCAGCGGAGGCCACGATGTAGTAAATGGCGACGGCGTGCTCGGCGCACGGCAACTGGATATCGACGAAACGATGCCCCGCCTCCGCCAAAACCCGCTCGGCCTCCTGCAAACCGGAAACCACCGCCGGATCTAAGGCAGCAGGCAGTCCGACAAGGCGACCAATCGTCAACGGCTGCTGTGAAGACGCAATCTCACCGCCGTATCTCGGGACGGGAGCCCGCCGACTCGTCGCGTCGCGACCGTCATGGCCCGCGAGCACTTCAAGCGCGAGCGCCGCGTCTGCTGGCGAGGCCGCGAACGGACCTATTTGGTCCAGCGAGGACGCGAAAGCGACCAGGCCGTAACGCGACACTCGACCGTAAGTGGGCTTCACCGCCGTGACCCCGCAAAACGCACCAGGCTGGCGCACCGAGCCTCCCGTATCGCTACCAAGGGCGAGTGGCACAAGCCCGGCGGCCACCGCAGCGGCAGAGCCGCCGGAACTCCCCCCGGGAACGCGGGTAAGATCCCAGGGATTGCGCACGACATGGTACGCCGAGTTTTCGTTGGAGGAGCCCATCGCGAACTCATCCATATTCGCCCGCCCCAGCACAATAGCTCCCTCCGCCCGGAGTCGTTCGACGACGTGAGCATCATAGGGAGAACGCCAACCTGCGAGCAGACGCGAGCCGCAGCTCACCTCTTGACCGCGCACGCAGATATTGTCCTTCATCAGCACGGGCACACCACAGAGGCGACCTGTTTTCGGACCACGGTCGACGGCTGCTGCCTGCGCCAATGCGACCTCCCGGTCCCAGCCGAGCAGAGCGCCGTAAATCCCATTTAGCGAGGAGAGCCGGCTTAGGGTCTCCTCCACCACGCTCTGAGCGCTTCGCCGCCCTGAGACCACTGCGTCTCGCACACCCACAGCTGACATAGCTTGCGTCGACGCCGCGTTCATGGGCTGGTCTCCATCACTTTCTGCACCGCGAAAGCCCCAGCATCCGCTCTCGGTGCGGCTGCCAGCGCCTCTTCCCTCGGGAGATGCAGGCCGGGGACATCGTTCCGGAAGGACTGAGCCTCCTGCCTGTCAGGATGCATCGTGTCTGTTACCCCACTCACATCAACCCCCTCGAGGCGATCAATGTATTTGAGAATCGCCGCCAGATCTGTGCGCAGACGCTCGATTTCGAGGTCAGTACAGGCCAGACGAGCGAGCCTGGCTATCGCGCGGACCTGGTCGGCCGCGAGACGCTCGATTTGGGGTTCAGCCTCCGACATGGATTTGCCATCTACCATCAGCCGTCGTCGCTGTCAGGCAAGAACACATCAGGACCTAGGTGTAGCAACCCTACAGCGCCTATCCCCCTCACCGAGATTTGAAACCACCGGGCAACTACATGCGCATAATCGATGCGCCCCAGTTAAGGCCCGCTCCCAGCGCGAAAAAACACACGAGCTGGCCGGGTTTGACAGCGCCGGACTCCCTAAGCTCATCGAGAAGGATGGGGATCGTTGCACCCGAAGTATTACCGTACCGAGCAATATTTGAGGGAACCTTAGCCTCAGGCAACTTCATCGCGTCCCGCACCGCAGCATTGATGCGATCGTTTGCCTGATGCGCGAGGAACCAATCAATGGCTTCGAGTTCAACGTTCGCGCCCAAAGCGGCTTTGCGAATCGCGTCCGGCAAGCGCGTCACCGCGAGCTTGAAAAGCTCGCGGCCCTTCATTTGTGGCAGCTCACGCTCTTCGGCGAGCACCGCCTCATCGACAAAAGGCTGCGCCAAAAAACCGACCCCCGGAATGTAGATCTGGTCGAAGTGCGCGCCGTCGCTGGCGACGTGGGTATGGAGCAATCCTTCCCCGGCTCTTTCGCACCGCTCGAGTACACACGCACCCGCACCATCTCCAAAAATGACGGCATAGCCGCGATGCCGCGTTGCCCGAGCAAAGTCGGCGTCCCCCTCCTCCACTGGCCCCGTGTCATCTCGAAGCCGATCCCAGCGTTTCCAAGGCATCATGCCTGCATGTGCCTCGGCCGCAATAAGAAGCACACGCTTCGCGGCACCGGAAGCAAGCAGTCCGTCAGCGACCTGCAGTGCGTACGGAAACGCGGCGCACTGTTGGCGGATATCAAGCGCTGGCACGCTCGCGAGGCCGAGCTTTGTCGCCGCCATCGGCCCCGAGCCTGGGAAGACGTATTCCGGCGTCATCGTCGCGAAAATGACGTAATCGATACTGGCGGGATCGATATCTCCGGAGGCAAGCGCTTGCTTGGCGGCGGCCGCTCCAAGATCGCTTACGCCCTGACCCGGAGCTGAAAAGTGCCGTTGGGCCACCCCTGTACGCTGCCGAATCCACGCGTCGTTCGTGTCCATCACGCGCGAAAGGACATCGTTGGTGACGGGCTGCCCAGGCACGAATCGGCCCGTAGCGATGATCTTCGAACCAGGCATATCCTTCGATGCTTCCCTTCGTGGGACGGCACGTTGCCACGCACCGCACGGCGTGCAAGCGCTACCTGTCTCGAGCAGGGGCCCGCCACAGTGGCCCGGTCGTCGAGCGCGAACGCCGCGCACCGCGGCGTTCGTACACAGCAGCCCCAACGCGAAAGCCAATGGTCCTCCGTCGGTCTCGCGCCCAACATTCGCATGAATGCACACAAAAGGGGCCAAAACCATCGAACCCAAAGAGCATCCGAGACCACACACTCCGGCGGCCAAGGCAATGCACGCACCCCGGCGCGTGCCAGCCCTGGCCCCTAAACGTAGGCTGCTCTAGCGGCGCAAGCTCAACTTAAACCAGCGTCGCTTGCCGATGCGCAACACTTTCCCGTCGGCCGTGGCATCCAGCGCTTCGTGTTCGTCGCTCATACGTTGGTTGTCAAGGGCCACTGCGCCAGCGCGCAACAAACGACGCGCTTCGCTGCGGCTAAGCTCGGGCTGACACGTAATCATCACATCGAGAAGTGGTCCGGAAACCACGTCTACGCTGGACGCATCCACCGGTTGCTGGCGTTGCGAAAACGTCTCGCGGAACCAGGTCGTCTCCTCACCGCTCGTAGCTTTTCCGTGATAGCGCTCAACGATGGCTGCGGCGAGTTCGAGCTTTAGGTCGCGAGGGTTCAGCGCCCCCGCTTGCATCTGACCAAGACGCGCTCGGATATGCGCTAGCGGCAAGGTTGTGTACACCTCGAGATACTGCGCAATCAAGGCATCAGGGATACGCATCACCTTGCCAAATTTATCCCGGGGGGTGTCCGCAAGCGCAATGTAGTTGCCCAGCGTCTTGCTCTGCTTCTGCACGCCGTCAGTACCTGGCGTTATTTTGCTAGTCAGTACGACCTGCGGGGGCTGCCCGAGGCGCTCCTGAAAAAAACGACCCATCATTTCATTGAAAAGCTGATCTGACCCGACGATTGTCAAGTCAGAGTTAAGCATAAACGAGTCGTACCCCTGAAGCACTGGGTAGAGCAGCTCATGCATCCAGATCTCTTTCTGCTCCGCGATGCGCGTCTGAAACATATCGCGCTGAATGAGGCGCCCGTGAGTCACCATGGCGAGCAACCGCAAAAACTCCGTCGCGCCCATCGACCCGAACCACTCAGAGTTGCGCCGCACCTCAAACACCGCTGGGTCGGTCAGCAGTATTTGACTACACTGGTCAATAAACGCCTGCGCGTTGGCTTCAATCTCTGCGTCGGTTGGCACCTTGCGAGCCGCGGATTTCCCCGTCGGGTCTCCGATACGCGTCGTGTAGTCACCGAGCAGAAAGAGTACGCGATGCCCTTCCTCTTGCAGCCGACGCATCATCCAAAGGTTGACCGCGTGCCCGAGATGGAGGAACGGGGCAGTGATATCGACACCGTACTTGATACGCAGCGGCCGACCGAGCTTCAGTTTTCGCTCCAGCTCCCCCTGTGAGAAGACTTGTTCGCTCGTTCGTTGCAGATCCTGCACTAGGGTAGAGTCGGTCACGGGGTCGGGCGTAGCAAAGCAAGGCAGCGTGGTCTACGGCCGCGTGTCTCGAACCGTAATTACGCGGGCCAACGCGCCTCTAGTTTCATGCGCTGAGAAGAGAGGCTGAGCCTGACTGGCTGGCGAGTTTGAGCAGACGGGAGGGCAGCGTTGCGACAATAGCAGGCTATATTCGAAACGAATCAGCGAGTTGACCGCATTCCCTTGGCACACGGGGCCCCCGACCTAGCCCCCTGAACGCGCTCTCTAACGCGCTCCATCTGCCAAGGCCTTCAGCGGCATGCCATCTGAGGCGCCGGATTGCTGGGGGTCGTCCGAAACGCCCACGGCCGGCTTGCTCACATACGGCAAACTCGACACATTGTGAGACGAAGAGGCCACAGACGGTGTCGATGAGAGATGCACAGGCCGACCCGCGACCTCAGCCAAGCTCGCGCGCACTTCACGCCCGATATCGTCGCTAAGCGCCGAGTCTGAGGGCTCGGCTTGGGGCCGCGATAAATCAACTTCCCCCCTGGTCTGGCCGTCGGGTTCATCCCCATGAAGCGCTCCACCGTCAACGCCGCGGGTCAAATCCGCGTCGCCATTCGGGTTAACATCTTGCGCGCTCGGTGGCGGACGGGTCGTTTCACGCGCGCGCTGCTCTGGGGAAACTTGATCCTCGCTGCGTCGTCCAAAGGGTAGCGAGGCGCGCGACGTATCCTGCGGCTGGGGCAAGCGCAGCAAAAACGATGTGCCTTGTGCGTTCGATGCAAAGGTGACTTCGCCTTCGTGGTCTTTCGTGACTTTTTGCACGAGCGCCAAGCCGAGACCTGTACCGTTGTGCTTGCCGTAGGTCGCGAAGGAATCGAAAATACTCGCTTGTGCCTCTTCCGGGATACCCGGCCCGTCATCAGTCACCCGAATCAGCAGGTCATCCGTTGTTTCGTCGCGCGTGACGGCTATCTCGATATGGCCGCCCTGCTCCGCGAGCGCCTGCGCCGAATTACGTGCCAGATTGTGAATAGCCCGCTGCACCTTTGTCTCGTCGAAATACGCGACCCCCCTGTCCGCGAGCGACAGGGAAAAGCGCAAGTGAGGGCTTTCAAAGGCACGACGCAGGTGTTCGGTGACCTCGGGAAAAAAGCGCGCGAGGTAGACTTTACGAATAAGCACCCGCCGGTCGCCGCGCGCGAAGGCCAGGGTCTCCTTGGTCATCGCATCGACGAGATTGACTTGCCTCAGCGCCGTGCGTGCCAGATTGCGTCGGGCCTCTTCGCTCGGCTCTTCGGCCATGAGTTGCACATAACCGGAAATCACGGTCATCGGCGTGCGCAAGTCGTGGAGCATGCCGGAAAGAAATTGACCTATCGCACTCAGGCGTTCTTCTCGCAACCGACGCTCGCGCTGCTGCGCCCGCCCGATAGCAGAGGCCACCTGTCCCGCGATGAGCAAGGCGAGGCGCAGGTCGTCTTCGTTGAACTCAGCCCGCCCGCCGGCTTTATTCAGAAATTGAAGCGCTCCACTTCCCTGTTCCTCCCAAACCAACGGCACACACAGTACCGACCGCGGATGGTAACCAACTCGGTCGGAGATTTGTCGCGAATGCCGCGCATCATCATCAACATTATTGATGACCTGCGGCTGTTTGTGCTTCGCAACCCAGCCAGAGATGCCCTGGCCGGCCTTGATCTCAATCCGCTTAATCTCGTCCGGCTTACCGCCGACCGCGGCCCGAAACCGCAGGTCACCACTTTCTTCATCGGCGATTAAAATGGCCGCGGCTTCTACGTCCATGGCTACCGTCGATTGCTGCAAGATACGCTCAAAGAGGTCATCTAACGCGAGTGCACTCGCCGCAGCCGCCGAAACATCAAGGAGCACCTCCTGGTCGCGAATCATGCGCTCGAGGCGATCCTTCGCCTCGAGCAGCTCCACGTTTTTACCGACTACCGAAAGAAAGAGCTTGGAGTTTTCGATAGACACGGCTGCCTGCGAAGCAAGAGCACTCAGCAGAGCTTCGTCATCAGAGCTGAAGCACCCGTGGCGGCGATTTAGCGCTTGAACAACACCTATGGTGCGTCCCTGATGATTCTTCATCGGCACACAAATCACCGATTGCGTTGAGAACCCAGTTCGCCTGTCCCACTCGCTATCAAAGCGCGCGTCATTGCGTGCATCCGCCAGATTAACCGCCTCGCCGCGCTCCGCGACCCAGCCCGCAAGGCCCTCCCCTACACGGATGCGAATATCACCAGGAGCGGTACCTTGACCAAACTCCGCGGTGAGCGTCTCCCCTGTATCATCGAGCAAAAACAGCGTGGCGCGCTCGGCATCCATCACGTCGGATATCCGGTCGATGATCAACGCGAGAAGCTCATCCAGATCGAGCGCTGAAACCAGCGCCGCCCCAATGTCGCGAAGTGCGCGCACTTTCGCGCGTTCATGTTCCAGCAACACGCTAGCGGACATTTCCGCTGTAGCCATCGGTGCTGAACCTACTTCCACCATCGCACACTGAGTATCGCCAAAGCGCAGGGCACTTTCAATCTTAGACCGCAGCACGCATCAGAGAGACCTGAAAGCCGCATGCCTCTCCCCGGGCGCAACGTTCAACTACCGCGCAGAACCGCCAGCCGTAAGCCCCCGGATGCGGTCACCTTTTTGGAGTTCAGTGATACTTTCGATGACAAAAGCAGTCAGTTTGTCGGGTCCGCTATCCACGACTATCGCTGTCCCCACCCGTTCAGTGGGATAGAGGCCCGAAGGTGGCGCACTGGGTGGCTCAATGGAGTGCGGACTCACCAGATGGGATACGCCAAGTTCATCGTGCCACGGATCTCCCGAGCGGACGATCTCTAGCAAGGTGCCGACCGGCAAGTGCGCACGCTCCGCGGGCTGAATGACTACCAGCTCACCGGCCGCTATCGCTTCTCGATCCCGCACATCCCCAAGAATCAGACCTTCATCTGCGCGCACTGCGGGCACCCCTTCCAGATGCACAAATCGTTCTTCTATGGCCGCGACGGCAAAGCCACGTTCGAGCGGCCCATTGCTCTCGACAATGAGCCCACGCGCAAGCTTGTTGCCGTTGAACGACTGAAGCACCCGCACGCGACCGAAGATCCTTACAAGCTCGCCTCGGTCCTCTAAAGCGTTCGGTTTGCCCAGCTCAAAACGGCGGAAGATAGCGAGTTCACTGCCGTCGGGCGCGGGGGCCCCCTCGAAATGAATATAGACAACATCACCGTCCACGAGCATCGTGCGTTCATTCGGCGCGCCCACCAGACGCCCCGCAGTCTCTTGGCCGTCGGAACGTACAAAGCCTAAAACCGAAACATATCCCGCGCCGATCGCCCCCCGACGCTGGCTGACCTTTCCTGGCGGCGGCCGCAGGGAGCTTGTTTGGGTGGCTTGCGCCGGCACCCCGGGGCTTTCGACGCGCAAGCGCATACCGGGATAGATCCAGTGGGGGTTGGTCACTTCGGGATTTCGCGACCAAAGCCGTGGCCACGCGTCTTTGGAGCCGAGTTCCTGCTCCGCTACCTTGCCTAGGGTATCTCCTTCTTTGACCGTGTATTCTCGAGTAGGCGCCGTATCGGGCTGAATAGGCGCCGCCTGTGCCCCAGCCAGGCTGGGCGATAGCATCAGCATTACCGGCCATGCGCGCGTCAGCTTCCCGCTGATACGCGCCCAAGCGTGAATGGCCCGGGCACCGCGCCTGAGCAAAGCATCGCAGAGCAGGCTCAAAAACGCCAGGCGCGCTCGCCTCGGGTCCTCGAACAGACACATGCCTCGCCCCACGTCATACGTATGGGCATGAACCCTATTCCAGATCACCTTTGAAGGATAGCGGTAGCAGGTCTCAGGTGTCGAGAAAGCCTTGTACGAGTGGGTGGCGTTTCGCGCCTTGCACGCATGCGACGCCGAGCGTCATCGGGCAAAAGAGGCAGGTTTCCACTCCATACGCAAGCCATGCATCATCACTGAGACGCCCTCAGTGGGTGCTCAATTCCGGTACCACTAGTGGGGCAAGCCGCCACCCAACGCGGCTGACGAGTGACCATTCGCCTGGACCGCCGGGACACCCTCTTTTGCGCCTTGATGCCTGGTTGCCGCACCGTTCCTTGTTGGCGCTGCCTCCGGCGCTCGTTGGGCAACGCCAGGAGCGTCAGGCTGGGCTTGTGTCTTCGCGGGCGAGGGGTCACTCCTCACAACACACGCGTCCTCCACGTCTCGGTCAGCCTCTTGCTCTTCTCGAGCGGCGCTGCCCGATTGAGTGGAACCTGGCTTCGACCGCGCGCGGTGAGTTTTCGGGTCTGAGGGAAGCTCGTGTCTCCCGTTTTCGTCACATACGAAGCCGATATTTCGAAACTTCTGATAGCGCAGTTCAAGCCGTTCCGCGTCGGATAGGCGCGCCGAAGCCCTCAATGCCTCGCGCACACCACGCGCCACGGACTGAGCCGCTCCGGTTGTATCGCGATGCGCGCCGCCCTCGGGCTCTTCTAGGATCTTGTCGACGATGCCTAAGCGCAGGGCGTCTTCAGCCAGCAACTTCAGCGCCTCCGCCGCCTGAGGTGCCTGGGCGCCGTCGCGCCACAAGATCGACGCGCATCCTTCGGGCGTGATCACGCTGTACGTCGCGTAGCGCAGCATCATGACCGTATCGGCTACACCGAGCGCGAGTGCCCCGCCAGAACCGCCCTCGCCTATCACAATGGCCACCGTAGGCACCTTGAGTTCGGCCATCGTCAAAATCGACGCCCCTATGGCCTCGCTCTGGCCTCGCTCTTCGGCACCGATACCGGGATACGCGCCTGGGGTATCGATAATCGTGATGACCGGCCGTCCGAAGCGCTCCGCCAACCGCATGACGCGCATCGCCTTCCGATAGCCTTCCGGATGACTCATCCCGAAGTTTCGCTTTAACTTTTCCTTCGTGCTTCGGCCTTTTTGATGACCGATAACCGCCACCCCTACGCCGTCAAACGTCGCGAGTCCGGCGACGATGGATGGGTCATCAGAAAAGAGCCGATCGCCGTGCAACTCGACAAAGTCATCAAAACAGCGTTCGATGTAGTCGAGAACATAAGGCCGCTCCGGATGACGGCTAAGCTGCACCTTTTGCCACGTCGAAAGCGAGCGATAGAGCGAGGCCCTCAGCTCGCGCGCCTCACGCTCAAGCGCCGCGATGGATTGCTGGGTTTCGCCCGAAGAGGAAGACGCCGTACGCAGCTTGGCAAGATGTTCCTCTAGTTCTACCAGCGGCTTTTCGAAGTCAAGCACTGCCACAGCCCGTGAGTCTATCAGACCTGGACCAAAAGCCAAGTACTCGCACGTTCGGCGCTTCGCTCAAGCGCCGCCGAGCCACGTGCTAGGCGCGCGCCTGGCGCCAGCCTCACTGCGCAAGGCAACGTAATATCGTCGGCGAATCCTGCCCAGGCCTGCAAGGAATCACTGGATCATCCGTGGGTGCTGCGACGCACCCCACTAAACAGTCCCCTTCGGCACACACTTGAATCGCGTAGTCGAAAGGACCGGTTTGGATCGAGCGACCACCACCAGTGCGCACCGTTAAACGAATACGCGCGACCACCGTTCCTTCAGGCAAGAAGGCACCATAGCCATCCGGAATAACGGTGGCCGGCACAAACCCCCGCGAAGCCGATGCATCGGTCCCACTAGGAATGACAGAGCCTTGAGCATTTTCGGTGAACGGGTTGGCGGCGCCCGCAAAGTCGATCACCTCGCCAGCTTGATTGAGCAGCAGCACCTCGACTGTTTCCGTAACCACATGGTTAGGATCCGCGCGCCTTTCACTCGCGAGGTTTCTTAGCGCATTATCCACACGCAGATGGACCTGGTAGCTATCAATTCCCCCCGCAGCTAACTCGGACACGACTTCGGGTCCAGCGAGCGCTTCGACCCGGCTTCGGAATCCTGGATTAAAGACCCCGCGGGCAAGGGTCAACCCCGTCGAGTCATACAAGCAACCCGAATCGGTGGCTTCGCCTACCAGGTTGCCGCTGATAAACACCGAAGAGTTGTTCTCCGCGCAAGCGCTCACCGCGCTCAACATGAGCCCTAGCGCGCAGACCGCGCGACGCCGCCCCCTTGCCCACGCGCCCTGAACAGTGCAACGCGCTACATCACTTGCTACCAGGGCATCTCGTTCGCTCGCCGCCGCGCCTCGAGCGTTTTTGAATGCGACCGCTTGGTAATCTGGCTCTGGGAGACTGTGCATGGTTCTTCGAGGGTACCAAAAATGCAATGACGTCCGGAAGTTTCCGCGCGCTATATCGCTGCGGACGCGCCTTGGCGCGCCGCGTCAAGCACTTGCCTGAGCTCCGCGAAGGACAGCATCTGATAGACAACCGAACCCGGTGCGGTCAACAGCACCAGGGTGACCCCGTCTCCCTCGCGTTTTTTGTCCGCAAGCAGAAAGCTCAAGACGTGTGGGTTGATACGTTGCTCAAAGTCGGTCGGCAACTGAGCCCGCGCAAGGAGCCCCCGCATCCGCGGCAAAATAGGCTCTTTTGGACCGAGCAATACATCACTCAGGTAGGCAGCTGCGCATAAACCCAAAGCGACCGCCTCTCCATGGCTCAAAGCCCCGAAGCCCGCAGCAGCCTCGAATGCGTGTCCTACCGTGTGGCCAAGATTCAAGCATCGACGGCGTCCTTGCTCCCGTTCATCCTCACGCACCACGTCGATCTTGAGGCGCACGCTCTCACGGATGGCGCGTTCTAGCGCCGACGGCGATCGAGCTAGCAGATCATCGACGTCCGCCTCAAGCCGGCGAAGGGGCTCTTCTCCCGCCAACCAGGCCGCCTTGACGACCTCAGCCAACGCAGATCTTATCTGTCTATCGGGTAGCGTATCGAGAAAATCGGTATCGCACAAAACCGCAGCGGGCTGATGAAACGTACCGACAAGGTTCTTCCCTTCTGGTCGGTTGATGCCGGTCTTTCCACCAACACTGCTATCGACCATCGCCAGTAATGTCGTGGGCAGGTGAATGACACGGAGACCACGCAACACCGTCGATGCGACAAATCCAGCGAGGTCCCCGGTGGTACCTCCACCGCAACTTACAATAAGTGCCCGCCGGTCCACACCCGCTCCCAGCAGGCGCGACCAGATCCTTTCCGTCACTTCTAAGGTTTTGGCCGCCTCGCCGGAAGGAACGGGCAAAAGCGTGACCGCAGCCCCCGTCTCAGCGAGGGCTGCCTCTAGGCGACGATTTCCGTAATGTGCAACAACCGCTTCGTCGACAATCACAAACATGTGTGAGACGTCACCGTAGCCGGCAACGAGCGAACGCAGCTTCTGCAGCGCCCCCTTTGCGATATGGATACGGTAGGTTGCGGTCCCTAAAGGAACGACAAGTGGCACGCTGCGCACGAGTGAAGCCACCTCTGCGGCGACCTCCGACGCACTCCCCACCGCCGATACCGCCGCATGGCATTCGGCGTAGGCCCCTCTACGCGCTTCGAGCAGCGTACGGAGTTGGCGCGCCGGATCCGTACTCAAGAGCGGACGATCCCCGCTCTTGCCTATGCGTGCAAGCAGGGCATCGATAGGAGCCGTCAATGAGATAAGGAGGCACTCGTCAAGCAGCCGCCAGCGCAGGGACGTTTGCGTGATTGCGCCGCCGCCGAGCGCCACAATTGTTGAAGTGCGCTCGTCACGGTATTCATCAAGCAAGCCTGCAAGCGTGAATGCCTCGAGTTCGCGAAAGTAGGGTTCACCCCTTGACTGAAAGATTGCCTCAACCGAACTCGCATTATCGGCAGCAATTTTCGCATCGAGATCAACGAATTCGTAGCCGAGCGTCTCGGCCACGAGACGCCCAACCGTGCTCTTGCCGACACCTGGCGGCCCACTGAGGCAAATCAAAGCCATGACGTCCGCAGACTAGCGCACTTAAGCGTCGAATTCACCGAGTTCACCGCATTCCGTCCACGGGCCCACCTCGTGCGTGGCCGCCATCGTTCCAGCACTTAGCGAGCGATGCTGCGAAACCGACCTCAGCGCGCTACATGCGCAGGGCGGCGTCACGGTTGACGATGCGCGGCGTCAGAAAGATTAGCAGCTCGCCGCGCTCCTCGCGCATACGCCGCCGCTGAAAAAGCACCCCTAAGATGGGCAGGTCACCGAAAAACGGCACTTGGTCGATATTTCGCCCCGTGTTGCGCGTGTAAATACCGCCGATAACCGCCGTGTGGCCGTCGGCGACAAGCAAGTTGGTCTGCGCCTCACGCTTGAGAATAGTGGGGTCTCCTCGGTTCGAGGTGCGGGTGAAATCGGGCTCGTCTCGAGTCACTTGAACCGCCATCGCAATGGATCCGTCGCTGGTAACGTGGGGGCGCACCTTGAGTTCTAGTTTCGCCTCCTGGAAGGCGGTTTGCACGCCCTGCGCGCTGACCTGGGAGAAGGGGATCAGAGTGCCCTGACCGATGGAGGCCTCCTGATTATCCAGGGTCAAAATCTTCGGCGAAGACACGATGCGCACGATTCCATTCGCTTCAGCGGCACTCAACCGCACGTTGAGATTAAACGTGCCGCCTAAGCTGCCAAGCGTGAGACCGAGGGCGCCACCCTGTCCGGTCCCGGTGAGCGCTGGCAAATTCACCGCAAAATTAGGCTGTGTCGTCGGTCCAAAGGGGTTGAGGCCCGACGACTGACCGAGCGTGTTGATGTCAAAGTTTCCACCGGCGGCCCCCACATTGGCGGGAAACGCGAGACCGGTTGGATTGCCCGTCGCCGTGCTCATGACGAAGTCACCGCCCCACTGGATACCGATATCGCGCGTGTATTGACTGGTCGCCTCGACGATGCGTGCTTCGATGAGCACCTGCGGTGTTTGGGTATCCAGCGTCCGCACCAGTGTTTCGACATCATCGAGATTTTCGTTGATATCGCGCACGACAAGCATGTTGGTGCGTTCATCGACGGACACCGTGCCTCGTCCGGAAAGCAATTCTTTAACCCGCGGCTCAAGGTCTAGTGCCGTCGCGTAGCTAACGGGAATGAGTCGTGTTTCGAGCGGCGCCAACTGCTCCTTCTGCCGCTGCCGGGCAATGGCCGCTTCGCGCTCCTTCTCCAGCACTTCCAAGGGTGCAACGCGAATCAGGTTGCGCTGCCGCGTCATGCCTAACCCCTTGGATTGCAAGATCACATCGAGCGCCTGATCCCAGGGCACCGAACGCATGCGAATGGTGACCGCGCCTTTAACATCGTCGCTGGTGATGACGTTGACATTACCAATTTCCGACAGAAGCCGAAGAATATTGTGGATATCCGCATCCTTGAAGTCGAGGTCCACCGTCCGCCCGGAATACGTCGGCGTTTTTTTCTTGATGCTCTGCGCCACTTCGCCTTCCGCAGCAGCTTCGGTACCGCTTTCAATGAAGCCATCTGCAACAACACCGTCGTAACCACTGACCACGTCAAGCAGCTCCGCTTCGCGTTCTCGTGCAATCGCTACGGGCTTTTGCATCACCTTACCCTCCGCGTGCGGCGCAAAGAGCCACACAAGTCGGCGACCCTGGGAAATTACAGTCTGACGCGCGTCAGCCTTCAGCAACACGTCAATGAAGAGCGCGTCACCGCGCTCCATCAACTCAATGCGTTCGACAAGATTGAGGTTTGAGTCGAGAAACTCTTTCGCAAGCGATTCAAGTGCGCGCGCGTGCGAAAGCTGCAGCCGGAAGGTTCGACGGCTCACTTGCGTGACGTCGTACGGCAGCAACTCATCAAAGGAAAGCTCTATGCGGTCTCGGGATTCGACATGTTGCGTGTGTACAGCCACCAGCAGCGCTTTGGCGCTCGCCTCGGAGAATGCCTTGAAGTCGAGTTTGAGCGCACCGCCCTCGAGCGTTGCCTGGTGTGTTGCCGGTGCTGCAACTTCAATTTGAAAAATCAAACCCTCCGCACGGCGACGCGGACGCAGTCGCTCGATGAGTCCGCTGCCAACCTCGGCTTCGAGGGGCGTTTCCCCGAGCTGGGCGTCTACTTCAAGCGTGAAGCTCTTGCGGTTAGGCGAAGCGTGGACGCGATAAAGCGCGTCTTCAGGCACCCCCTCGAGGCTTAGCGTGGCACCCTGAATGGTATTCGCCACCTTTAGCTTCAAACGTGGCTTGACTCCAGAGCGACTGCCGTCCTCGGAGGTTACACCCAGCGCTGGGCTGGGCGGCAGCGCATGCACCCCACCCGAACCGCAAAACACGACCAGACTTCCAGCGCAGATTGCGCGCGCCGCGACCTTAAATACCACTTTCATTCTCGACCTCGTAGAGCGCAAGCGTGCGGGACTTTAAAACTTTGTTGGGAGATGTCGGGTCCTCCCGAGTGATAACCATCGCATGAGCTCGAATACTTTCGACTCTCCAGTTGAGCAGCACCGAGACGTCCTCCGCACCGCTTACTCTCACAATTTCAGGACGACCGACATAATCGCCCTGGCGCACCGTATGCCCCACGCCGATGCGGTCCACGAGCATCGCACGAGGCGCAGGTATTCCACTGATAATTGCGATGATGCGCATTTCATCGATGCTCGTTTCGGGCAGAAGCACCGCCCGTTGAGGGCCCTCTGGTAGCTGGCCACGAAAGACGTCGATATACGCCCGGAAAGGGTCACGTTGCCGTTCGGACTCTAGAAAACGTGATTCGGTCAGTTCGAAGTTCGCAACATCCGTCGCAGAAACGGACTGCCCGGAGGCAGTGCTTCCTCCGTCAGGCGCCGCCGCGTTGCTCGGCGCTGGGCTAGTGCCGCGTGCGGCACCAGGCATACCCCGCACACTCACGAACTCCTCATTATCCCCACAACCCCATACGCTCACAGCAAGCGCCATGACGCCCACCGCGATCCATGCGGTGCGTCGCTGTTCCGAGCGCAGCCCACAAAGGGTTTGGTGCGTCAAGACACACCCGTGTTGTCGCGTAAGCGGTGTCATGCACCACCTCGTGCTTGAACGCGCTTGGCACGCTCGCCCCGAATATCGACCATGGCGGTGCTCGGAGAAGCAGCCGGCGCGTGCGGCAACAACGCGGCGGAGGCCGGCGCGCCGTCGGCGGAAGGGCTTGGTTTGCGGAATGTTGTCGCCAACACTTCTACCTCTAGCGTCGAGGATGAGTCACCACTTTCGGGTTTAGCCAGCTTTAGGCGCACGTTCTCCAAGTTGATCGCACGGTCGAGTTTGCTCACGTTGTAAAAGAACTTGAACACCTGATGGAAAGTGCCACGCAAACCGAGGTTGACCGGCACCTTAACGTAGAGCGGCTGTGGTTGCTCTGCGCGAGGTTGCACAAGGGAAATATCTAGACCGCACAGTTCAGCGACGCGGTTAAGATCTTTAAGAAACGCAGCGATCTCCGCTTCCGCAGGCAAGGTTCGGCGATTACGCTGATCAATGGCGCGACGCGCAAGGAGCGCCTCTGATACACGAACGAACTCTGATTTTCGCGCCTCCGCAGCGCGCTCTTTCTCTTTTAAGTCCTCAAACCGGCGTGACGCGGCTTCGAGGTCGTCGTTCAGCGGCCGATAAAGCGCAACGTAGTAGACGCTGGTGACCAAGCCGAGCAACACCACAAGAACCAGCATCTTCGCAGGTGCGGGCAGGTAGTTGAAGTTAGGCAGCTTATCGATACCAAAAGGCATAAGGTTCGTACTATCTAAAGGCCGGTGTGTGCGTTCTGCATCAGTAGGCGAGCTTGCTTTTCAGCGAAAACGCGATCCAGTTGGTGCCTGTTCCGCGGTCTTTGACAGCCTCGGTCTTTTCGAGTGTGACACCATCGAAGAGCTCCGAGAGCGCCAAACGCCGAAGAAACTCGGCGACATCTTCATTCGTCTTGCCACGGCCCTCGATCGAGCAGCTACGGTTGTCCTCGGCGAATCGCTCGATCCACAGTCGCTTTGGATCCCAGTCTCGATTGAAGCCTGAGAGCGGATTGTCTCGGCGCATCTGCTCAAGCTTCTCTGGGCGAATGGTAGGCCCGCCATCAAGGCTAAGAATTTTCGATAACTCAAGGATGGTTCGGGTAGGACCTGTGCGCGCTCGATTCAACTCAGCTACTGTAGCCTCGAGCTCCTCGCTCGATTTCAAGCGTAGCTGCAACGCGTCAAGCTCTTGGGTCTCTCGGGTCAGGCGGGTGACCTTGGTGTCGAGCGACCGGTTCTGCTCAAGCTTCTGTGCGAGCTGGTCGCCTAGACCCAGGTAGTTGACCGCAAGCAGAACGAGCCAGACCACCGACACAACGGCGTAGACGATGTACCATATCTGCGTATTGGCGGTGGCAACCTGCGCTCCACGCGCTTTGCCGCCGGGCAGTAGATTAATGCGAATCATTGAAAACGCTCCCGCTCTCGGCGCAAGCCTAGGCCCAGCGCGACGTTAAGCTCGGAGGAGCTTTCGCGGAACGCGTCAATATTATTGGCTTTTTCGCTGAAATCAACGCCAGCGGTCGCATCGAGCAGGCGCACATCGCAGCCCGCGCGCTCTGCAATCGCACCCAGCAGACCGTAGAGGCGCCCGGAGCCGCCCGAAAGTAGAATGCTCTGCAAACGTTTATCCACGGCGGTCGCCAGGTAAAAATCCAACGTGCGTTGTATCTCGCCCGCAAGCTCCTCAGCGGCCAGCTCTAGAGCCTCGCGCACTGAGCGGTCTGCCATGCCACCCGAGTCGCGCCTGCACTTCAGCGTCTCCGCTTCCTCACGGGCAATACCAAGCTGACGCTGGAGGGCTTCGGTGACGCGGTCACCGCCAGTGGTGACGTCGCGCGTAAAGGCGCTCGTCCCCGAGGCGATCACGTTCAGCGTTGTCAGCGACGCGCCGATATGGACAATGGCCGTATGCTCGCTCGCGTTGATGCCCGCCGGCAGCGTACGTGCGTAAAGGTTTTGCAGCGCGAGCGCATCAAGGTCGATCACCTTGGGCTTGAGTCGCGCTTCTGAAGCGAGGTTGGAGAGGTCACGAATCTCATCCTTTTTAGCCGCCACAAGCAACACATCCATTTGCCCCTGTACTGGCCTGCTCGCGAGCACCTCGTAATCTATGTGGACGTCAGAGAGCGCGAACGGGATGTGCTGCTCTGCCTCCCATATGGCTTGCTCCTGCAGCTCCTCGGGACTCATGATCGGTATCGCTATTTTCTTGATGATGACACCGTGGCCGCTGACGCGAAGCGCCACTTCTCGGTGTTTACAGCCATCAAATAGTCGCTCGAGCGCTTCTACAACTGCACCCGCATTCATAATGTGGCCATCTACGATGCTCTGCGCGGGCAATCGCTCAATGCCCCAGCGCACGACGCGTGGACGCTCCTTTGGGCCTCCCTCGAACTCGCACACCTTGACCGAGCTGCTGCCGATATCGACACCTACGAGATAGCGACCTTCGTCTTTATTGCGGAACCACACTGGCGAGCACCCCAAGTTCTGCGGAACCCTCTCCGCCGAACGCCACTCTATCTCAGCGAGGCACACTCGGTAAAGTTCACACCAACAATGGCTCCTGGCAGTGAATATTCCGTAGCATGGGAGCACCCCGTGCAACGCGAGGCTGCGCGAGGGGTCTCGCGTTCGAGATTAAGCCTCGCGGCCGTTTGTCAGCCTTGTCGAGTTGCGGTACATTGCCGCCGTGAGTCGTTGAACACCTGAGTTAACCGGCCCGAGCCATTACACGCTGGCGCAAAAGACGCCGGCCCCCGTCAAGAATGCAGCAGCACGCATGGTCTGGAATGCCTGGCCTGGAGCGCATCGTCTGAACCGACTGGCCAAACGTGACTGATAAAAGGCAGCTGGCTGAGAGCGCTTAACTTTAAGGAAGAGGCTCAAGCAGGCTCTGTGTGGCACACTTAGCGTGCCACAAGGTTGACAACGACGGGTGGCACATGGCCCGTGTCGTGCGAGCCAAGACCTATTCTGCGCAAAGCTACATGTTTCAGTGGATCCTTGGGAAACGCCAAATGACGCAAGATATACGCCTACGGCTAGGCCGTCCTCACCGAGACAAGCACGGGCTTCGAGTGCTCATTTTAGGTTTACCGAAGCGCCGGTATTGCAAAAAGAGCACGACGCTGAACGGCGGCCGCTTCGCCCCTATCGCATCCGCGCTGATTCAGGTAGCCGGCGTCGTCTTAGGCGTCACGGCATCCAAGGTGCATGCGGAGCGCATTCATCAAGTGGCATCGGGGCAAACCCCAGCTCAAATCGCATCCAAATATCGTGTCTCTGTCCAGAACCTCTTGGCCGCCAACTCGATGAGCCAAGGCGACTTCATTCGCCCTGGTCAGTCGCTACGCGTGCCAGAACAGGGCGTTGTCTTTGTGAAAGCAGGCGACAGTCTCTCGGCGCTTGCCAAAAGTCATGGTGTTTCGGTGTCAAGCCTGATGAAAGCCAACCGCCTCAGCGACGGCGAAGTGATCCAGGTAGGCCAGAAGTTGCTGCTACCCGGCTATCAAGCAGCCCACCTGCAACGGAAAGCGGCCAAGCGTTGGGGCGAGCCGCGCAACCCTGGTGTGGCGAAGTTTGCGAGGGTCTACCCCCAGCAGAAACGCACCATTCGCTTGGTCGATAAGCGTGGTCGCACGCGCATGGCAGCCCGGCGCGCCCTGCGAGCGCTCTTTCGGGACAATGCTTCAGGCAAGACCATGCTGCCTAATGCGCGGCTGGTACAACTGCTCGCCCGCGTATCCGACCACTTCGGCGGACGACCCATTCATATCGTGTCGGGTTACCGCACACGCGGTGGATACACGAGCGAAGGCAGCCGGCACACAAGTGGACGTGCTGTCGACTTTCGAATTCCCGGGGTTCCAAACAGGGAATTGCGAGACTTCTGTCGCACACTCCCCGGCGTAGGCGTGGGGTTTTATCCAAACAGCACGTTTGTACATCTTGATGTACGCGATGACGGCGCTTTCTGGGTAGATGTTTCGCGCCCGGGGCAGAAGCCAACTTACGTCAAGGCCGCCGAGTATAAAAAGCGTAACCACACAAAAGAGTCCGACGATAGCGAAGCGGAAGGTCGCGCCAACGCCGCAAATAACGCGGCCGCAAGCGCCGCTGCCGATGAGGAGGCGCTTTCCGAAGCGGAGCATCTCGACAAGGATGAGGCAAGTGCCCCCCAATCCTCCAAGGCTGCATCGGATACCGCACCCGGTAAGGCCCGCGGAGACTCGCAACGCAGAAAGCCTTCAGATTCAAATCAGCCCGACAGTCCGTCACCCGCCAAATCGCCGACCAAAACCAAAGATACGCTCGACACACCCCTGAATTCTCCTGCCGCGCGCGAGTCAGACATCGATGCGACGGCTGTCCACAAAGGTGCGAATCAGAGGGGCGCAACCTGATACGTCGCGTACCCGCTTGAACTGCCGCATGCGTGCGCTCGTTTGTCGCAAACGACCCCGCATCGATCAGCGCGGCGGCACGCGTCGGGCGCGTTGAATGGCCCGGGAAACCGTGGATGCTAGGGAGCCAGGGTCGCACGCGCAAGACTTTGGGCGGTGGCCAGCGCATCTTCGAGGCCGGCGGCCTGGGAGCCACCCGCTTGGGCGAAGTCAGTGCGGCCACCGCCACCGCCTTGAATCTTTGGGGCGGCAGCCTGAATCAGTGACTTGGCTGATATCCGATCTTCCAGACCCTTGCTGACGCCAATCGCAAGCAGGGCTTTGCCGTCGGCACTTCGCGTGCCAAGGATGACCACGGCGGGCGCGTGCTGTTGCTTCAGTTTGTCGATGCGCTCGCGCAGCACGGCGATATCCGTTGACGGTGTGACCTCAGCCAGCAGATTCACGCCGCCGACTGCTTCGATCTGCGTTTTCGAGGCGCCCGCGGCGCCTTCGACAAGCTGGCGCTTGAGCGCCTGAACGGTCTTTTGTAGCGCTCGCTGCTCTTCGAGTAGGCGTTCAATGCGCTCGCAGAGCTGATCGGGGCTGGTTTTCAAAAGCTGGCCAAGCCTCAAAAGGCGCCCGGATTCATCCTGGGCGTAGGCGAGTGCCGCACTGCCCGCTACCGCCTCAATTCGACGCACACCGGCGGCAAGGGAGGATTCGCTTACGATGCGAAAGCTGCCGATATCGCCGGTAAAATTCACGTGCGTACCGCCGCACAGCTCTTTGGAAGTCCCCATGGTCAGTACGCGAACCTCCGCACCGTATCGCGCTTCGAACAGACCGACAGCACCAGCGGCCTTGGCCGCTTCTAGGTCGCAGATGTCGGTCGTCACTGCTTCGTTGGCCATGATTGCCGCATTAACGGCGCGCTCGATGCGGCTGAGTTGCTCAGGACTCAAGGCCGTCGCAGCACTGAAATCGAAACGAAGCCGCGCCGGACCAACGTACGAGCCCTTCTGCGTCGCCTGGGGCCCGAGCTCGGCGCGGAGCGCTTCGTGAAGCAGGTGAGTCACCGAGTGGTGGCGGCGAATTGCCCGACGGCGAGGGCTGTCGATAGTGAGTTCAACCTTGTGACTAGACTCAAGACTGCCTTCATCGACGCGCACCTGATGAAATACCACGCCCTCTCGTGGTCGCTGGGTGTCAAGAATCGTCGCGCGCACGCCGGGTGCGCTGAGTGTGCCTGTATCGCCGACTTGGCCGCCCGATTCGGCGTAGTAGGGGGTCACGTCGGTCACGACATAGCCCGTGCTCCCTGCCGCGAGCCGCGTTTGAGGTTCAGCGTTGGGATCGAGCAGGGCCAACACCCGCGCTGAGGCTTGCTCGCGTTCGTAGCCGACAAAGCGCGTGGGGGGCAGGTCGCGCTCTGCCAGCGCGAAGCCCTCCGCAAGGGCGGCGCTGCCCACTTTAGAGCCGGCGCTGCGCTGCCGGGCCGCTTCCATCGCTGCTTCGAAACCGGCGACATCTACCGCAAAGCCGCGTTCTCGGCCGATCACCTCGAGCAAATCGAGGGGAAAGCCGAAGGTGTCGTACAAGTTAAAAGCAACGTCACCGGACAAGCTAGGCAGACCGCTCGCGCTGTGTGCAACCGAAGGCGCATCAGGTGTCGAAGCCGGCGCGTGGGTTTCGATGAGGTCGAGACCGCGCTTGAGGGTCGCGTGAAACCGCCCCTCCTCCTGGCGCACGACATCGGAAATCAGGGCGCGTCGGTCGACCAGCTCTGGGTAGGCCTGGCCGTATTGGTCCACGACCACGCCCGCGCACTCTGCTAGAAATCCCGGACCCAAACCAAGGCTCTGGGCGTGCCTGATAGCGCGACGCATCACGCGGCGAAGCACGTAAGCGCGACCATCACGGTCGGGAAAGATGCCCTCGGCGATCAGGAATGCCGAGGTACGCGCGTGGTCGGCGATGACCCGCAGCGCCACGTCCTCGGGCGAAGGGCTACTTCGATAGCGCACGCCGGCGAGCTTGGCGGCGGCGTCGAGAATAGGCCGCAGCAGGTCGGTATCATAATTGCTCGTGACGCCTTGCATGACGGCGGCGAAGCGTTCGAGCCCGGCACCAGTATCGATACAAGGCGCGGGCAGTGGCGCAAAGTTGCCGGCAAGATCGCGCTCGAATTGCATGAAGACCAGGTTCCAGAGTTCGACCCAGCCCGCGCCCGCGCTGTCGGGCTCCGCACCAAAGGCCGAGACGTCCGGCGTGCCTTCACCAAAGAAAAAGTGAATCTCGGAGCACGGGCCGCAGGGGCCGGTTTCACCCATCTGCCAGAAGTTGTCCGCAACGCCGCAACGTAGGACGCGCTCATCCTTTAGACCCGCGATGCGCTTCCAGAGGGCCGCCGCCTCGTCATCAGCAGCTAGACCGTTCTCACCGCCAAACACAGTCACCACAAGGTGAGACTCGGGCAGCCCGAGGGTTTCGGTGACAAACTTCCAAGCGAGCTCGATAGCCTGCTCCTTGAAGTAGTCGCCGAAGGAAAAGTTGCCTAGCATCTCGAAGAAGGTGTGATGACGCGCGGTGACGCCCACATTCTCAAGGTCGTTATGCTTGCCACTGATGCGTATGCACTTCTGCGCGCTGGTTGCGCGCGAGGCGGGTGCTGCGGCGCGTCCGATGAACACATCCTTGAAGGGCGCCATACCAGCGTTGACGAACATGAGCGTTGGGTCGTTCGCGGGCACGAGGCTGCCCGAAGGCACAATGCGGTGACCCTCCCCATGAAAAAAATCGAGAAAGCCGCGGCGCAGGCCGGCGCCAGTGCGCAAGCTTTCGGACTTTGGGAACACCTTGACGTTTCGCATGAGCAGCGCCGAGTGTAGCGCCGCAATGCCGGAACTGCATGCCAAAGCGGGGCCGCATGCACCGCTCGGCAACGCGCTGGATCCGCCGCAACCACTGCGCTAGCGTTCAGGCGTGCTGCGCTGTCTTCGTATTCGTCATCTCGCGCTCATCGAACACCTAGAACTCGAACTTGGGCCGGGACTCACGGTTGTTACCGGTGAAACTGGCGCGGGCAAATCGATGCTTATCGATGCGCTAGAGCTGGTCTTTGGCGGCAAGAGCCATGCGGAACACGTACGCCAGGGCGCGGCCGCCGCGGAGGTCGAGGCATCTTTCGACCTACATTCATGCCCAGAAAGTCTGCGCACCGAACTCGAAGAGCGCGATCTGATCGACGAAGATGACGCCTTGACGCTACGCCGGGTCGTCACCGACGGCGGACGCTCACGTGCTTACATTAATGGCCGTCAGGTACCGCGGGCAACGCTCGCACAAGCGGCAGCGTTGCTCGCGGACATCGCCTCCCAGCATGAGCATCATATGTTGGCCCAGCCTCAAGCGCACCGACACTACCTAGACGCCTTTGCAAAAGCCGACGACGTGCTCGCGTCTTATCGGGATGCTTACCAGCGCTGGATCCGCCTCAAGACTACGCTTGAATCCCTCGTACACTCAGCGGACGAACGCGAACGCCAATCGGATTTTTTGCGCTTTCAGTTAGATGAAATCGAGGCGCTGCTGAGCGAAGTCGATGACGAGGAGCGCCTTTTCCAGGAGGTGGCACGGGAACGCCACGGCGAGCGACTTGCCCGGGAGGCCGGTGGTGCAGCCACGGCGCTCATCGATGCCGAAGACGCCCTTGTCGATGGACTGCGGCGCGTCGAACGCACCTTAAGTGAGCTTGCACGTGTCGATGGCAGCCTCGCCCTCATCGCAGAGACCTTCAACAGTCACGTACTAGGCATTGAGGAGGCTGGTCGTGAACTGAGCCGCTACGCCGATGCAGTCACGGTAGACGTCCCGCGGGCCGAGGCTCTTTCTGCGCTAGTGGACCGGCTGGTCAAGCTGAAGCGCAAGTATGGCCCCGACCTCGATTCCATTCGCGCGTTTGCCGAGGCCGCGCGCACTGAGCTTGGCGAGCTCGAATCCGCCGAATCGACCACGGGCGAAGTGCGAGTGGAACTCAAGCAGGTGCAAAGCGAGGTGCTTCGGCTTGGCAAGCTGCTCTCGGTCCGACGTACTCAAGCGGCTGCCCATCTGTCGACGCGTATCTCTGCACTCTTGCACGATCTGGGCATGGGCGAAGCCCGCGTCGTCGTTGATGTCGCCGCACGTCTGGCAAGCGGTTCCGCTGGCCATTCCGCCCTGCACGAGGCAAGTCTGCGCCAAGAGCGTGCTGGTGCCGAGGACATGTTAACGGAATCCGCACAGAACGGCAGCATGGTGTCCAGTCCACTTGACGAGAACCAGCGGGCGCTAGCCGCAACCAGCGCGCAGCCCTTACCCGGACCTTTTGGCTTGGACGACGTAGCTTTTCTCATCGCCCCGAACCGCGGCGAAGCGCTACGGCCACTGCATAGCGTCGCGAGCGGCGGCGAGCTTTCGCGCTCACTTCTCGCTATTAAGTGCGCGCTCGCCGAGACTGCGCCGCGCACACTCTACGTGTTTGACGAGGTGGACGCAGGCGTAGGCGGCGCAGTGGGTGAGGTTATCGGGACCAAACTCAGTGCACTTGGCACCCATCAGCAGGTACTCTGCATTACGCATCTGCCACAAATTGCCGCCTACGGCACCACCCATATTCACGTAGCCAAGACTAGCGAGGGCACACGGACACACAGCCACGCGCGCCATCTGGACCGCGTCGAGCGCCAGCGCGAAATCGCACGAATGCTCGGGGGCATTAACGTTACCGCAACAACCGAGGCTCTCGCCGCCGAGCTTATAGCCGACGCGCAGGCGCGTGTTTCACAGGCCGCCATGCCCCTGCAAAGCACACTGCCTTCCACGAATAAACAAGCCAACAACAGGCAGAACTACACCAAGCCTTCCGGCGACGAGCCCAGAGCTCCCAGGCCCCGCCGCCGCGCTTGAAACGGGCGCGCACAGTGCAAGCCGGGGGGCCGTGCGCGTCCGCCTCGAGTTTGACCGAGTCCGCCAGGCCGCGCCGTGCCTTTAGCCAGACAGGCATAGCTCGCTTGTGGGCACACATAGCGTACTGTCAGACGGGTGCTCACGCACCGACAGCCGTGCTACGTGCCTGCCAACACGCGGAGGCGCGGCATGCACATCAAGACTCACATCGATATCCTTGCAGACGCAGATGCGGTATGGCGCGTGCTTGCGCATACGGAATCCTACGCCGCTTGGAACCCTTTCGTTCGAGAGCTCTCTGGCAAACTGGAAGCGGGGCAGAAGCTTAGGGCGTTAATTCAGCCTCCCGGCAAGTCCGCGATGGTCTTCAAGCCCC
>SLQV01000161.1 GCA_007131285.1 Myxococcales bacterium
GGCGTGTGCATCACCGACGGCGCGGTTCAGCGCATCGAGGAACCACGTGAGCCACTCGGTCACGTCCATCGTCCGCCGCTGGGTGTGCTCCAGGACATCGTAGTAGGCCTTGCGCTCTCTTGTATCTGAGCCGACATGCTGTAGAAGCGCTGCGGACTGCCGTCGGCCCGTCCCAGCAGCAAGTCGCCGATAGCTCGGGCCATGCGACCATTTCCGTCGTCAAACGGGTGCAGCGTGACGAACCAAAGATGGCCAAGGCCTGCCTTGATCAGCGCAGGTTCGCTCTCAGCGCCATTCACCCACTCCAAGAAGCTGCTGGTCTCGTTCTCAAGACGATGCGCGGGTGGGGCTTCATAGTGCACGCGCTCGCGGCCAAGTGGTCCAGAAACTACCTGCATCGGGCCGCACGCATCGTCGCGCCAAGTGCCGATATTCAGCCGGCTGAGCCCGGAGTAGCCCGTGGGGAATAGTGCGGCGTGCCACGCAAACAGCCGCTCGCGGGATAGCGGCGCATGAGCGTTCTCGGTGGCATCGAGGACCATCTCGACCACCCCCTCGATATGTCTGTCCACCGGGGCAAGGGCTCCGATGTCGATACCCAGCCGGCGTGCAATCGACGACCGTACGGATTCAACATCAAGGCTATGCCCCTCGATTTCGCTGGTCTTGACCACGTCTTGGGTCAGCGTCACCAGGCTCGCTTGACCACGGAGCGTCATACCCACGTCCGCCAAACGGCCCGCGAGTCGCCCTTGCGCCCGGCTCACCTCCGCCAAAGGCCGCGCCAGCAGCGCCAAGTCAAAGCGCCACCTAGGCCAGTCGCCGGTCTGCCAAATATATGTGCAATCACCGCCTTCCATGCGGAGATTATGCGCCCTTGCGTGGGAAATACAAGATATTCACCGCAACTGGCGCGGTGATAATATTCGCTATTCGCCGCAGCGTTCGCACTTTGCACAGCCGCGCCCTCGAATTTTCAATACGGAAGGGCGGTGCAATACTTGCGCTCGTTACTTTCGGGCGTCCTGAGGAGCGCGCCGGGGGTGTGGCACCATCCGCGAGCTTCGCTGGCATCACCGCTCGGAGGGGCATTCTGAAGAGCGCTTCTTACGTCGTGGCGCGCCGTTGCGACCCGCCAATACCCTCTCGGGACCGTTCCGATAGGTTCGCGTGGGCTGCTTCGTTTCGACACTGTTGCCCCATAGGAGCTTGTTGCATGACGCGGACAACAGGGCCGTTTCGGACAACAGCACGGCTCATTATTGCCTTGCCCCGCCGTGTTCCTTGACGCGTGCGATGCATGTTTTGGTCAGCTACGTAGTGACCAGCGCCTCCCACACAGGCTCTCGAAGATGCGGGCTTCTACGGGGCGAGCCGTTGCACGGACGAGAAACGGTTCCTGCCACGGAGGGGCTCGCGTTTCATGTCCAGGCTGTGAGAAGGCGTCGCGCTAGGGCTTCGCAGGAGATGGCGATAGCAGCGCTATCCTCGAGGCCGATGCTGGCGCGAACCGCCATCTGCGCGCCGATACCTTCGCGATGACTGAAGTGCTCTTGGAGAAACCCTCGCGCCTGTCGCGTGACGTCTCTGGCAATGGCGTGCTCAGCAAGCGCCACCAGCGTGCCCGCAAGGTGCGCCGTTTCAGCAAAGCGAAGCAAGCGCAGCACGTCGAGTCCGTCCTTGTCCTGCAGGCGGTCTGGGGTGTCTTTGCGCTCGTCAATCTTGTGGAGCTTGGCGACGAGTAACGCGGCGACACCTGCGACGCGCACATCAAACATTCGAGTATCGGCTGGGTCGAGCGCTCCTACGCGGACAAGCGTGTAGTCAACGACCGCCGCTTCGAGGCCGGTCGCCTTACGCGCGAACTCGGTGCCATGAACACCAAGGCGGGCACCGCGTCGGCCGCCGCCCCCGAGCGAAGTGGGTACCATGAAATCGATGTGGACGTCGGTCATGGTCCAGGTGCCAGGGCGGATGGTAAGCTCGAAGCCCGCGGCCTCAAGCGTGGCGTTGAGCTCCGGATTGTCCTCGAGCTCTCGAGGATCGAGGGCGAGGTCGCCGTCGGTGGTGTAGGGGCTGACCGCGAGGTCTCCTTCGCCCACGTGCAAGTAGATGGCCTGTGCGCCGACAAGCACGACCGCCTTCCGGTGTACGCCGAGGGCCTCGTACGCATCGAGCAGCACGCGCCGCGCGGCGACGTATTCGGGCTCAGGGACGTTTGCGCCAGGCATCTTCTGTTCCTTTCATCTTTTCGATGAGGGCTTCGGCTTCTTGGGGGCCTCGGCCGGGGCTGGTCAGGAGGTCTGCGACGACCTGAGTGGGTGCGGCGGCGGTGACGGAGCGTTTCTCGGGCGCGAGGGTTAACGTTTGGGTGCGCTCGAAGACAACGGGGTCGTAAGGTTCGAGCAGCCACACGTTGGCGCCGGCTTCCGTCGCCACAAGTTCGAGCACTTCAGCGGCGCGCTCGACATCCTCCACGTAGAGCATCGCGAGCCGCGCGGGTGCGATGGCAGGCCCCGCGAGGCTGCCCGTCACCGCATACCTACCGAGCTTCGCAAGCTTGGCACCGAGTGCGGAAAGCCCCCTCGGTTCGAGGTAGGCGCTCATCATGTTGGACCCGGTGACGCTGTAGTCACCCACCCAGCGGGTGAGGAGCGCTGGCCAGTCGACGGCCGTGATGACCTTCTTGGCGTCGCGGGTGAGGAGCGCTTCTTCTTCAAGCAAGCTGACCACACGCGAGACAGTGCCGAGTGGCGTGGATGAGGCTTCGGCGAGCGTGCGTACGCCATAGGGCGGCATGAAGTCGCAGAGTGCGCGCACAACGCGACCAGCCGCGGCACCCTTCAGGCTTCTGAGCGCGCGAGGTTTGCGGTCGGGGTCTCGTTCAGCGCCACGCGCTTCGATGAAGACGGCGGGCTCGCTGACGGTGAGGCGGATGTTGCCCGTGGCGTCGATGTAGCTGACCCCGGCACCTGCCAGAAGCTCGCGCGTTCGCGCGCCCAGAAACGGAGCCACGAGCAGCGTGCGGCTCACATCTTTGGCTTGGCTCACTAGGCGCGACACGTCCTTTGGCCCAACTTGCGAGCGCGAGACGACATTGAGCCTCGCCCCCCGGCCGCCAGTACCCCGAAGCGTGAGCAGGCTGCTCTCGTTACCCGCCCCCGGCTTGAGCTCTGCGGACCAACCACGTGGGAGCCGCTTGCGGATCACATCACCGGCCGCCCGGGCGCTCATCGTTCCGGCTTTCCTTCTGTTCCGCACTATGTGGAACATAGCATTTTGCGGAACATGCATCAAGACACCTGGGACGTTCCCAGGGAGGATCATCCGGCGCAACCGGTAGGCAGAAACGCCGAGTCGCATACATGCCTCAAGTTACCGCGGCGCTTTGCTTAGCGATGCGTGCGACCGGCAGGCGAGTTGCTCCATGACCGTCAACATGAGCGAAAAGGCCGCATACGCGCCTAGTAGACGGCATGCCACCGGCAAGCTGGCTGTGCGCGAGGCTCCGCTCGAAACCGCAGAGGAGGCCGCGACCCTACGTGACAAGGGTCAGGGCGAGACAGAGGCCAGCTCCGCATGACCGGGCCTGCACAGCCGAAGCTCTACCACATCGTGCATGTGGATAGACTTCGAACCATCGTGGCCGA
>SLQV01000098.1 GCA_007131285.1 Myxococcales bacterium
ACCAGCGCCGACCGCACCAACTACTACGCGACGCTGCCTGCGCGGGAGCTCGCTTTGGGCCTCTGGCTAGAGGCCGACCGCATGCGTTCCCTAGATATCAGCGCGGAGAACTTCGAGAATCAGCGGCAAACGGTGATGGAAGAGCGGCGCCAGAGCTACGACAACCAGCCCTACGCGCAATCGATGCTGCGCATCAACGAACTCGCCTACGGCGACTACTGGCCATACGCCCATTCGACCATCGGCGATATGGCGGACCTTGAGCGGGCAGGTCTCGCGGATGTGCAGGCCTTCTTCGACGCCTACTACGCTCCCAATAATGCGGTGCTGTCTATTGCCGGCGACTTCGACGCTGGCGAAGCGATGAAGTGGGTTAA
The DNA here is from genome assembly GCA_007131285.1 of Myxococcales bacterium. Lineage (GTDB taxonomy): Bacteria > Myxococcota_A > Polyangia > Polyangiales > SLQV01 > SLQV01. The sequence continues at coordinate 378 of SLQV01000098.1, forward strand.
GCGTTTCTTCGAGGGCATCCCCTCGCGCCCTGTGCCGGAGTACAACCCGCCGAAGCGCGACCTCCCCAAGCAGGAGGTGCGGGAATCGATGGTAGACCCGTTGGCGCAACTGCCCGCGGTGCACGTGGCCTACCCCATTCCGCCTTCGGACGAAGCGGACCACTACGCCCTCGAACTGCTCTCGCTTATCTTGGGTGATGGCAAGGCCTCCCGCGCCTACCAAGCTCTGGTGCGCAACCAGGAAATCGCCCAGCAGGTCTCCGTATCCACCGACGACCGTCGCGGCCCGGACCTTTTCTCCTTCTGGGCCATCGCGAGCAGTGGTAAGAGCTCGAGCAAAGTGCTTGAGGGCATCGACGCCTTGCTCGCAGAGCTTCTGGAAGGTGGAGTCACGGATGCGGAGGTCAAAAAGGCCAAGAACCGTGCGCGCTCAGCCTTCGTCTTCGGCATCGAGACCAATATGGGTCGCGCCATGCGGCTCGCGGAATACGAACTCTATCGGGAGGATGCCCGCGCATTGCGCAGCGACCTCGACAAATACCTCGCCGTCACCCGCGAAGATATCGAACGCGTCGCCAAGCGCTACCTGGTGCCCACAAGCCGCACCGTCCTCGAGGTCCAGACGGCGGGCCGCGCTAAATCAAGCCCCGGCGGCGCGAAAGCAAGCGCAGCGCAGCCCAGCAGCACGAAGGAGAAGGGTCAGTGAGTATGACGCATGCACCAACACATGCGCGTTTCGGGAGGGGCCAGCGGCTGCCCAGCGGCTGCCTCGAAGATCCCACGCGCTGCACGAGGCACACTCACCGTCTGGGCCGTCTCTTCGGCGCGCTACCTCTTGGCGCGGCGGCGCTTGTTGTCGCGACTGCCAGCATTGGGGTGGGCTGCGGCGGCGCCCAGCGTGATGCCGCTACGCAGACGAGTTTTGAGGGGGACGAGGTCGAAAAGACACCCCAGGCCTTCCCAACCAAGCCCCCGAAATCCGGCCCACCGAGTACCTTTTCGCTGCCGACGATTCACCGCAAGGCACTGAGCAACGGCCTTGAGGTCAACGTGCTGCAGATGAATGAGTTGCCGGTTGTCTACCTCGACCTGGTGGTCTTTTCCGGACGCCAGACCGATGGCAAGACGGTGGGGCTGAGCGCGCTTACTGCGTCGCTCATGAACGAGGGCACGGAGAACTTCTCCGGCGCCGAGCTCGCGGAAGCCTTCGAAAGCCTGGGAGCCTCGCTCAAGATCCACTCGGACTCGGACAACCTTTACGTAGCGGCCGTCGGGCTGTCTACGCACTTCTCGCGCTTGTTTTCGCTGATGGTGGAGCCGGCCCTCAAGCCGACTTTCCCCGGCGAGGAACTCGACAAGCTGGTGCGCCGCGAGCGCAATCGTCTCTCGCTCAAGGCGGCCAACCCCAACTTCCTGGCGTATCGCACGCTCTACAAAGCGCTCTACGCCAATCATCCCTACGCGAATATCGACGTAGAGACGCGGACGCTCGACAGGCTTAAGCGGCAAGAGGTCGCGCGCTGGCACGACACTTACGTCCGACCGAACAACGCGACGCTGGTAGTGGCCGGCGCGGTGGACCCGGAAAAAGTCTTTGCAGAAGCAGAAACCGCCTTCGGTGCCTGGGAGCAACGGGCGGTTAAGCCTGTCCCGGCGACGCTACCCAAGGCATCTAAGGCGAGGCGAATCCTGCTCGTCGACCGACCGGGTTCCGTGCAATCGATCATCGCGATCGGCAATCTCGCCCTCAAGCGCAAAGACGAGAACTTCATCCCTCTAGCGGTGGCCAATCAGGTGCTAGGCGGCTCCGCAGCGTCCCGTCTCTTTATGGACCTGCGGGAGAAGCGCTCGCTGACCTACGGGGCCTATTCGAGCTTGGGCGAGCGCGTCGATGTCGCGCCCTTCATCGCCTCCGCCGCGGTACGTACGGAAGTCACCGGCGAAGCACTTGAAGGCTTCTTCGAGCACCTGGATCTGATTCGCAACGAGACCGTGCCGCCCGAAGAACTGGCGGACGCTGCCCGTTACCTGACCGACAAGTTCCCGCTCAAGATCGAGACCGCCGGTCAGCTCGCGGGCCTGGTGGGCGAACTGCGCATCTTCGGCCTACCCGACGACTACTGGGAACAATACAACAAGGGCATCCTCGAAGTGGACGCCGTAGCCGCCCAGCGCGCCGCCCAAGCCTACATCAAGCCGGAGACGGCTACCGTAGTGGTGGTCGGTGACGCCAAACGCATCAGCGACGACGTGCGCCTCCACGGCGACGTCGAAGTGGTCAGCGCCGCCGGCAAGTCTCTAGGCCGCCTCCGCGCCCTCAAAAAGCCCCCCGCGCCGCCAGCGTCCGCCGAAGATGACCCGGCTGCAGCGGGCGCGCCCACCGAGACGCCAGCAGAGGGCACCGACGAACCCTCCACTCACTAAGCAAGCCACAGCCTGAGCTCCCTTTGAGGCCTACACTATGAACGAAACGCATCTGAGCACATCACAGCGGGACGGTCATAAGGGGCATGTCCGCGTGCTTGTGGTGGGCGCGGGGGCTGTTGGGGCCGTGCTGGCGGTGAAGCTGAGCACGGTGTGCCACGTGGGGCTGCTGGTGAGGTCGCGGCACGTCGCGCGACTGCGCGCTGAGGGTCTGACCATCTCGCTTGATGGGGAGGAACAGTCAGCGCGCTTTGACGACATCTTCGGAGACCCTGCGGAGGTGACCCCGGATTTCGATTACCTGCTCTTCGCCGTGAAGGCGCCGGCACTCAGGGGCGAGCTGCTCAAGCCACTGGCGGAGCGTGTGCCCAAAGGCTGCGCCGTGTCGATGCTTAATGGCATCGAGTCCGAGGCCGTGCTGGAGCAGTATTTCGGTTCTGAGCGCGTCATTGCCGCGGTGACGCGCGTTGCGGCAGAGCGGGACAAAGCTGAGCGCGTCACCATGCTTGGCTTCATGTCGATGGACCTCGCGCCCTGGGCGGAGACCGACAATGCGCGGCTTGCCGGGCTCAAGAGTGCGCTAGAGCAATCAGGCATTCAGACGGTACTGTCCGCGCGTGCCAGGGAGATGCTGTGGCACAAGCTGCTCTGGAACGTGCCCTTCAATGGCGTGTGCGCGCTGACAGACCTCTGCGCAGGCGACGCGCTCCGCCGCCCGCGGCTGCGCGCGGAGATCGTAGCGTTGATGGAGGAGGTTGTTGCTGTCGGCACAGCAGACGGGGTGGGATTTCCCGCGGATGCCGCGGCGAAGACGATTCGTGCGACCGAGCAGCGTTTTGAGCGCATCGTGCCGTCGATGCTTCAGGACCGTCGGTATCAGCGCCCGCTTGAATGGGACGCGCTCCAAGGCGCGCTCGTGCGTGCGGGAAAGCGCTGCGGCGTTCCCACGCCGCGCACCGAGCTTCTTGCGGCGCTACTTGAGGCGCTGGACCCCGCACCGCCATGCCTGCCTAACAGACGGTCTAAATTGCCTTAGGTGTTCGCCCAAGGCTTGCTTCCGACGTAGTCCTGCGGCGCGCCTTTCGCCTAAAGCGTTGCATCTGCCAAGGCACTGTCCCGAGCGGCCCGGGGGTGCGGCATCGGGCTTAGGGGAAGCCGGGCCAGCCTTGGTCGGAAGCGGGTTCGGCGCTGCCGAGCCAGGTCTGGGGGAAGACGCACTGGAGACCGGCGAAAATGCCGGCGGGGCGGAAGTTGCCGCTGTCTCCAACGCCGCCGAAGGGAAGGGCGCCACTTGCGCCGGCTGTTGAGCGGTTCCAGTGCACAAGGCCGCAGCGAAGTTCGGCGGCAAGGTCGTAGAACCTGGCTTCGTCACCGCCGAAGATGGCGGCGGCTAAGCCGTAACGCGAGCGGTTGATGGCCGCGATGGCTTCTTCCACGTCGTCGTAGGGAAAAAGGGTGATGCACGGGCCGAAGAGTTCCACGTCCGTGAAGCCGGGGACGTCGGTGTCGCACGTCGGCGCGCTGTACACCGCGGGGGGCACGAAGTAGCCCGTGGCCGCTAGGGGATGCGCCGTTCCCGAAGTGTGGCGGGTGAGTTGAGCATCCGCTTGTGTGATGGCCGCGAGGTAGGTGTCTCGTGTTCCGCGCAGGGACAGAGGGCCCGCGAAGACGTCGCTGTCGCCGGGGTGGCCTAGCTTGATGGCGCTTGCGACGGTGCAGAGCATGGCGGCGGCTTCGGGCAAACGTGCGCGGGGGACGTAGACCCGGGAGGTCGCGGTGCAACGCTGGCCGGCGCTGACATACGCCGCAAACGCGCAGGCGCGGAGGGCGGGGGCGAGTGGGGCGTCGGGCAGCAGGAGTGAGGCATTTTTGCCGCCAAGTTCGAGGGCGACGAGTCGGCCGGGTGCCAGATCCAGGCTGCTTCGCTCGATGGCGCGACCGACCTTGGGCGAGCCCGTGAAGAAGAGGCCATCCACTTCAGGGTTGGCGACCAGAGCCTCGCCGACATCCGCCGCGCCGTAGACGAGATTAAAGACGCCAGGGGGAAGGCCCGCGGCGTCCATGCAGCGCGCCAGGAGCTCGGCTGTGCGTGGTGCCGCTTCGCTCACCTTCACGACGACGGTGTTGCCCTCGAGGATCGCCGGAAGAAACTGCCCGTTGGGCAAGTGGGCGGGAAAGTTGAAGGGGCCGATGACCCCGACCACGCCCAACGGCAGATAGCGGTAGCCGCCGCTAACCTGTTCGGAGCGCACCGCCTCGGTAAGCGCTGAGCCTGGGCCGACAGCGAGCTCCAACTTGCTCGCGACGGCGCGGGCTTCGGTCAAAGCGTCCCAGTGCGCTTTGCCCACATCGGCTTGAATCGCACGCGCCAGGTCTTGAACGTGCGCTGTGACCGCTGCTCCGTAGCGCCGTAGCGCCGCGGCACGCGCCACGCGGGGCGTGCGGCGCCAGCTACCCACTGCCTTGCGCGCAGCCTCGACCGCGATGGCCACAGCTGCCGTCGATGTTGCGATGACAACGGGTGTCGCTTCCAGATCGGCGGGGTTCTCCCGGCGCAGCTCGGCATCGGGCGTGATCGGCGCCACAAACTTACCTCCGATGTAGTTAAGTTCGAAGTCGCAGGACGAGGAGGATTGGGCCATGCCAACACCATAGTACGCAGGCCGCCTTGCTGTGTATCCGCAAGCGCTCGCACCTTCGATAGGCTTCTGACGCCTGACTGCCTCCGCGAAAGCGCTGGGTTAATCAGGTCGCCCAGGGACTCACCCGCGTTTAAGCTGATGCGTGGCAGCTTGCGCATCGAGAATCGTGGCGCGGGTGAGGCCTTCAGGAGCCGTGCATATTGAGACCTGTGCCGCGGGGAGGCACCGATTAGTCTGCAGTGCTAGTCTCGCGCGGCAATGGCGACTCTGAGCGTTCGAAAAGACCGTCTCACGCAGGTTCCGCAAGAATTTCACTTTGCACCGGAGCCGGCATGGGTCGACGATGCGTTGTCGGTGGCGCAGGTGCGCGTAGAACCGGAGGTGGCACCTTCCATCACCGCTTCGCTGTTTCGAGCAGATCAGCACGTCCGCGGCAAAGTGCACATCCGTTTGCGCCTTACCGGGCACTGCGCGTTTTGCGATGAGACCCTCGCTATCGACCTTGATTTCGAGCGCCGCGGCACATGGATGGATGCTGCCGAGATCGACGAAGAGTCAACGGACTTTGCGGAGGCGTGGGCGTTCGAAGCACACAGCGTCGGTTTGGATGATTTCTTCCGCGAGGAGGTGCTCTTAGCTTTGCCGGTTCAGCTCAGTTGCAACTTCGCCGAGGATGGCGTACGCCTCACGCCCGCAGGCGACGGTTGCGCAAGCCCCGCCGAGGAGCTGCCGCCGGAAGGTCGCGTCGTGGCAAGTGCGGCACCTGCTGACGGGACCTGGTCGCCGCTGGCAGCGGCACTAGGGCCGATCGGGGGGGCAATCGCGTCGGATTCAGGTTGTTCGGTCTCGGAAGAGGACACTGAAGACGATCTGAAAAACTAGGCGCTGACTCGGGCAGACGCTTCGAAATCACGGGCAAGAAAAAAACGCTGAGCTTATCAGGAGCAAGCGGCTGATGGGTGTAAGAAGGGGGGGGCTCGCGAAGCGAGGGTCCCTCAATAAGTTGCGGAGAAGATTGTGGCAGTCCCAAAGAGAAGAACTACCCGTGCGAAGCGGGATATGCGCCGTGCCCATCATGACAAGATGGAGTTGCCGACGCTCGATACCTGTTTGAACTGCGGCGCCGTTAAGCTGCGTCACCGCGTATGCGGTGCTTGCGGTTTCTACCGTGGACGCCAGCTCATCGCCGTAAAGAGCGATTCGGGTTTGGGGGGTCCGGGCGTTGATGCTTCCGGTAATGGGGCAGCCGAAGACGCGGGTAGCGAGGGCTGAATTAAAGGCCATCACATTCAGGCATTCCGTGGAAGGTGGCTGTCCGATGGCGTCTCGTTCTGCCCTCGTCGCTGAGGGCTAGGCACCGCGCCTGAGAAGCTAGACCGATGGACCAATCCAGCCAAGCCGGAGGCAGCCGAGCAACAAAGCGTGTCGCTAGAAAGGTGACCTCATGCTAGCTGCACAAGTCATCGGTGTCGGTTCGTACGCGCCCGATCGCCGCGTAGATAACGCGGAGCTGTCGCGTACTATCGAAACGTCGGACGCCTGGATCCGTGAACGGACCGGGATTGGCGAGCGCCGGATTGCAGCGCCCGGCGAAGTGGCAAGCGATCTAGCGACGGCCGCCGCGAAACGCGCGCTAGAAGTAGCAGGCCTCAAACCGAACGATATCGATATGATCGTCGTGGCGACCGTCACAGGCGATCGCCCGCTTCCCGCGACGGCCGCGATCGTGCAGCGCAAGTTGGGTGTGACGAATCGCTGTGGTGCTTTCGATCTCGCAGCGGCCTGCGCGGGCTTCGTTTATGGTCTCGGTCTGGGCAATGCTCTCATCGGCCAGGGCCAGTGTCGCCACGTGCTGGTAATCGGTGTCGAGGTGCTTTCGCGTTTTGTCGACTGGCAGGATCGCACAACCTGCGTGCTTTTCGGTGATGGCGCGGGCGCTGTGGTGCTGGGTCCTGGGGCTGAGGAGCAGCCACCAGGTATCAGCGGCGTGCATCTGCACTGCCAAGGTTCCATGAGTCATCTGCTCACGATTCCCGCAGGTGGCAGTGAAAGACCAGCGTCTGAGGCATCGCTAGCGGAACGCGAACATTACGTGCGGATGGAGGGACAAGATGTGTTCCGCGTCGCGGTCAAGGAGCTTGCAAGCGCGTGTTTGTCTGCCATAGACGCGCAGCAGCTAAAGGCGGCCGAGGTTGACTGGGTGGTGGCTCACCAAGCCAACGAACGCATCCTTGAGGCGGTTGCGCAGCGCTCCGGCATTCCCTTTGAGCGGTTTTTTCGGAACATTGCGCGGTACGGCAACACGTCGAGCGCATCGATACCGCTAGCGCTTGATGAGGCCTACCAGCACGGCAGTTTGGAGCCGGGATCTAAGCTGGTGCTGTGTGCGTTGGGAGCGGGGATTGCTTGGGGGAGTTGCGTTGTGCGGTGGCATCTGCCTAAGCCCACGCCCCGAAGCGCAGCGGGCCCGTAGGGTGCCTGTGACCGTCTTTGAGTCACAATATAGGTATGCGAAGCGGTCTCAGGCGAACCGCCGAAAAGATAGGGCGAGGCAACTCGAATGTTTAGGTTAGACGGAAAAATCGCGCTTGTAACTGGAGGTTCTAGAGGCCTTGGCCGAGCCATCTCGGTCGCACTCGGGAGTGCAGGGGCACATGTTATCGTCAACTACCGCGCAGGTGAAGCTGCCGCGCGGCAGACCGCTGAGGCGATTCGTGCGGCAGGCGGACACGCAGAGATTTCTCACTTTGATGTAGGCGACGCTGCCGCGATCGATGCAGCTATCGGTGCGCTCATCAAGACGCACGGGGCTATCGATATCGCGGTCAATAATGCGGGGGTCGCACGAGACCAACTGTTGATGCGCGTCAACCAAGGCGAGTTCGACGAGAGCATGGCCGTTAATCTCGGTGGCGCCCTTTGGGTGAGCAAATCCGTCATTCGCGCAATGATGCGTAAGAAGAGCGGCCGAATTATCAACCTCGCCAGCGTGATCGGTGAGTCAGGCAACGTGGGCCAAGCGGTTTACAGCGCGACCAAGGCAGGTCTGATTGGCATGACGAAAAGCCTTGCTCGGGAGTACGCCTCTCGAGGCATCACTGTTAACGCTATCGCGCCGGGCTATATCGAGACAGATATGACCGCGGAATTGCCGGAAGCGGCACGCCAAGCAGTGATTCAGTCCACGCCGCTCGGCCGAGTTGGGCGTCCTGAAGAAGTGGCCAGTGCGGCGCTGTATTTGGCTAGCGAAGAGGCTGGCTATGTAACGGGTCAGGTATTGAGGGTTAACGGCGGCATGTATATGTAACGTGCCGGATTGTGCTGTGCTAAACATGGCGCTCCGGCGCTTGTGGAGGAAGTAGATGGATATCGCGAACAAAGTTACTGAGATCGTGTCGCAGCAGCTCGACGTAGATAAAGCTAATGTTTCTGAGGGTTCTTCGTTTATTGATGACCTAGGAGCTGACTCGCTCGCGATTGTCGAGCTTGTGTTGGCCTTCGAAGAGCAGTTTGAGATCGACATTCCCGACGAAGACACGGAAAAGATTCGTACCGTTGGCGACGCAGTGAAGTATATCACTGCGGCAAAAGCGGCCTAAACCTTTGAGGTAGGCCGGCTCGGTGCTGTGCCGGCTACCGATGTTAAGCGCGTGGCCGAACATTTGACGCGGTTGCGCCGCTTGGAACGGTAGACGGGCCGTTCTAACGGTTGCGTTTGGCGGCTACTGGCCCCCGAGTGGGTCGAAGCATAGATCGCCTGGTATCGGGTCGTTCCGGCCTCGCGGTTTCGGTGAGCACCCCAGGAGAGAGTTCATGCGACGCGTAGTGGTAACAGGCTTGGGTGCGGTGACACCCTGCGGTGTTTCTGTCGACGAGACGTGGTCCAACGTCGTTGCAGGGCGCAGCGGCATCGGCACGATCACCGGCTTCGATGCGGCGAACTTCGCCTCGCGGCTCGCGGGTGAGTGTAGTGACTTTGATGCCGAGCGCTATATAGAGAAAAAGCGGCTGCGTGAAGGCGCGCGCTTTGTGCATCTTGCCATTGCGGCTGCGGACGAAGCGGTGAGCGCCGCGGGGCTAGCTGATGCGCCCATCGATAAAGACCGTGTCGGCACGTATATCGGCGTCGGCATGTGCGGACTCGAGCTACTCGAAGCAAGTGCGAACACCCTTTTCACCAAAGGGCCTCGGCGCATCACGCCGTACTTCATCCCCTCTGTCATCGCGAATATGGCGCCGGGCCAAGTATCGATGCGCTTTGGCTTTCGCGGCCCAAACTTTACGACGACCAGCGCCTGTTCTTCGGGCGCTCACGCTATTGGTGAAGCCTACCGCTCGATTGCGCGCGGTGAGGTAGACGCAGCGGTGGCGGGCGGAAGCGAAGCGGCGGTAACCGGTCTAGGTGTAGGTGGGTTTTCGGCAATGAAGGCGCTGTCGACGCGCAACGATGCGCCAAAGCTCGCTTCGCGCCCCTTCGACCGCGGCCGCGATGGCTTCGTTATCGCCGAGGGCGCGGGCTTGATGATTCTAGAGGCGCTCGACACCGCTCAGCGTCGCGGCGCCGAGATTCTTGGAGAAGTAATCGGCTATGGGGCTACGTCCGATGCTTACCACTTGACCCAGCCCGCACCCGAGGGTGAAGGCGCCGCACGCGCGATGCGGCAGGCGCTTGCAGATGGTCAGCTCAACGCGTCGAACGTCGATTACGTTAACGCACACGCGACCTCCACCCCCGCCGGTGACGTCCAGGAACTCGCAGCCCTGCGCGCGGTGTTCGGTTCACGGGTAGCGGATGGCCTCGTGGTCTCCAGCACAAAGAGCATGATGGGGCATCTTTTAGGCGCTGCAGGAGGCGTGGAAGCGGTGCTCACGCTGCTCGCGCTGCGCGACGGAGTTGCGCCGCCAACTATTAACCTGGATGACCCGGAGGAGAGTGCGAAAGGGTTTAACCTCGTGCCAAATAAGGCGCAAGAGCACCCGTTCAAGGTGGGCATGTCGAACTCCTTCGGTTTCGGTGGCACGAATGCGACCCTCATCATGAAGCGTCACAATGCTTAGCCTGGTCGGGTGCGTCTCTGGTCATTCGCGTGGGAGGGCGCGGCTCCCCGCACGATGTGGTACGTTGGGTGCGTCCCGTGACATGCCTCAATCCGGTGAGTCCCGCCGCGGGGGTGGCCAGATATGTTGACTCACTGCATTCTCGGCATGGACCACGGCGGGCTCGCGTTGCGTCCGGTGCTCATTGGAACGCTGGGTGCACTTGCGGTGAAATTCGAGGATTTGGGCGTGCATGGGCCGGAGTCCGTCGACTACCCGGACTACGCGCACCGCGTGGCTGAGCGCGTCGCCGCGGCCTGGGCTTCGGCGGAGCGCCATGTGTTTGGCCTGCTCGTATGTGGCAGTGGTCAAGGTATGGCGATGACGGCGAACCGTCATCGAGATGTTCGCGCGGCGGTCTGTGAGCACGCCCTGGCGGCGGAGCTGGCTCGGGCGCACAACAACGCCAACGTGCTCTGCCTTGGTGCGCGGCTCATCGGTGCGGGTCCCGCGGAGAGCGCACTAACCGCCTTCGTTCAGACGCCTTACGCTGGTGGCAGACACGACGGTCGCGTTGCCGCTATTGATGTATTTTAGGACGGTGGCGCCCAAGTTAGCGCCGCCAGCATCGACCAGCGGCCGTGCCTGAGCGGAAGCGGGTGCTGGTCGGCATGCGTTCGAGCGACCGGGAGCGTGCGCCCTTCGCGCGAGACTGAGGACGGCGCTTCGGACCCGGTTCGGCGTTTCGCCGAGGGGCCCTCTCCGCGGGCCCTCAGCGACGCATCCGGTCAGCCGCCAGACCTAGACTATGCTTCAGTGGACTAATACGCATCAGTTTAAGGTTGAGCCGCTACAGCCCTGGGTTCGCTGCTGTGTTCGCCGCGCGCCTTCAATCGCTCACGCATGCAGGCTGGGGCCCCAGCCCACCGGGACCCGCCCACCGTGCGCCCTCTCCCGGCCGCCGCCGGGCTCAATCTCTTCCTTCACCGTATTAGAAGGCGGGGCCGCCGCATAAGCCGCGGCGGCACGGAAGGGTGCTTGGACACTCTTTGGAGGTCTCGCAGTGAACCGTGCAGTGGTTTGGAAAACCGTTGACGGTCGAGCAGATGCCATCATCGAGCGTTGAAACCCCGCACTCCGGGTGCGTGCCCCCGTGGCAAGCCTGGTCGTCCAAGAGGGCTTGCAGGCTTTCGCACGTGGTGGTTTCCTCGTTGATGCCACAGAAGAGCGCGGCGGGTGCGCCGGCCATCGTGGTGCGCGAAAGAAGAACGCCGTAGGGCCGCTCGCAACCTTCGGCGGCTTCCTTTAGGCAGTAGCCTGTTTGGCGGGCTTGGCCTTGAAAGTTCATGGGCACGCAGCGGTGGTTGACCGTGCAGTCTTGGTCGCGAACGCAACGACCGCATGCTGACCGCGAAGAAGGGGCGATGGTGGCGCACGTGCGCGTCGTCTCATCGCACAGACCACTGGCGCAAAGTTCCGAGCCGGAAGCTCCATCGCATTCCACGCACGTGCCCGCTGAGCAGACGCCGAGACCGGGAAGGTGCGCGCATTCCGCGTTGAGCACGCAAGGTACGCAGGCGCCTGACTCGGTGCTGCAACGGCTAGCGTCGGCTTCGCTGCACTCCGAATCGCGGGCGCAAGCACGACACGTGCGTGTGGCAGCATCACAAATGGGTGTGGCCCCGGTGCAGGGAGTGGCGCAAAGCGTTTTGTCGTCACCCAGATCGAGGTCGTCTCCGACGCTAATGCAGCGACCGTCTGGCGCCACCGACTGACCTTCTGGGCAGCCGCTGCCGGAGCAGGCTCCATCGATAGAGCCAAGCGCGAGCAGGATGACGATGACGAGTGTGATTTGTACGAAACGCGGCATGGTGAACTCTCCGGTATAGATTCGGAAACGTCAGGGCGAATGCCCTTGTCTCAGTGGCACTGCTGGTGACGGCAGCGCTCAGTGCCAGAGCGCATGCCGCATGGTGTCCGGTTCCGCTCACCGAGCGGTCTTGGGCAACCTGCGAAGTTGTCGCGCACTGGCACCCTCGGAGGCAAGAAAGCGACGTCGGTCATGCGCAGGGGCCCATGCTTGCGACTTTGTGTTAGCCTAAGAGCTTTAGAGGGCGTGAGAAGCTTCTCTGGCTTAGGGTTACTCGACACGATGGTGCGTTCTTTCATTCTGCTGCTGGGCCTGCTTTTGAGCTGCGTGGGCGGTGACTGTCCGGAAGGTTTCGGGCGGCAGAACAACTTCTGTCTGGAGAACGCCGGGCTGCCAGTTCCGCCGGCCCCGCCCAATCCGGATGACCCCGACGCACCCGCACCGCCGGCCTGCAATCCGCCCTGTGGCGCTGAGTTGCCCTTTTGCGACGCGCCACGGGCGACCTGCGTTGAGTGCCTCACGACCGACCACTGCGCTGAGGACGAGCGCTGCGACCCCTTCCGCGGCGTCTGCTTCCGGGCGCCAGCGCTCAGCCCATCGCTCCAGGCCTGCCCAGCCCCGGATGAAGACGGCGAGTGTCCCTTCGGCAGCTACCTCATTGGTGAATACGACGGCGTCACGCCCGAGTCCCCGCTCTGCCTGACCATCGCGGAAGCCGATGGCACCTGCATCGATGGCGGCGTCTTCTCACGCCCCGTCGCCGGCGTCGCCCAAGTCCGTCCCGATTCCGAAATCTCAGCGATCGTATGCGCCCCCCTCTTCGGCACCTGCGAAGCCCTCACCGCCTTCGGCGACGAGTGCAATCCCGACGCTTCGTCTCCTTGTGGACCATTCGACCGGATGCGGTGTGAGCGGTTTGCAACGAATCTTCTTTTTTGTGCTTACCCGTGTTCGCAGGACACAGAGTGCATTGCGCCGTTCGTTTGTCTTGCCAGCACGCTTCCCGAGAGCGGCGGGCAAACGTTTTGTGCTGACCCGGGTTGGTGAAGTGTGACAGACGCGCTTGCGTTCGCACATGGTCCATTGCGCGCCATAAGCAGATGCCAACCGCCACTCACCTACGTGGGCGACTTTAAGGCGATTGTCCTTCCCGTTGTGCTGACCTTGTACGCAGGCTTTCCGCGCTCAACGTGAAGCGTCAACGTTCGTTTAATACGGTGAAGGAAGAGATTGAGCCCGGCGGCGGCCGGGAGCGGGCGCACGGTGGGCGCGTCCCGGTGGGCCGGG
>SLQV01000211.1 GCA_007131285.1 Myxococcales bacterium
ATCATGACCGCGGATCAATACAACCAAGCGTTCACGCTGCATGGGGCGATTATGGTGTTCCTGTTCATCATTCCGTCTATACCGGCGGCCCTGGGGAACTTTTTTCTGCCCATCATGATCGGTGCAAAAGATGTCGCATTTCCACGATTGAATCTCGCTAGCCTCTACATTTGGTGCATCGGCGCGGTTTTCTCGCTGGTGGCGATTATCTCCGGCTCGGTGGATACAGGATGGACGTTTTATACGCCATATAGCTCTCGTGCGAGCGGCGCCGTGCTTTGGATGGCGATGGGTATTTTTATTCTTGGCTTTTCGTCCATCCTAACCGGAGTTAATTTCGTGACCACGGTACATAAGATGCGCGCGAAGGGTCTGCACTGGAGCCGGCTGCCGCTCTTCGTGTGGGGCATGTACGCAACCGCAGTTATTCAAGTTCTCGCGACGCCCGTTCTGGCAATCACCCTTCTATTGCTCTTGGTCGAAAAGACTACGGGGCTCGGCATTTTCGACCCGGCATTAGGAGGAGACCCTGTGCTGTTCCAGCACTTTTTTTGGTTTTATTCGCATCCGGCCGTTTACATTATGATCCTTCCGGGCATGGCGATCGTTAGCGAGATCATCGCTTCTTTTTCTCGACGTAAGCCGTTTGGATACACCTACATAGCGCTCTCATCGGTGGCGATTGCGCTCTTGGGCTTTCTGGTATGGGGTCACCATATGTTCACTGCTGGCATGTCCGAATACGCCGTCATGGTGTTTTCGGGGCTGACGATGCTGGTTGCAATTCCCTCGGGCGTAAAGGTCTTCAACTGGATAGCAACGCTCTACAGAGGCTCCATCACGCTCACGACGCCAATGCTTTACGCGCTTTCGTTCATTGCGCTCTTTTCGATCGGTGGGCTGACCGGGATTTTCCTGGGCACGCTTTCTGTCGATATCTTCTTGCACGATACCTACTTCGTCGTTGCGCACTTCCACTACGTGATGGTTGGTGGAACGGTAATCGCCTTTATCGGCGGGCTGCACTACTGGTGGTCGAAGATGACGGGAAAGGTGTACAGCGAGCGCTATGCCAAGGTTGCTTGGGCATTGATATTTGTTGGCTTCAACGTCACTTTTCTATCGCAGTTTGTGCTTGGGTCACGCGGCATGGCACGGCGCTACTTCGACTACCTCGATCACTTCCACGCGCTTCACGGCTTCTCCTCGATTGGGGCCTACATTCTCGGGCTCGGCTTTGTGGTTCTTTTTTTCGTATTGCTGCACTCGCTGGTAAAGGGGGAGAAGGCAGGTTCGAATCCGTGGAACCTTGCGGGATACGAGTGGCTTACGACGTCACCGCCGGACGCACACAATTTTGCGACGGAGTTTGTGGCCGATCGAGGTCCTTACGACTACCACCTGCTGGACGAAAACATTGACGCGGGGGCCGCAAAAGCTTAAAAGGCCCGGCCAATAGCCGCGCGAAGCGGCTGGTTGGAGCGACGCTCCAGCCAGCCCGGATTGTCGCTAAGGTTTGTAGAACGAGTAAGAGGTCGACGGTGGAGTCATCCAGTCCGAAGGAACGTTCCTGGTTTCAGCATCACTTTGCTTCGCCAGGTCAGCAGCTGAGTGCCGCAAAGCTCGGCATGTGGCTGTTTCTTGCCCAAGAGGTGCTTTTTTTTAGCGGCATCTTTGTCGCCTACGGCATCTATCGCACGCATCATCCTGAGGCATTCAGCATTGGGTCCCACCTGCTGGATTGGAAGCTGGGTGGTCTCAACACTGTCGTGTTGCTCTTTTCCAGTCTAACGGCGGCGCTTGCGGTTCGGTCGTCGCGTATCGGAGATACGCGAGCTACGAGTCGCTACCTTGTTCTAACGATTATCTGCGCCTGTATTTTCCTAGTGGTGAAGTACTTCGAATACTCAGCGAAGTTTTCACACGGTTTGCTGCCAGGTAAGTTCTTCGATCCTCACGATGCCGGGGACTTGCCCTACCATGTGCGGTCGTTCTTTGGCATCTACTTCGTAGCAACGGGTGTACACGGGCTGCATGTCCTCATCGGCATCGGCTACTTTATCTTCCTGTGGGTCCGCAATAACCAAGGGCGCTTTAGCCCGGAATACAACACGCCCATCGACATGGGTGCGCTTTACTGGCACTTAGTTGACTTGATTTGGATTTACCTCTTCCCGCTCCTCTATCTGATTGACTAGAACAAGGCTGTCCGACGGTAGCGTGCGAGAGCGTGTGTGAATGGGCGGCTCGGCTACGAAGAACTACCTGCGCCCGGAGACTAGAGATTCATGGCTCACGAAGAAGTATCGGTCCGAAACTATGTGGTGGTGTTTTCAGCACTGTTGGTGCTTACGGCGCTTACGGTAGCTGTGTACCAAGTCCACCTTGGTGCATGGAACCTCGTGGTCGCAGTCGTCATCGCTACCATGAAGGCTGCGCTCGTGGTGGTGGTGTTTATGCACATGGCCCATGAAGCACGCTTTAATGCGTTGGTATTCTTGGGTTCTTTGCTTTTCGCAGGGATATTTTTGGCGTATACGCTCAACGATACCGAGCGACGCATGGAGGTCGACGAGTATCACGGTGCCCTCGTTGACCCTGAGACGGGCGACTGGGCGTACGGAGTTGCGGAGCAACTTTCAGCGATAGCGGACCGTGAATCCGCGGCGCGACAAGAAGAAGCGCGTGAGGATGACTTGGAAGCGCTTGAGGGCGCAGCGCCGGTTGCAGGGGAAGTCGAAGAAGAGGGCGCTCACGACGAGCGGCCAGACGAGGATGAGCCTGACGGCGACGACGCCGATAGCGAGACATAGGTTCGCGCGTGGTATTTGAGCTTGGTTGTGTGACGGCGTCCTCCCTCCACAGACCATCAACTCAGCCGCTGGTGATGGCTAGATAGACGGTGGCTTGCCCACGGAGCGTGACGGTTTGCGACTCTTCACCACGCGCGGGCTTATCCGGGTCGGGGAAGAGCACGCCCTGCCAGGCAAGTAGCTCGAGCAGCCCAAGGCTCAGCGTCTCGCCAGGGTTGACTTCAACGCGTCTGGCTAAACAGCCTTTGGGAACCGCCAAGAGAATACTGCCCATGTGGGTGAAACGCAGCCACGTCTGTGGTTTTCCCTCTGCCAGCGTCAGAGTATGGCTCACCGGGGATGCCGGTAGGGTGTAGCCCCGTAGATGCGCCTCGTTGGCGTAAATGGGTGGCGCTCCGTCGGCGTGGTCAAGCGATACCGTCTCCCCCCGATAGACAACCTCTGCAGGGGGTTCAACGCAGATAAAACCTTCGGGCGCGGAAGCAACAAGCCGCACGGACGGCGCACTTCGTCGGTACTGCATGTCTGGACGCAGCGCACATTCCTGCGTCAGCCTTAGCGCTGAGCCGGATGCGAACATCCGTTCCGGGACGGAGTTGTTTGTTGCGGCTGGGCGCTCACGCGAGTCCAGTGGGAACGTTTCTGGCGTGAGATGCGGCGCGTTGATCTCGCTGTCGCCGATCGCCGGTGCGGCGATAGCGTGCGGACGCGCTGAGGACCGTATGGAGACCTCACTTGGTTCCATCTCGCGAGTAGGGCCCTCGCGCCGGTTCAGCCAGCGATAGAGCTGTCTCAGTGGGTCATGATCGAGTACGTGTGCGCCCAATGCCAGAAGGCGCGGGGGGACGCTGCGATCTGCGGAGTGGGCTTGTAGGCAGCCGCGATTACCCAGGATCGCGCTCAAAGCGACAATATCTGCTGAGTCTTCCGGGAGTAGAGCGCCACGGCTCTCGAGCTGAAGCAAAAGACGGTGCGTCATTCCCAGATTGCCGACGCCGCAGGCCAGTCGCGCCGCACGTCGAATAAGCCCAGGTTCGACGTCAGCATGAAGCAGAAAGCGAGCAAGCGCGGCCTGCGCTTGATTAGGCTGCGTCTGTGCCAGGTCCTCTACCTGGTCCAGCAGTGTCTCGTGTTGCTGCTGGCGTCCGGGTGCTAGAGAAACCTGTAGTCGCGGGCTTGGTCGCTCCGATTCCACAACCACGAATCTAGCCTAGCTGGGGGCTGTATTGCCAGACGAGTTGCGGAGCGCTTGCAAGCTTTGAGTGTTAAGCCCGGGAAAACTAGGCCAAGATACGGCTCCCGTATCGCGAGGCGGCTCCTTTTTCGGGAAGAAGACCGGAAGCGGGTGAGTGTCCGAGGGTGTGCGCTATATTCGCGAAATGAAAACGCAGACCATAAGAGGCTCAAGCTGAAGTCGATGCGTGTGCCGTACGCAAGGGGCATGTTCAAGGGTCCTCTGAGGGCAACTATGGACAAAGGCATTTTGTCAGATGTTCCCTAAGCTGCTTGGCTTAGCGGTGCTATGGCCACCCCTGAGGTTACTACGTGAAACAGATTCCCAATCTGCTGACTTTGCTTCGGGTGGTGCTGATCCCAGCAGTCATCATGTTGCTTATTCAGGAGACGCCGCGCAGTTGCTTCGGTGCAGCGGTCGTGTACGTGCTTCTCGCTATTACCGATGCGCTCGACGGCTGGCTGGCGCGTCGCTTCGATGTTCAGTCGCTCATCGGCAAATTTCTTGATCCCCTGGCGGACAAAGTCCTCGTAGCCGCTCTTTTAATCTACCTTGTCTGGCTAGGGTGGGTGCCCCCTTGGTTGGCCTGCCTGACGTTAGCGCGTGAGCTTGCGGTGACCTCGCTGCGGGCGCTCGCATCGTCGGAGGGACTGGTTTTGGCTGCGTTAAGGGGAGGCAAGGAGAAGACCGCGTTGCAGATGGTGGCCCTGCTGATGCTGATACTGCACTTCGAATACGTGGTGGATTTTGGTATTGTTTCTCTGCGGACGAGCTTTCACGACGTTGGGTTAGGCCTGCTGCTGGTTGCGCTCTTCTTTGCGATTACCAGCGCTGCTGAGTATGTCGTTCACGTGGCGCGCTATGAGTATCGCAAGCGAGCTCGCGCCGCGGTTTGAAGCCGCGATGCGCACCAGGTGGCGGCATCGGCCATGCTGTTTGCTCTAAGCGTTCGCATTCCTGCTGCGACGTATTAGACTCGCGGCGCCGTGCTCGCTCATCATCTTCGCGTACGTCGAGTTGTGCTTCGCGACGTTGACTCGTTGCGCGCCTGGCTGCTGTCAAACTCGGAAAGTATCACGCCTGCCGATGTGCTGCAGGCGCATGGCGAGATCCACGGCCTGGTAGCTGCACCGTCGGGGGGGAGCCTTGGGCTCGCCGCGCGCCAACTCAACGCACGCTGGACGCTAGCGCAGCTTCAGGTGGTGACCGCGTCCGGTGAGGACTGGACCCTGCGGGCGATAGCACGCTGTGAGCGCGAGCCGGGCCTTGGAGCGCAGGTACTCGACCTGGTTGATTGCGCGTGTGATGTGCTCGAGGTCCTTGTCGGCGTCTCGGAGGCCGAGCTCTTCGCAAGCTTTGAACACCCCAGTCCTAAGGCGATAGAGCTTGAGGCTACAGTGCCTCGCGGGGGGGCGCCGCGCGCCGAAGGCGCGTTAAACGAGCGAGGTCCGTGCTCGCGACCGGTGCAAACGCCGGCGGTGAGCGAAGACGCATCGGGGGGCCGGCGCGCAGCTTTCCCGACCTCCGTTGATGCGTCGGGCGCTGGGAGTACGGGGCAAAGTCTCTGGCTCGAAGCCGCCATGGTCTCGCAGGCGCACGCGGCAGCATCGGTATCAACGAAGGGCGCGGTATCTGAACCGTCAGACCGCGCACCGACGCCTTCACCGTCCGCAACGCCGGCGAGGGCGACACCCGCAGCGGGCGTTGTGGGTTCGGTGGCCGTGCCCGCGAATCATGGGGCGAAACGACCCGCTTCTGGCAGACCCGGCGTGGGCGACTACGTTCACCATCCCAAGTTTGGTATCTGCAGGGTGGATCAGGTTCGCGACGGTGATGCGGCTGTGCTGCGCACCTACGAAGGGCCGAGAAAAACCGTCAAGCTTTCCCTCTTTAGTAGTGAGCCGCCGGTTCCCTACCAGGGGCGCCGTCTGTTCAACCTTATCAAGGTGCGTGCGTCTTAGGCGGAACGTTGGCGGAGCTGGGATGCACGGGTGGAGCACGTAGCGTGCAAAGCACGAAATATGTTCGTGCCATGCCGCGCCTAAGCACCGCGCGCTTCGCGTTTTCGCCAAAAAAATCCGCTGCCGCTGCGTTCCTCCGGCTTCGGTGTCGCAGCGGCCAGGCCGGCTTGGGCTTCGAGTTTGGCGATGCGTGTGTGTACCGCCTCCGCGTCTACCACATCTCCTCGCTCGGCCTGGCAGTCGGCGAGCTCTCGCAAGGTATCTAGGGCGTCACGATAGCGCCGCGAGCGCCAAAAGCGCCCTGCTGCGCTCTGGTAATAATGCACAACATCTTCCCACGCGGCCCTGGGTTTGTCGGAGTTGGGCTCTGCGCGGTCACCGCTGCGTCGCCGTGGTTCGGGTGGGTCGGAGGAGTGCGCGTTCGTTGCGAGCGACTGCCGTAGTGTCCGCGCTTCGATCAGTCGAATGTGAGCGTGTACAATCGGCGTGCGGAGATGAACCAGCTGTTCCCGCAAAACCATAAGCGCATGGTTGACTGACCAAGGCTCGTCGCGCTTGAGCGCCCGATAAGCCCGTCCGAGCCACACTTCTGCTAAGAGCAGGGGATTGCCAAGCTCCGCCGCAATGCTTTCCGCGCTATCGAGCACCGCTTCGAGGCCCTGTGCAGCCGGTGTCAGGCTGAGAATGCGCCCCTGCAGCAGCAAGCTGCGACATTCAAGGTAACGATCCGGTGCGTCTCGCGCAGCGCTGAGCAGGAGCTCTGCCTGCTTTTCAGCGCGGGCAAAATCGCCCTGTTGCAGGTAGGCTGCGGCCAGGGTCTCAGCCGCAAGCGCGAGCAGGTGCATCTGGGAGCCGTCACTCCAAAGCTCACGCAGCGCGTTAAGCTGTGCAAGTGCGAGCGGTGCTTTCGGATCTTCGTGCAAGCTGCGTCGTGCGTTCCACAGTTTGAGCAAAGCACGGCACGTGATGGAGGTGTTTGCCTCCTCGCTCATCTGATCCTCCGCCTCAACAGGATAGGGCAGACCCTGTTCAAGACAGGCGAGGTGTTGCAGGGTGCGCGCCAGCACCTGCATCTCCTGATGGCCGCGCACCAATCCTAGGCTTCCGAGAGATTCTAGGTAGCTAAAGCTCTCTTCAAATTCGCCCGCCCGGTAAGTAATGGCAGCAAGCCGTTCCAAACTTTCAGCAACGAGACGGTCGGCGTCAAGGCGCCAAGCGATAGCGTAGGCATCAAGCGCCGCTTCTCGTGCTTTTTCCAGCTGTCCTAGCTGCATGAGCTTTTGTGCGTAAGCGAGTAGAGCCGGGAGTCGTACCTGGACGGACTCCGGGCGACTAAGAGAGATCGCACGCTCTAGGTACTGCAGTGCGAGGCGCGGATTGCGCGCCTCGCTGCGGTCGCGTGCGCATTCAAAGTAGGCAGCGCTAGCCTCTTTCGAGCGGCGGCCGCGATCGAGGTGCAGCGCTACCAAAAGCTTGCGGTTAGGGATGGTACCTGACGCGTGCCCCTCCGCCCATTCCGCCACGACGCGATGGCGTGTCGTGCGCACTTCCTCGGGTTGTTGCTGATAGAGAAGCTGACGCACGCGGCGCTCTCGAAAGCGGTAAACACGTTCGGTTCGATGCGCGACTTCGCCGAGCACTCTTTCGCTGATATCCTCGATGAGCTGCTGGCGCTCTAGATCTCCGAGGACGCGGCGAATGCGCCCGTCTTCGTCACGTGCGCGGCGCAGCAGCTCAGTGGCCGGTGTAATTGTCTGACTTTCAGAGCGCTGCTGCGCGAGTAGGCTACTGAGAAAAAAGTGCCTACCAACAACAGAAGCGCGCTCAAGTGTCCTGAGGGCGTAAGCATTCAAGCGGCTCAGGTGGCTACGGCGGGACGCGTCGAGGTCTAGCGAGGTAAGCCCCGCTTCAATCTTGGCGAAGTCCACATCGACGGTGCCGTTCCCCGTGCTTTGGATGACACCGGACGCTTGCAGCTCTTCAAGAAGAGCGATGAGCGCGCCTGGCCTCCCGCCGGCCTGGTGGTGGACCGCGTCGAGAAGCCGTGGCGGTAGCGCATGTGCGACATGCAGATATCCATGCGTCAGAGCCGCAGATTCCCGAGCCGTCAACGTTTCGAGCACAAGCTGGGGGAAGTCTTCCGGCCAGGTGCCAGCGCCGGCGGAGGTGTCCCTCAATGTCAGCAGGATGGCGATGGGCAGAGGCTCTTTCAGCAGCTCAGCCAGCGCCGTCCGCGCCTCAGGACTCAGGTTGTCGGCATCGTCGATGAGCAGAAGATAGGGGTCAACACGATGACGCTTTTGCAAGACGCTGCGCACGTGTCGTAGAAGCGGCGAGCCGCGTTCAGCGTGGATCGGCACGGACTGTGGCAGCTCATCGATAAGCGCGTTCAGGTGAGAGTCCTCAGGATTCCATGTTGTCAACTGTGCGGCCGTTGGCAGTCCCACGTTGCGCAGGTGTCCGACCGTACCCTCGAAGAAGTCAATATCTTGAAAACCGAAGCGCTTGCGCGCGAGTTTCGCGACTTCGTGAAGCATCCGACTGCGACCGCTCCCCGGCGGACCGACCAGCGTGAGCAATCCAGGGCGTTGCGTGCGGACCGCCCGCTCAACGACCTTTAGAATTTCGCGCAGTGAGCCTTCGAGACCAATCGTTGGACCGTGATGAAGGACCGCTTTTGCCGCGGGGTCCGCAGCCGAACCTACCGCCTGTGCTTCATGGCCGGGCTGCACCACCCCGTCTTGTGTTCCATCGCTAGCGTGCGCCTGCGCCTCAGTTACGAGAGATAGGTCAACATGTGTGTCGGTGTGCGCGCTGAAGGACTCTGTCACACATTTCACTGGTGCAACTTCAATGCCGTAGCTGGTGCATGTGGCTCCCCACTTCGTTCTTCCACGCTCGGAGCCTTCGTATAACTATATGATATTCATGCGCTATAGACGCTAGATCAGCTTTGCCGTGCGCGCGCAGTAGCGAGCGGACTGCTCGCGCAGGACGGCTTGTCGCGCTTCCAGGAGAGTGGGGTCAAGTGCTGCGGCCATCCCTTCGGAGACGCCCTGATCGGGTGCGACGAAAAACAGCGCCAGGTCGTCAACGATATCGAAAAGTTCTTCGTTGCGAGCCAAAAGCTCACAGTTTCGTTCAGCAATATCTCCGATCAGTAGCGGCACGGCGGCCACGCTCCAAGCGTGAATATCATGCAGTAAAATAATACCGCCCGCTGAACCTTCGCGTTCTTCGCGGTCCAGAACTTGGCGCCATGTCCGTAGGACCGCGTGCGGGTCGCGAACTTGGACATCGCCCGTGCCTAGGTTCCAGAGCATTTGCGTATAGCCGAGGTCCGCGAGCAGCTTGTCGGTGCGCGCGGAACGTGCACCACCGGGGGGCCGAAAAATCAGAGACCTTTGACCGGTGATTTCTTGGATGAGAGCCTGCGTGCGCTCGATCTCCGCGAGAGCGTCGTGATTATTCAAGAGAGGGAGCTGTCGATGCTGTTGGCTATGATTACCAATGACATGACCGCGCTGTACAGCCCGGCGTACGATATCGCGATGGCGTTGGTACCACGGGTCGCGGCCGTCGAGGCGTTCGCCCACCACAAAGAAGACGGCTCGAATCCCATAACGATCTAGAATTTCAAGGAGTTTCGGCGTGTGTACCGCATCGGGGCCATCATCAAAGGTGAAGAGAAGCAAGCGGTGAGGGGTTCGTCCCCGAATGACGTCGCTGCCTCTGAGCGACTCCCCAAAGCTCTCTTCAGGTGTGCGCAACGCGCCCCAGCTCTTCAGTTCGACGCGGCGCCTCAGAGGCATGTCACGTACCGGGCGGAAGTAGCCTTCAAGCTCCGAGTCGTCGACGCGTATCTCTCGCTCTTCGGGCGCGCGGGCAGATTTCGCGCTCGCGCTGCGAGTCAACGTTGTTAGCGCGAAGGGCCATCCACCAGCGTTCAAAAAGTCCAACCCGGCACCGATGCTCACACCCAATCCCAGGCCTGCGCCGAGTATGCCCGCGCAGAGCAGACTTGCGCCGACTCGGCTCGACGGCAAGTAGCGATCGGGCTTGGTAACACGTGCCTGATTCGGTTCGCCGGCGAGACTCTGCCCCGGAGCCGAGGGCTGCGTATGTGAAGGAATATGCGCCATCCGTTGCCAGTCAGAAGTCTGCAAAGGGCACGCTAACACGTATGTTTTTGCGCTAAAACTTTTGAGCTTTAGCGCTACCGCGGGCGCGCCCGTCGTGCACCACGGGTTGGGTGCTCGAACTAGTTAATGGCCTCACGGGGATAAACGTACCGGCACTGTCCGGCTGCGCGGAGCTGGGGAGGGCCGCCGTCATCGCCCCGAGACCAGCAGACATCATCACCGCTGGCGCCGAAGACAAAGGTGTCGAGGAGGTTCCCCCCGAGATCCATCAGTTGCAGTGAACCTCCGGTGTTGACCAATCCGCGGTGTGAGATGTTGCCCTCCAGGTAAAGCGTCGCCTGTACATGGGGCCGAAAGCGCAACAGAGATGGGTCGAAATCTCGCGGTACGAGAGCGGCGACAGCGCCCGGCAGGAGAAAATAGCTGTGGCCAATAGGTGGCAACGCGCGGCTCGGATTGTCAGTTAGGTACAGCGTGTGTAGGTCGATCGGTGCGTCTCCGAAGTTCCTTAGCATCACAAACTCGCCGAGTGCGTCATCGCCTGCCGGGTTAGCCATAACTTCAACAATTTGAACAGATGAGGGTGCACGGATAGTCTCGAAAGTAAAATCGAAGATCTTGGGCGAAAAATTAAGCGAAAGGACTGTCACTCGGCCTGAGTGGAGCTGAGCGGATGCTAGTTCAATGGCGCCAACGCTGAGATGTCCCGCTTGCGAGATCCGCCAGAGCGGCTTTGCGCCTTTGGGAATCTCGAGACGTGCAAGGACCGGTTCGAGCGTTCTTGTGCGAAGCTCCACGCTCCCGGCGCCCGGACGCGCGCAGAGCGGCCCGACGCGCGTCTCGTACACGCTACACGTTAACGTCTCATCAAACAGTTTGGGCAAGGGAGGTTGCGCCGCATGCTCGGCTTCGGCGGTGCTCGTTATAGGTTCGTCCTCGTTGGCCGGGCTAGGGGGCGTGGTTGCGTCCTTCTGCGGCGTGCTTTCCCGGTGTACGTGCGAGAGCCATGTGGAGAACGCGTGAACTTGGGTCTCGGGTGTTGCAAAACGGTAGCGCCCGACGTTGAGCGGGGAGGGCAGTGCACAGGAACGCGGATAGCCTTCGAAGCGTCCATCGCCGTCAATGTGCGCGGCGTTGCGAAAAGGGTTGTCGGGGTGGTCGATGAGGATGCAATCCACGGCACTCGACGCATCTGGACTCCAAAACAACAATGTTTCCGGGATATCCGCCTCAGCCCGAAATAGAAAATGCTGTATCTGGGTGTCAACCGGCACGCCATGAGCCTCACGGGGGGGCCAGGCCGCAACGGGCTGCGACGGGGGAGGCGAGACGTGCAAGACGCGCCGGACTTGCGGCTGACTCATTTCGGCGCGTTCTGGAAAAAGCAGAGTATAAGCCTGCCCGCGGTCGAGAGCAGCGAAAGGACGAAATCCACTGCGATCGCTGTGGTCCACCCGGTGCAAGGCCACGGTGGCGTTCCGATGCCTTGCGCTTAAGCCTCCTCGGGCCAGGTCTGCCAACAGATCTTGGCCGAGTCGACCTTCAAGCAATACCGGGCGGGTCTGGGCGGTGGCAGGCGTTACCCAAAACTCGGGCTGGGACGTACACAGCCAGTCGGCGCCATGGTTGTCATCATTCGGATTGTCGCGCGAGGCGTTGGCCAGTGGCACGCAGGATGAGGCGAGTTCCGCAGGTTTCCGAAACAGCTCAGTTGCATCAGATACGCTCGGTAAATCGGTGCAGGCCTGTGCGAGCACGATGCTCGCTAGCCCAAGGTATCGGTCGGTGCGACGGTTCGTCCTTCGGCGCGTCTGCACGGGCTGAGGGGCAGGCATGTTCACGCTTAGGTGGAAATCGCCGAATGGAGCCCTGCGGCAGCTAAACCACGCGAGGCGTTTAAGTTCACTCTGCATTGCTATCGCAACCGCAGCGCGGATGGCATGCCGCGCTGAATCAGCCTTGGGCCTCTGAAGAGTACGACTATGTGGCATACTTGCGTTGTATCGGTCTTGGCTCGATAGCGTTGCGAATCTATCCGGCTAAACCCATCGGAATCTTCTTCGCGGGCGCAGCGTGTCGCTGGAGCTGTGTGCTAGTGTGGGTCTTGTGAGTGGTCACCGGAGCAACGATGGGAGCAGCGAAGTCACCGCTGTGTGGGGGGCCAAGGGAGGGGCCGGTGCCTCCACCGTCTCGCTGAATCTCGCCTCCTACCTGGCATCACTAGGCCGCTCGGTATTGCTGCTCGATGCGGACCTTAACGGTGGCGGTCTTCCTTTGCTTGCCGGTTGCGCTGAGCCGCGTCCAATTGCGATAGACTCCGAATTGGCCATCGGGGAGCTAGCCGAGGCACTGACGCGACTGGGAACTGACGAAGGCGTGTTGAAACGGGGGAGCGGCGCTCTAGGGCTGCGCGCGCGGAGCGCTCCGGCTGTTTCGAAAGCGCGGTCATCTTCGCTGGCGCCCCCGGTGCCCGCACCGCCGTCGGGCGCCGGGGACGTTTCTGCTACACGCGTTCCGCATCGCGACAACGACGGTCCTCTCGGGTACGGGAAGCGAGATCTCGACGTCGAAGTCGCTCCGTTGGCCACTGATGTGGGACCGGGTCTTTATCTGGCACGGGCAGTGGTGCCTACCGATGTGCTGCTCAAGCCCGATGAGCTTGAGCTGGCCGCGGCTTGCTACGGGAGCTTGCTGCGCACGCTGCCTGTTGACCACGTGGTAGTCGATCTCGGATCCTATCTCAGCGCACCGCAGCGAACATTGATTCGTTGTGCCGACCGCACGCTGGCGGTGTTAACGCCTGAGCCGCTCGCTGTGAGTCGGCTCTTCAAGCAGTTGCGGGTGCTTACTCAACTAGACGCCCTTGCGCTCTGTGAATCTGACGCCGAACGTGCCGCCTTGCGTCGCCTCGACGCGGCCACGGAGGGGCCGCGTCACTGGTATGCCCGCCTCGCTAGTCGCAATGGGCGCCTGGCTCATGCGTTACGCCACCGAGCTGAGGACCGAGCTTGGCTATGTGTGTTAAACATGACACGTTCCCGCGCCGAAACAGATGTTGGCTCGCATATCGTCAGCGTTGCCCGCGCAGCGCTCGGTCTGCGGCTCGCTTGTGTGGGGGCGCTTGACTTCGACGATGTCGTTCGCAACGGCGCAATAACGCGCCGGCCTCTGCTGCTTGCCAATCCGGTGGCCCGAGCAGCAAAGCTTTTCGAGCGCGTAGCGCGTGTGGCGCTCACAGCGGTAGATGGAGAGTCTAGGCTGCTTAGCCTGACGCCGCCGCCTGCGCTCGACCGTACCCGAGAGTCGCTTTACGACGTCTTGGAACTCAGTTTCGAGGCTAGCGAAGAGGAAATCAGGAGGGGCCATCGGCGGCTGCGCCAGGCTTTTTCCGACGAGAGTATTGCAGGAGCAGGTGCATGGAACGCCAGTGAGCGCGTGGCGGCGCTGCTTAAGTTAGATGAGGCGCTCAAGGTTCTGACCAACCCGGCGTTACGTGAAGCCTATGACTTGTCGGTGAGCCCACCGTCACGCAGGATATCACTTGCTCCCAAGGCTTCTGTGCAGCCCGAGTCTTTAGTAGCAGCGCAGGCGCTTGTTGACGCGTTGTCGCCGGATACAATCGACGGTCCAATCCTGCGTCAGGTGCGTGAGGCGCGCGGCCTGTCTCTCCAAGAAATCGCCGAGCAGACGCGCATTAGAAGCACGTTCCTCTCGGCGATTGAGGAGGAGGCAGTGGAAACGCTGCCTGCGCGGGTCTATGTTGCAGGTTTTGTGCGCCAGTATTTAAACCGGCTAGGCATTAACGAGGCGTGGGCAGAAGATGCTATGCTTCATCGGCTTTGTCCCCAGGATAGCGCCGTGCCGTTGCGCCGCCGCCGCGCCACCTATGCTGATGCCCATTAGGAATTACGATGGCAGGCCGGCGCGCCGCGTGCCCAGAGGTTTGGCCGGCCCCTCGAGCACGCCCAATAATATCCCGGGGCGCTGCTTTTCGTCGGGGAGACCGCCGCCTCAGCCGCATGCGGGCCTCGGTCGGCGGAGAAACGCATGACGGCACGCTTAAAGTCCGGGCTTGAGCCAATGCGAGGTCATCGGGTTGCACTTAGGTAAGCTGCGCGGCTCTGGGTGAGGGCTTGAGGTGAGCGCGCCTGCGGACGAAAATCCTAGCGAAGGCCGCGCGCGCCCGGCTAGGACCCCCAGGCTGCGCATGCGCATTAGGCAAGCTCGTCGGCTCTGTTCCGTGCGGCGCGCACTGCACCCGCGAGAGCAGCGCGCAGCTGTGTGGCTTCGAGATGCGCGACGCCCGCGGCCGTGGTCCCACCAGGGCTTGTGACCTTCCAGCGTAGCGCCGCGGGCTCTGAGCCGTCTTCAGCCATGAGCTGCCCTGTGCCCTTGAAAAGCACTTGGACGAGCTTCAATGCGCTTTTCCGGGGCATGCCCTCCGCGACTGCGGCGTCGATCAGCGCCTCGGCGGCGAGCAGCAGGTATGCCGGTCCAGATCCGGCCACCGCAGTCGCTAAGTTCATGTGCTGCTCGGGCAGACGCAAAGCGCTACCGAAGCGCGCAAGCACCGGCGTCAGCAGGGCCTCAAGACGTGCTGTGCAGGCGGGATTCAGGCAATACGTTGTCGCGCTTGCGCTGACCTGCGCGCCAAGATTGGGCATCACGCGTGCGCAAGGCTGAAGTTCGCCCAGCGCGCTCTCCAAGGCTCCGAGAGAGATGCCAGCTGCGACAGACGCGACCAGTGTCTCCGGCCGCAGCGCGTGGCGTATCGAGGCGAGCAGGGGTAGGACCCCGCCTGGCTTGACTGCGACAAAAAGAATGTCCGACCATTGAGCCAGGTCCGCCTGGGCATCGGGATCCGCGGCATCGCTCACCGCTACTGCGAGCTCGGCACCGAGGGCTTCACGCCGGCTGGCGTCAAAGTTTGAAGCTCTTAGCGCAAGCCCACTGGGCGCTGCGTCAAGCGCGCGCAGCAGCGCGCTACCCATAGAGCCCATTCCAAAAAAGCCAATGCGTAGTTCGGCGTTATCCATATCCCGTCCACCCTAGCGCGAAGAGGCCATGCCTCACTATCGAGAGGCGTGTTTTCATTGCCCCGGGGCCTTTGCAGGGCGCTCCCCCGAAAACTTTGGGTCATTGTGTAGGATCCCGCCGAACGGTTAACTCGCGCGTGGTACAGGCTTTTGGGGTGCTATAGGCCTCCAGCCCTGACAACGAGGGCGTGTTGTCACGGCTTTACGTACGGAACCTAACAGTTCTAGGCTAGACTTGGGCGCAAATGGATAAGCCAGAAAGCGAACGAGAACAGGGTGGGGCGTTTGAGCAAGCGGCCCAGCGTCAAAGCGCGGCGCTCTGGCGCGAGAGACAGGCACGGCTCCTCGAACTTAGTGCGCAGGATACACTGGCGCTCGTCTCAGCGGCTCCGGTGCAGCGCCGCAGCGCCGATACTCACTTCCCCTACCGCCAAGACAGCGCTTTCTTCTACTTGAGCGGGCTTCGGGAACCCGAATGTATTCTCGCGCTGCGTCGTACCGGCAGTGGCACCGAGAGCGTGCTCTTCGTGCCGCCCAAAGATGCCTTCAAGGAGCGCTGGGAAGGGCCGATGCTTGGGGTAGAAGGTGCGCTTGAAACGGCCCGGTTTGATGCGGTGTTGCCGACCGAGAAGCTGAATCCATTTTTGGCGAACTGGCTGCTGAAGGCGCCCGAAGTGTTCTTGGACCTCGGGCGGCGGGACAGCGCGAATGATAACCTTTGGCAACTCGCTTTACATGGGAGCACGGGCCGCGGTGGCGGCGGACTTCGGCGCATCTCGAGTCTCGGGTATCATTTGGGCGTGGCGCGCCGTGTCAAAAGCGCGAGCGAAATCGAAGCGCTCTCGCGTTCAGCAGACATCGCTGCCTCGGCTCAGTCCGCTGCGATGCGCCTCGGCCGGCCTGGCATTTGGGAGAACGAACTCGAAGCGAGCCTACTTGCAACCTACCGCACTCGCGGCGCGGAAGGTCCGGCTTACGAACCCATTGTGGGCGGTGGGGTGAGGGCGACTTTCCTCCATTATCGCGCTAACAACCAGCGTATCGAAGCTGGCGAGCTGGTGCTAATCGATGCGGGCTGTGAGTTAGACGGCTACGCCTCGGACATCACCCGAACCTTTCCGGTAAGCGGTCGATTTACTCAGCCTCAGCGCGACCTCTACACCTGCGTGCTCCAGTCGCAACGTGCGGCTTTTGCTGCCTGCAAGCCCGGGGCAACGCTCGAGGTCGTACATCAAGCGGCTGTTAAGGTTCTTGCTCAGGGGCTTATTGATCTCGGTGTCGTGAAAGGCAGCCTCGGGGAGGTCATCGAATCAGGTCTCTATCGCCCGTATTACATGCACCAAACGTCGCATTGGATCGGTCTCGATGTCCATGATCCTTGCCCCTACCGCGACGAAGCGGGTGAGGCGGTCAAGCTTGAGCCGGGAATGGTGCTGACCATAGAGCCGGGTCTGTATTTCGGCGTGGACGCAACATCTCCCCCCGCCTTTTCGGGTATCGGCATCCGCATCGAAGATGATGTCCTTGTGACCGCCCAAGGCTGCTATAACCTTACCTCCGCTGTGCCCAGTGAAATCAACGCTATCGAAGCGGTGTGTTCCGAATCCTAACGGGGGACGCGCATTGGGTATCACGCACGACTGCTACCCGTCTTGAGGTGGCCGAAGCGTCATCACGGGTGCGGGGCTTAAGCGTACGACGCGCTCGGCAACGCTACCGATCAGTAGGTGAGACAGCCCGGAGCGGCCGTGCGTTGCCAAAACGATGAGGTCTGCGCCGCACGTCTTTGCTTCTTCAATAATTTCCTCAGCGGCACCGCCCGAACGCAGCTGGGTTTCCACTTCAATGCCTGGAAAATATTTGGCGGACGTTTGCTTGAGTCGTTCAGAAAGCTGTGAGTGTAGATCGCTCAGGACATCGGCGGTCGCAAAGATGACACCTTCAGGCAGCGCATAAGCCGGGACCTGATAGACGTGCAGTAGCGTCACTTTCGCGTCGAAACGCGTCGCAAGGCTCTGCGCGGCTTGCAGCGCATGCGACGCGTGCTCGGTGAAGTCAGTGGGAACTAAAATCCTTGAGATATCCATGCTGTGCGTCCTTATTTTCTGCCTGATGCCTAGTTGTCCGCCCGGGCTGGTGGTGCGGCGTCCTTCACCTCTTGGCTGACGCCGTCCTCAAAAGCCTTAAAGTTGTCGCGGAACCGCGTCGCCAAGTTCGTTGCGAGTTTGGCGTACGCTTCCGGATCGCGCCAAGTTTGCTGCGGCTTGAGCATTTCGCTTGGAACGCCCTCTACCGCTGTGGGTATTGCCAACCCGAAGAAGGGCTCTGTCGTGTAGGTAGCATTATTGAGAGCGCCGGAGTGAATCGCATCGATAATGGCACGCGTCGCTTTGAGGCTAATCCGATGGCCCTCGCCGAAGGCGCCACCTGTCCAGCCGGTATTAACAAGCCAAGTTGAAGCACCGTGTTTTTCGATCTTGTCGGCGAGCAATTTTGCGTAAACGCCGGGGTGCCAGACCATGAACGGAGCACCGAAGCATGCGGAAAAGGTCGCCTGGGGCTCCTTAACCCCCATTTCGGTGCCCGCGACTTTAGCGGTATAGCCACTGATGAAGTGGTACATGGCCTGGGCGGGCGTTAGCCTTGACACTGGTGGCAGCACGCCAAATGCGTCCGCTGTCAAAAAAATCACGTGTTTAGGATTTCCGGTGATGCAAGGTATCTTCGCCATCGGGATGAATTCGATGGGGTAGCAGCCGCGGGTATTCTGCGTGATGCTGAGGTCATCGTAGTCGACAGTGCGCGTTGTGGGATCGTACACCACGTTTTCGAGAACGCTGCCAAAGCGAATTGCGCGGTAGATATCCGGTTCCGCCGCTTCGGTTAAGTTGTTGACCTTGGCGTAGCAGCCTCCCTCAATGTTGAAGATGCCGTTGTCGCTCCAGCAGTGTTCATCATCGCCGATGAGCTTGCGCTTGGGATCCGCAGAAAGCGTTGTCTTCCCGGTGCCGGATAAGCCAAAGAGAATAGATGACTGACCGTCTTCTCCCTCGGTGGCTGAACAGTGCATCGACAGCACGCCTCGTTTTGGCATGAAATAGTTCATGACAGTGAAGACGCCTTTTTTCATCTCGCCTGCATACTCGGTGCCGAGGATAACCAGTTCCTTGCGCTCAAGGCTTAGATCGATGCTTGTGGGCGAAGTCATGCCGGTCGTATAACGATTCGCTGGAAAACGGCCGGCGTTGTAGATGACCACATCCGGATCACCAAAGTGCTCGAGCTCCGTCGCCGAGGGACGGATCAGCATATTGGTCATGAAAAGCGCGTGGTAAGCTCGGGAACAGATGACCCGAACCTTGAGTCGATACGCCGGATCCCAACCCGCGAAGGCGTCGACGCAGAAGAGGCGCTCCTGCGTGTTCAAGTAGTCGACGGCGCGTTCGCGGTTGATGCGATAAACATGCTCATCCAAACGGATGTTGATGTTGCCCCACCACACATCTTCGCGGGAATCGACGTGATCCACTACGCGCTTGTCATTGGGGCTTCGTCCGGTTTTTTCGCCGGAAAGCGCAACCATGGCACCGCTGTCAACGATGGCCGTGCCTTTTTCAAAGCGCAGCGCTAGCTCGTAGAGTTCGGCAGCGGCAAGGTTACGCGCGACATCGTTGACTCGAATTCCGTGTTTGGCCAGGGACGCGAGCATAAAAAAGGAGCCTCCTTCGGTGGCACTTGGTTTAGCGCGCCAACCAAATTGGGTTGTGTCACGACTTGTTCAAGCTTCAAGGCACGGCATGCAGTCTTCCAGGCGTGGCAATTCAGGATCGCGCGTATCTCACTTGCTGGCGTGGCCTTTGGTGTCTACACCGCAGCTCTATGGACCGTTTGAATGCTTACGTCTCCCGGATGCCATCCCGGCCTTTTGCGCCCGGTTTAGCGCGCCCGCGACACGCCTGGGTGCGGCAGGCGACGCTAACCGTGCTCGTGTGCTTTAGCGGAGCGTGCTCTAAGTGCGGCCCAGGCCAAATGGCCGCGGTCTCCGACCCTAGCAATGCGGAAAAATCAGCCAAGAAAGAGCGTCAGTCAAAGGGGGACCGGGGGAGCTCATTCGACGCCAAGCGCTTTAAAACGCTTGTTGCGACGTACTCTGAGTTCCCCGTCAATGACGGGCAGATTTCCACAACACCAGGGCCGGCGCTTGTGGAATTTCTGCGACCAGGAGCGCAGCGTTCTGATGCTTGGCGAATAAGAGCGCTGCGCGACGCTGAAAGCAACGTCATTCATCACGTGCTCCTAGACCAGAAAGCCGAGCCGATCACGCTGTTCACGCTTGGAGGGTCGGCAGCGGCTTTGAAACGCTGGATCCGTCACGGAGAGCAGTTCGAGGTCAGTACACTTTGGAAAGAAGACTTCGGTGGACGATTTTCGCGCATGCGCGATGCCGCCTGGGTGGATGACACCTTCCAGTCAATGGTTATTGGCACCCACGATCAGGGAGTAGTTGCGCTACTTGATGTCAATACACAGCACGTAAAGCGCCTTTACGAGGAGCCCAATACCTTCATTCATGAGGTCGAAATCGGTGATCTTGATGGTGACGGTAAAGTCGAGGCCTACGTCACCGCCAGCGAGCCCAATAAGTTAAAGCACGAGGTGCAACGCGGGAAGGTGCTGCGCATCGACTTCGACGGCGAGGTCAAGGTGTCGGTTGTGGTCGACTTCGGTGACCGCCACGCCAAAGAGATCCTAGTTGGTGACGTCGATGGCGATGGTCGGGATGAGCTCTACGCGTCTGTCGAGAGCACGCACGCAAGCGATGCGACTGCCGCGCGGGTGGACATCGTCCGCGTTGATGCGGGCGCAGAGCCCGGCGCGTACGAGACGGCGACGGTGGCGCGGCTTGTTGACCGTCAGTGTCGCTTCCTTACTGCGGGCGATATCGACGGTGATGGCAAAAAGGAGCTTGTCGCAGCAGCCTTCCGCGCTGGCGTCTGGCTCTTGCGTCCTGGCAAGAATCCGCGTGACAAATGGTCGATGGAAATAATCGACGATCAGTCTTCAGGTTTCGAGCATGCCGCCTTACTCGCGGATCTTGACGGCGACGGCCTCGACGAACTCTACGTGGCTGCGGATGACCAGGGCGAGCTGCGGCGCTATGTATACCTCGGCGGGAAGCTGCGTCGTCGTGTGATAGCCACGCGCGAGCATCCACGCTCGCGATTGACTTGGAATCTAGCTGTAGCGCCGCCCATGAGCTTCTGAGTTCGTGCGTGGGAAAGCTTGTTCCACGCGCAACGTGAGCTGCGGCCAGGCCAGTAGTGATGAAACTTAGGGTAAGCACCGGAACCAAAGATAGGAACTCGCGCGATGAGTAGCGTAGTAGATGCCAAGGCGCGTTTTGGCCGAAGGCAGCAGGGAGTGGCTGCCGGTCAGGAAAGTTCTGAGACGTCCACGGAGCACGCGACACTCGAGCTTGGGGTAGAAGGATTCAACTACTCCGATTTGCAAAAGCCCGAGCGTTTGGAAGCGCTCTTTGATGTTTTCGATAGGCGCTTCAAGGCCGAGGATTCAGTGGTGTGGGCGCGATGGAGGCGCTATCTCGATGGGGTCGAGGCGCCGAGCGCAGTTGAAGTGTCAAGGGTGATTACGGAAGCTGCTCCCTTCGTTTCGCGCTTTTTGCTTCAGCTTTTTGGGGTTCAACACGCGGGCGCAGCGCTCAAGGACAAGGTCTCCTTTGAGCAGTCGCTCTTCGAGTTTCGGCGCCTTTTTGTGCGCCCTCGCTTTTACTTGCGGCGGGACAACAGTCAGAGCGATAGCGGTGCGCTTGCCTCGCTCGGCGAGACACTTCTGGCGGAGCTACCGAGCGAGCTTGCTGAGCCTGCTCGGACGCTTGCCGAAGATACGGAGGCGCGCTTCGCTGCCGTTGCGCTTGAGCTGCTCGCCGCGCAGCGAGAGCTAAAGCTGCGGTCTGGGGGAGCGCCCGACGCACTAGCCGAGACCCCGCTCTTGTCTCCCGTGGTCAACAAGGTGCTTACACTTGTGACCGCTTGGCTAGACGCGCAGCCTGATGCCGCGATGTCAGAAGCTGTCCGGCGCCATCTAGCGGAAGGCGCCGACGTGAACAGTGGTCATTCAAAGCTTAGTTTGCTCGCGCTCGCACTTGACGCGCTCGAAGTCGTGCTTCGTGCGCTTCAAGCGCGGGGCGTCTGCGCGACCTGGCTGACGTTCTACGAGCCTGAGAAGGTGAACGACGGAACACTGGTGCCTCTTGAACGGGTCGCGCTTGGTAAGATCACGGCGCTTGAAGGGCTCGCATCTCATCGGCGGGAGCGAGACGAGCCTTTTGCGCTGACCGACACCCGTGGAACGTTGCGCGAGGCAGCCAAGGAGGTCGATTATTGCGTCCTCTGCCAGACACGCGGCAAAGACTCGTGTTCCAAAGGCCTGCGTGACAAGCAGGGTGCCATCAAGCGCAATGCATTGGGTGTTGAGCTCAATGGGTGTCCTCTCGACGAAAAAATCGGTGAGATGCATGCTTTGCGCAAGGTTGGCGATGTAGTTGCGGCACTCGCGACCGCCGCCATCGATAACCCGATGCTGGCGGGTACCGGTCATCGCATTTGTAACGACTGCATGAAGGGCTGCATCTTTCAGCAGCAAGAACCCGTCAATATTCCCAAGATTGAAACGCGGGTGCTCTCCGACGTTTTGGCGCTTCCCTGGGGCGTCGAGATCTACCAGCTACTGACTCGCTGGAATCCGCTCAATCGACATCGTCCCTATCCGTTGCCGTTCAACGGAAAAAAAGTCCTTGTCGTCGGTTTAGGCCCGGCAGGTTACACGCTTTGTCACTATCTGCTCAACGAAGGCTTTGCGGTGGTGGCTATCGATGGTCTGAAGCTGGAGCCGTTGCCTGCGGCTTGGACAGGTCCCGACTGTGCACCCATCCGCGAGTTTTCGACACTTCAAGAGCCGCTTGAAACGCGGATCAACTACGGGTTCGGCGGGGTGAGCGAATACGGTATTACCGTGCGCTGGGACAAGAACTTCCTTTTGCTCACCTACCTCACCTTGGCGCGTCGCGGCCACTTTCAGGCGTTTGGCGGCATCCGCTTCGGCGGCACCTTAACGCTCGATGATGCTTGGTCGCTCGGTTTCGATCACGTCGCTATCGCGGCCGGTGCGGGGCGTCCCCAGCGTGTTCCCATGAAGCACGAGTTGTTGCGTGGCGTGCGCGCAGCCAGCGACTTTCTAATGGGGTTGCAACTTACGGGTGCTTACAAGCGCGAGGCCCTCGCGAATGTTCAAGTCCGTCTTCCTGCCTTAGTCGTCGGTGGCGGTCTAACGGCCGTCGACACGGCCACTGAACTTCTTGCCTATTACGTGGTGGAGGCCGAGCGCGCCGCGAAGCGTTATCGCGCGCTCGAAGCGGCCTATGGCCCAGATGTACTCGGGAAAGTCTTCGACGAGGAGGAGCGTGCGATAGTCGAGGAATTGGTAGGGCACGGCGAGGCGCTACTTGCCGAGCGCGCCGATGCAGCCGCGACCGGTCGTAAGCCTGAGCTGCAGAAGCTGCTGCAAGCCTGGGGAGGCGTGACACTGGTTTATCGGAAATCGCTGAGCCAAGCCCCAGCCTATCGGCTTAATCACGAGGAAGTCGCGAAAGCGATGGAGGAAGGGGTGCGCTTCGTCGAGTCGTTGACGCCCGTTGAAGCGCACGCTGACGGCTACGGCGCGCTCGAAGCCGTCAGCTTTGAGCGGACCGACAGCCCCCTCGGTCACGAAGCCGAGCGCGTGCGCTTGCCTGCCAAAACCATGTGCATCGCTGCTGGCACCAAGCCCAACGTCGGCTACGAGGACGAATTTCCGGGCACCTTCGAGCTTGACGAGCGAGGCTATTTTTCCAGTTACCGTGTGCTTGAGGCGACAAGTTCGGGGGTGCATGGCCAGTCTGACAAGCATCTGGTTCCCGCCGAGGATGGAAGTGGTTTCTTGACGAGCTATCGAGGGCCCGCAGGTCAGTGTGTATCGTTTTATGGTGACAACCACCCCACGTATGCGGGGAGCGTTGTCAAGGCGATGGCGAGTGCCAAGCATGGTTACAAAGCCGTGGCCTCGCTCTTGGAAGACTGCCGGCCTGCGAGCGAGGTGTCGCTAGAGGTTTTCCAGTCTAGCGTAGCTGAGGCGCTTACAGCGCGCGTGCACCGCGTGACGCGCCTCGCAGACGATATTGTTGAGGTTGTGATCCACGCGCCGCTCGCCGCACGCAAGTTCGAACCGGGCCAGTTTTATAGGTTGCAAAACTTCGAAAGTTTTGCGCCGAGTCTCGGCGGCATGCGCCTCACGATGGAAGGCTTGGCGCTGACGGGTGCATCTGTCGATCACGACAAGGGACTGCTATCGACCATTGCTCTCGAGATGGGATCGTCGTCGCGCATGTGCTCGCTGTTGGAGGAGGGTGAGCCCGTGGTGTTGATGGGGCCCACCGGGGCACCTACCGTGATTCCCGCAGGCGAAAAAGTGTTGCTCGCCGGCGGAGGCCTTGGCAACGCGGTGCTATTCAGCATCGCGCGAGCCATCCGTGAACGTGGGAGCGAGGTCATCTACTTCGCCGGCTACAAGCGGGGTGAGGGACTCTTCAAGCAGGACGAGGTCGAAGCCGCGACCGACCAGGTCATCTGGTCGACGGATGCAGGAGCGGAAATCACACCTCGCCGCCCCCAAGACCGGCATTTTCGCGGCAATATTGTCGAGGCGATGCTGGCCTACGCGCGCGGCGAACTCGGCCCGGTGCGCATCTCCCTTGGGGACGTCGACCGCATCATCGCCATCGGATCAGACCGCATGATGATGGCGGTTAAGAATGCACGTGGAGGCGTCCTCGCTCCGTACCTAAAGCCTTCGCATCGCGCGATAGGCTCCATCAACTCACCGATGCAGTGCATGATGAAGGCTATCTGCGCCCAATGCCTACAGCGCGTGACCGACCCGAACACAGGCGCCTCGACCCTCGTGTACATCTGCGCGGAGCAGGACCAAGAACTCGACAGCGTGGATTTCGGGCACCTAGCGGCGCGCCTGCGCCAAAACTCAGCGCTCGAGAAACTGAGCGACCTCTGGTTCTCCCACCAGGTACGTACCCATGCGATCAACTCTGCGCGCATGGTAGACGCCCGCCGCCTCAGCCTGCGCCCAGTCGGCGCTTGATAGAGATTGCGCTCTTGACCAAGGTAGACGTTCAGAGGCCAAGTGAGCGACACCTCGGCAAGAAAGAGTATGCGTCTGACGCACGGCTTTAGAGCCGCCGTGGGATGCCTGCGCTCATGCGTCATCAGCAATCCCTAGTTTGGTTCCTCGTTTTGGCCCCCTTCGTGGTTAATATGACAGCTGCCTCAGTCTATGGCCTGATAGGGCCATGACGTGGGTGCTCCTCGGATGCTCGCCGCGCGCATGCCTGCGCCGCGGCGCCAGAGTCAGCATCAAGGCTGCGGCTTTGCGCGTTGCTGTGTGCGTTCTAGCCATGCTTGGAGCTTGCGATGCCCTGCTGCACGCGGCCGTTCGCTCCGAAAAGGCCGAAGGCGTCGCCAACAAAGCGAGCGTTCCAAGCCTCTCGGCCGGCGTAGACACGCCAGCGGGCACCTCGTGTGGGAACGCGTGCTTGGAGCAAGATATGCGCCGCGTAGGCCGTGCGCGCGCGTTCCAGACCACGGCGCGTCAGGCGAGACCCGGCTTTCATCGCGAACCTGATGGCTTTCTTGACCCGTGGGCAATGGCACAGGGGCTCGCCTTCGAAATCGACAACGTTGGGCGTGTTCCGCGGTCGCCGCGCGTCGATGGTTCGCGTTTGGTTTGGATCCTTGGTGGTGAGCATCCGGTAGATCGTGACGGTCCGTCTAGAGAAGGTTACGTTGGCTCGTTTCGTTGGCGCTACGGTCCGACCCCGTTCCAGCAGATGCGCCTGGATGTTCAAGGCGCGCTTCCGCTTGCGGTAGCCGGCACTCGAACGAGTGAGGACAGCGAAGGTCATATCGCTCATGCGGTATGCCTATTAGCGTTCCACCCAGCAGCCGAGCTTGATCCCGGGTTGCCTACTGTCGTGCTGGATCCGGGTCACGGCGGAGCCAATGTGGGAGCCAGCTTCAAGCAGCACCACGAGTCCGACCTGGTGCTCGATATTGCGCGGCGGACACGCCGGTCGTTGCAGGCGATATGGCCCTCGCTTCCAGTGCTTCTCACCCGCTCGTCTGATCGTTACGTGCCTCTGGGTGAGCGTTCACGCCTGGCGACAGCCGTAGGTGCTCACGTCTTCGTCAGCATTCACCTGAACGACTCCGACCACCCCATCAAGGGTGGTGGCGTCACAACATACTACTTTGGCCAGAGCGAGGCGCGCCATCTGCGACGCCGCATGGCAAGGCATCTGGTCGAAGTGGAAGCCGCGCCTATCGCGTCCATGATCGAGACGCACCGTCTGAAGGGCCTCAGCCGAGCTTCTGCGCGCCTCGCAAAGGCCATCCATCAAGGCACGCTGCATCGCGCACGTTTGCATCGTCCAAGCCTGCCTGACCGGGGGGTGCGTACGGAACCATTTTCAGTACTGGTGGAAGCGGACATGCCTGCAGTGCTGCTCGAAGCGTCGTTTCTTTCGGCAGATGGCGAAGCAGACCTGCTTGTTTCTGAAGCCTACCGGCAGAGCCTGGCTGATGGCACCGCTTCCGGTATTGTCCGCTATCTACTCGACAGAGCCGCGATTCGTAACCTCAGCCCCGCCAGCAAAGCCGCGCTTCGGGCATGCGGTCGCTTGCCGAGTGAGCAGCCAGCCTTGCTCAATGGAACGAGGGGCTGATTCGAAGCGTCCCGGCAGTTGCTTCGCGGACACGTTCGAGTGTTGTGCCGGCCGCCAGTTCACGCAGCACAAACGCATCGTCTTCGATATCAAAGACGCCGAGGTCCGTAATGACCCGGTCGACAACGGACTGACCCGTCAGCGGCAGCGTGCAACGTTTTAGCAGCTTTGATTCGCCAGCATGGGTACAGTGCTCCATGAGAATCACAACGCGTCGCACGCCTGCCACCAGGTCCATCGCGCCGCCCATGCCTTTGACCCGTTTGCCTGGGACCATCCAGTTGGCCAGATCTCCATTCGCTGCAACCTCCATCGCGCCCAGCAGAGCGACATCAATCCGACCACTGCGAATCATCGCGAAGGACGTCGCGCTATCAAAGGTGGAAGCGCCCGCATTAGCGGTAATCGTTTCTTTTCCCGCATTGATCCAGTCGGCATCCGCGGTACCCCGAGCTGGATACGGTCCCACGCCGAGTAACCCATTTTCGCTTTGAAGCGTAATACGCTGATTCGGACGGATAAAGTTGGCGACGAGCGTTGGCAGACCAATGCCCAGGTTGACGTAGCTCCCTGGTGTCAGCTCTTCGGCCGCGCGGGCGGCGATCTGTTCTCGTGTCCACATGGGGAAAGCGACAATTCCTCTCTCAGTTGACCGCAGCCATTTGTTCCTTCAGTCGTTCGATGCGCTTTTCTCCTGGGGAATGCAGAATAGCATCGACGAAAATGCCGGGCGTGTGCACCGAGTCGGGTTCGAGCGCGCCTTCATCCACAAGGGATTCCACCTCCGCAATCGTGTAGTCCGCTGCCATCGCGCAAAGCGGGTTGAAGTTGCGAGCCGTACCCCGGTAGATGAGATTACCCGATCGGTCTCCAACTTCCGCCTTAACCAACGCGATATGGCCACGCAGTGCTCTTTCCAAGAGAAAAGGCTTGCCCTCGAAGACACGTATCTCCTTGTTTTCAGCGTAGCTTGTCCCCACGCCGGTAGGTGTGTAGAAGGCAGCGAGACCCGCTCCGCCCGCCCGCAGCCGCTCCGCGAGCGTTCCTTGCGGCGTGAGGCAAACGTCAATGCTGCCAAGCAGGAGCTGTCGCTCGAACTCACGGTTCTCACCGACGTAAGATGCCGTGATTTGGCGTAGCTTGTGCGCTTCAAGTAACCAACCAAGCCCAAAGCCGTCGACGCCGCAGTTATTTGATACGACTTCGAAGTCGCCCACGGAAAGTTCTGCCAGTGTTGCCAGCAGTGTCTCGGGGACGCCGCACAGTCCGAAGCCGCCCACCAGGAGCCGCATGCCCGACTGAACGACACTTAGCGCTTCTCTGGGGTCGGAGACGACTTTGCTGGCTCGGTCGCGTCGCCGAACCTGCTCGCCCAGCACCTGCTTTGAGCCCTCCACCATCACGCCTCCTAGACCTTCGGCCGTCTACCTAACGGTATCATGTCTTCTGTGATCTCTGCCAACGGCTTGTGGGGCCGCGGGCAGTGCGGGGGGAGCAGCCTCCGAACGACGCGCATCGCGCGTAGCCCGTTCTAACGCTTGAAGGCAATCATGCGCTCAATGAAGCGCTCAAAGAGGTAGGTCGAATCGTGGGGTCCTGCAGCCGCCTCCGGGTGGTACTGTACGCTGAAAGCCGATAGCTCGGGACACTCGAGGCCTTCACAGGTGCCATCATTTAGATGCGTGTGTGTGCGCACGACTCCGCTTGGCAGCGCTTCGTGATTCACCGCGAATCCGTGATTTTGCGCCGTAATCTCGATACGCCCCGTCGTCTCGTCGCGTACGGGCTGGTTGAGGCCTCGATGCCCAAACTTGAGCTTGTAAGTGGGGAGCTCGAGTGCCCGAGCCAAGAGCTGGTGACCGAGACAAATGCCAAAAATCGGCCTAAACCCCAGGAGTTCCTTCACCGTAGCGGTGGGCACGGTGGTAGCAGCCGGATCCCCTGGACCATTGCTCAGAAATATGCCGCCGGGGTCAAGTGCTCGCACGGCCGAAGCGGGTGTGTGCGCGGGCACAACATGAACGTCGCAGCCAAAGTCGACCAGGCGCCTCAGGATGTGGCGCTTGATGCCGAAGTCGAAAGCCACTACCCGGAAGCGCTCGGTGGGAAGGCGCGCTCTGCGGTACCAGTAAATATGCTCAAGCGCGCTGGATTCCGGCGAACCTTCCTTCCAGTCGTAGGCTTCAGCCGTCGTGACCCGTGATACCAGCTCTGTTCCGGCCATAGAAGGGGCACTTCGAGCGAGCGCCAGAAGCTCTTCGACAGTCGCCGTGCCCACCGCCGCCATCTGTGCGCCGTGGTCCCGTATGTGTCGGGTCAGGCGCCGCGTATCCACCGCCGCCAGCCCGACCACATTGTGGCGCTCCAGGTAGGCATCAAGCGCCTCGATCGAACGCCAGTTGCTCGGTGCGAGCGTGGTGCCGCCGATAATAAAAGCGCTAGGCTGTGGCGACCTACTCTCCGCATCTTCCGCGTTAATTCCGGTGTTGCCAACGTGCGCTGCCGTCATCACCAGCACCTGGCTGTGATAAGACGGATCGGTCAACACTTCCTGGTAACCAGTCAGCCCCGTCGTGAACACCGCTTCTCCGGTAACGCTCATCGAGGATCCGAGCGAAATACCTTCGAAAACGCTGCCATCCGCCAGTACTAAGCGGCCCGGCAGCTGGGACGA
The DNA here is from genome assembly GCA_007131285.1 of Myxococcales bacterium. Taxonomy (GTDB): domain Bacteria; phylum Myxococcota_A; class Polyangia; order Polyangiales; family SLQV01; genus SLQV01. Next base: position 28,710 of record SLQV01000211.1, read on the forward strand.
TCGCGCTGGCCGCTCGCCCGCCGTGCGGCTGCCGAACGGGACATCCGCTCCGGCAGATTGGATCACAGTGGTTGGCGGAGATTCGGCATTGCCGGGTGCGGACATCTGCGTCAGCTCTCGGTGCTTCCAGAAGCCTTGGGCGCGGCGGGGTTCACGCCGTCCTTATCGGGCACGCGGTCACCGAGACGCTTCTTCATCGTAAGCACCTTGCGGTAGAGCGACGGAAAATCTTTATGGCGCGTGACCGTCGCCGGGGTCCCTCCACGTAAAATCGACTGCAGAATGAACTCAAGAATCTGGACTTCACCCTCAGAAAAGCTGTTGCTGATCCGCATTAGCGGAAGGTAGCTGGCACCTTAGGTGCTGACAAGGATCTAGATCGAAGTCGATCGTGACGTCGGCAAATTTAGCGTAAATGCCGTGTGACTATCCGCACAACGGTTGCGCGTGCCTTGAGTCGCCAGCGGCGATTCCTAGCTTCGCTCTCGGTGCCCGGCGCGGTTCGAGGTCGAACCAGTCACTTCCACGCGCGGAAAGTTGGCGTAGTCTCAGCGTGCGACTTGATCGGCGGCGGTGACGCGAAGTACTTCGTCAATTGTGGTCATGCCTTCGAGGCACTTCTTAATACCGGCACGTCGCAGCGAGTCGATGCCGTCAGCGAGCATGCCCGCCTTAAGTTCTGCTGTGGAGCAACCCTCAAGCACGAGCTCCTTGAGACGGTCGGTAAATGGCATCACCTCGTAGAGCGCAACACGGCCTCGATAGCCGGTGTCTCCGCAGGTGGCGCAGCCCGTGCCCTTGAAAAGTTGGGCATTTTTTATCTGTTCGGGATAGAAGCCGAGATCTTCAAGTACGGATTGCTCAACTTCTATCGGTGCTTTGCAATCGGCGCAGATGCGTCGTGCAAGGCGCTGCGCGACCACTAGGTTAACCGATGCGGTGACCAGAAAGGGCTCTATGCCCATGTTAAGGAGACGCGTTACGGTACTGGGCGCGTCGTTGGTGTGCAGCGTCGAGAGCACCAGATGTCCTGTTAAAGCGGCTTTTACGCCGATCTCTCCGGTCTCGAAATCTCGAATCTCACCCACCATGATAATGTCTGGGTCCTGGCGCAGAAAGCTGCGCAGAGCGGCGGCGAAGTTGAGTCCGATATCCTCGTGCATTTGGCACTGATTTATGCCCTCAAGATTGTACTCAACGGGATCCTCTGCGGTCGAGATATTGGTGCCAGGAGTGTTAAGCTCCGAGAGCGCCGAGTACAGCGTTGTCGTCTTTCCGGAGCCCGTGGGCCCGGTAACGAGGACCATGCCGTAAGGTTGATGAATCGCATGACGGAAATCGGCGAGTGCCTTCCGGTCGAATCCCAGCTTGACCATGTCTAGCTGAAGATTTTCCTTGTCGAGCAAGCGCATTACGACTTTTTCGCCCCACATCGTAGGCAGCGTCGAAACGCGATAGTCCATCTCTTTGCCCCTGCCGAGTTTGAGCTTGATGCGTCCATCTTGGGGCAGCCTTCTCTCGGCAATATCCAAGGAAGACATGATCTTTAGACGCGAAGAGATCGCTGCCTTGAGCTTCAATGGAGGGGCCATTTCCTCGTGGAGCACGCCGTCGACGCGGTAACGCACGCGAAGAGACTTTTCGTAGGGCTCAATATGAATGTCAGAAGCGCGCTTCTTGATGGCGTTCAGCAAGATCGCATTGCAGAGGCGCACCACGGGCGCATCTTCTGAGGCACGCTGAAGATCGATAACATTACTGGTTTCCTGCTCGCTCTCGAACTCGACATCGCTCTCGTCGATGCCGTCAAAAATTTCGGCATATGAAATTTCGGGGGCCGCATATGCTTGCTCGATGGCAGCTAGGATGGCTGCTTCAGACGCGACGAGGGGGGTGACGCTTAACCCCGTCAGGAACTTGATGTCGTCGATGGCATTAAGGTTCGAGGGGTCGGCCATAGCGACCTTTAGCGACGAACCACTGCGACACACGGCTAGCACTTTGTGCCGGAGACACACTTCCCGCGTGACCAGCTTGATCACCTCCGGCTCTGGCGGCTCCTTGGCCAGGTCGATGGCAGGGACGCGGTATTGTTGACTCAAAAAAGACGTAATCTCTTGGTCAGAGACATAGCCCATCTTGGCCAAGGCCTGCCCAAGTGAGATGTTGCCGTCACGCTGCTGTGATTGCGCTTGCCGTAATTGCTCGAGGCTGATGCGCTTTTCGCGTACCAGCAGTTCTCCCAGTCGCGCGCTCATATTGGGGCCTTGCTCGTTGAGTACCCACGCTCCGACGCGGAGCGCCGGTGCGTCCTGCCGGCCACTTGCCGCGTTCGAGCATGACCGTGCGAGACGTAGTTGGTTCGGCCACTAGGATGCACGTTTTCGATGTTATCGCATTATCCCTGCCCTAGGGAAGCGGACGTTAAAGGCGGTTGCTCCCCCAGCGTCTAAGGTGTGCGCGCCTTACCAGGTTCCGGTACGCGGTCGTGGGGCGGTGTACGCGTCTGTTCCGCTAGCGCGCCCCGTCTCGCCGCCACCGCCACTGGGGCGGCGTCCGCGTCCTCCGCCACGCGCGGCCTGGTAACGACTATCGGTCGCCTTTGAAAACCACCCGCCCGTGAGCACGTCAAGCAGCGCCGTAAACTCATCGACGCGAAGCAGCAAAGCTTCCCGAGCCAGCGGATCCTGGGGTGGACTATTCAAGAAGCGGACAAAGAGCTGCTTGCGTAGATAGTAGATGCGTGTGGTCTCGAGCATTAAGTCGCGCTGCACGCCGATCAGGCCGTACACCTGTACTTCGGCGGGATTGAAGATGAGCTCACGAAAGTCCCAAACCGCACCAATTGAGATGGTATTGGTATTGGTATCGCGGTTCTCCTGGTTGTCACGTGGGTTCGAAAGTCGCTGTGTTTCGGTTCGGTCGAAGGTGGTATCGTCGAGACGAAAGCCCGCGGCGAATGTCGGAAGTAGTGCGCGCGTATTTGCGGTTCTACGCAGCCGGTCGAAGTTTTTCGGGTCGACGCGAAAATAGCGCAGAGCCGCCTGCATTGTTTCTGAGACAGGGGGCTCGTGCTTGGTGCGTTCCCGCGCGGTTTCGAAGGACCGACCGCCCACGTCGCTATCATCTGTTGGTCCGCCGCCGTCACTGTCTCCGTAAGCCAGATCACGCGCTTGGGCGCGTCTGACATGACGGCCACTGCGCGCGCTCGGATCGGTGGCCCCCGTATTGTGCCACGTTGTCGCATTGTTTTGGGGCGCAGTCGGTGCTGCGGGATGCCTAGGCGCGCGTTGCGCGTGCGCGCCTGCGGGCCAAATCAAGGCAAGGCCTAACGTAAACAGGAGCCAAAAATGGTTCGATAGTGAAGGGTTCATAACGTTAATTCTCTTAGCTTCTTTCGGTCACTAAAGAACCGAGCGATCGACGCATCCAGCCTTCGAGTACAGCTTCGACAGCTTCGATCCTTATCTGAAAGATGGCGGACTGTTCCGCGTCAGTTTCTCCCGAAGCGATGCGCCGCAACATAGTCATGCGTTCGTACCAACTATCCTCAGCAATAAACTGCACCTGATGCTTTAGTCCGTGTAATTGATTTTGTGCAGATGAAACGTTGAAATGAGAAAACCTCGTTCCGTCTAAGAACCAAACAAGTTGGCCAAAGTATCCGTGATTCACTTCGTTGTAGCGAGTGATTCGTTCAAACTGAGCGTCTCCCCGCTGGATCTCGACTTCGCGTGGTGTCACGTTTCCGTCGCGCTCATATTGTAGTGATAGCTGTGGCGCCCAGTTGCTCACTCTGGCCAGATGATTGAGTTGATTGATCGCAGAGGCCGAGAGGCCTGTGCGCTCAAGAACCTCATCGACTACCACATTGAGCGCGGGCGTTTGCAGGATCTTATCGCTGGCCCAGCGCATATAGCGTTCTTTGTCGGGATATTCGGGTGCTTCAGCAGGTGGAATTGTCGTCCACACCTCACCTCGGGTGACGACCCACCAGCCTGATGCGTTGCCATTTTCATCAAGCGATGTTGCCATCTGACCGTTCGAGCGCTCGGAAATGCCGTTAAAGAAGGGGTACCAAGTTTTGCCCCGGTCATCCGTTGCGTAAATCCAGTTTCGCAGCATGCCCGCCACGCGGCGTTCGCCTGCGTTGTTCGTGCCCACTGCGACTTGACGCACTTTGTCGCGTTCGAAGAGCGATCGCGCTTCCGCGACCCAGGTTTCTGCGTTGTCGTAGGATACACGCAGCCCGTCATCGGTAGCCATCCAGATTTCGCCCTCAGGGGTTATCTCGATCCAGCGAATGTCTGCCCACGGAGCGGTGTCACTGTTCTTGAAGTCGGGGTAAACGATCGAAAGGCCTTCCTCGGAATCCGGGTCACCTGCCCACAAGCCGGAACCCCAGGCGGCAAAAAGTTTTTCGAGCTCTGGTCCATTGGAGGATTTAGGCGCGACCGCTACCGCAGTGGTTGGTGCTCCTGGCCAGCCAACAAGCATTTGGTCAAAGGTGCTGCCGCCATCTGACGAGCGAAAAAGCCCGAAGTAAGTCGCGAGGTAACTCGTCGAAGGGTCAGCCTCGCTGCATGCCACGTGAAGTAGCTGGACGCCCGGTATCGCGAAGAGTCGAACAAAAGACGCCCCGTTATCCTGAGACCCATACAGCTCCCATTTTCCCGCTACCTGGAGTGGGTATGTCGCTCCCGGACAGATGGCGATGCGCCGAATGGGTGTGAGCTCAGGCCGTCGGTCACGTTCTGCGAGGTAGAGCAGTTCCTGCGGGACACCTACGCCCGCCGGAACGAAACCGACCACGATGTTTTCAGGGAGCGTGGAAAACTGGATAAGCTCAACGCCTGTGACGAAGATGCGGTCAAGGAAGCGCTGGAAAGGCGCGTCAAAGAAGATGGTCAGTGGACTCGGTGTCGTTGCGCCGAGTTGGGGGAGTCCTGGTGCGACAAGATTAATCGAGCGAGCGACTGTAAGCCGCTCGCGCATTTCCTGTTCGCGCCAAGTTACGCCCGAGTCCTCAGAAATGTAGAGAATGCCTTCGGCGCTGCCCACGTAAACTCTCCGTGGATCCGCTGGATCGACCGTGATCGCTGTGAGGGCACCGTTCGTCCGTGCATGCGAGAAGACGCGTCTCCAGGACCAATCCGATCCCACGGGTGCTTGCGGCGGCGGAGCCACGCCCCCGGTAAGATCTTCTGAGGTTCCGCCGAATGTGCCGCCATCGAGTACATTGCGATCGAGTTCGGTGCTCTCGCCGGCGTCTTGTGCGTGTACGTGGGCGCCACTCAGCTCGAGCCAGAGGCATGAGAACACGACTCCCCAGCAAGCGATGCTTCCCACTCGTCGCGAAAAGCCCGCGTAAGCGTGGTCAGTGCGGCGCACGTTCTCACCTACGTTCGTCCTGCCAGTTGCTAAACGTCGTCCCATCATCTGCCGAATCTCAATGTGTGCAAGAGGCATACCTTTGCCTCTCAGCCCTACTAGCGCCTAGGCTGCGGCCATGGGAACGCATGAACGGAGAATGCCGCCGTCGGTCGTTGCAGAACCGGACCGAGATGCATGCTTGTCTGCATTACTCGCGCACTTAGAAGCGACTGGTCTTAGGCTTTACCCGGCCCAGGAGGACGCAATACTGGCTTTGTTCTCTGACGAGCACGTTGTCCTGGAGACGCCGACCGGTTCTGGCAAGTCGCTGGTGGCACTCGCGGCGCATGTGTTAGCCCTGAGTCAACGCTACCGAAGCATCTACACCGCGCCGCTAAAGGCGCTCGTGAACGAGAAATTCTTTGATCTGTGCGAGCGCCTGGGTGCCGAGCACGTCGGTCTTGTGACGGGTGATGCGCGAATCAATGCGGACGCGCCAGTCCTGTGTTGCACAGCAGAGATTCTTGCGAACTGGTGCGCTGACCCGGCGCGAGTCGCACGCGTCGGCAGCGTGGTGATGGATGAGTTTCACTTCTACGGCGATCGAGACCGGGGGGTTGCGTGGCAGATTCCGCTCTTGACGCTGCCTGGCGTACGTTTTCTACTCATGTCCGCCACGCTAGGGGACATCGCGGACATCAAAGCGGACGTGGAGGCACGAACGGGCCGAAGCGTCACCTGCGTACGGAGTCAGGAGCGGCCGGTTCCCCTTGATTTTGCTTACAGCGAGGCCCCTCGGCACGAAGTGCTCGCGACGTTGCTCAAAGAGAGTCGGTTGCCCGCGTATTTCGTTTTCTTCTCTCAGCGGGCCGCAACGGAGCAAGCGGAGAGCTTTGCCAGCATCGATTTGCTTTCGACCGAAGACAAGCGCCGTGTCCGTGAGCTCATGCAGCCAATGCACTTTAAGTCGCCGCTTGGTCCCAAGCTCAAGCGGCTGCTTTCCCTGGGTATCGGCGTGCACCATGCGGGGTTGCTGCCGCGTTACCGCCACTATGTGGAAGTGCTGGCGAACTCCGGGATGATTCGTGTAGTGGCAGGCACGGATACCCTAGGCGTTGGTGTCAATCTGCCTATTCGCACCGTCGTTCTAACGCAGCTATGCAAATTCGATGGCGAAAAAACACGCCTCATTAGCGCCAGGTTGTTTCACCAGCTTGCTGGTCGGGCAGGCCGCAAGGGTTTTGACGTGCGCGGCAGCGTTCTAGTACAGGCCCCAGAGCATGTGATCGAAAATAAGCTCGCGCAGTCTAAGGCTGCGGAAAACCCAAAGAAGCTTAAGAAGCTTCAGCTAAAGAAGCCTCCCGAGTTTGGTTTCGTTCCTTGGGACTCCGCAACGTTCGAGCGGCTAACGCAGGCCGCGCCTGAGCCGCTCACCTCGCGCTTTCGCTTAGATCATGGACTCGTCCTGCGCTGGCTTGAAGGGCAGGGGGGGCAAGCAAGTGCGCTGTGCAAACTCATCGATGCCTCCCACGGTTCGCGCTTTACCAAGTTCCGCCAGAAGCACTACGCCGTACGACTGGTGCGTGAGCTGATCGAGTCGGATGTGGTTGCGCGAACCGAGCCCGCGGAGGGCGCACCTGCGTTGCGCGTGAACGCAGAGCTTCAAGATGATTTTTCCGTTTCTCACAGCCTTGGTATTTTCGCTCTGAGCGTGCTTGAAGGCATGGACCGTCAGGCACCTAACTACGCGCTAGATGCCGTAAGTGTTATCGAAGCCATACTGGAAACGCCAGAGTTTATTCTGCGTCAGCAGCGGGGACGCGCACGCCAACGGCGTTTGGCCGAGCTCAAAGCAGAGGGCGTTGACTATGACGAACGACAGGCGCTTCTCGAAGAAGTCGATGCTCCGCGGCCGCTGGCGGATGTCCTAGTTCCCGCCCTCGATGCGTTTCGCCTCAAGGCACCCTGGATCGATGTCGATGCCTTGGTGCCGAAGTCCATCGGTCGTGAACTCCTGGAGGATGGCATTTCTTTTAATCAATTCGTGTCACGCTACGGCCTTGAGCGGGCAGAAGGGGTGTTGCTGCGGTACCTTTTCGACCTATGGCGTACGCTGCAGCGCTCCGTGCCCGATGCGTGGAAGACCGACGAGTTGCTTGCCTACGAGCTGGAGCTTAAGACTTTAATCGCTCGAGTAGACAATACCTTAGAAACAAGCTGGAAAGAGCTCGCACAAGCTGAGCATCAGCCTGTGGCAGCCACTGCGACCTCCGACAGGCCTCCCACTCTGCAAGACCGTATTTGGCGTCTCGCCGTTGAGAATGCTTGCTGGCGCGCCCACGCGGCGTTTGCCAGCGGCGATTACACTGCCTTCAGTGCGGAGTGGAACGGCTCTGCGCTAGACGAATGCACCTTCGTTGCTCTCAGAGAGCGTTTTTTATCCGAGCACGATGCCGTCGAGCTTTCGCCTCGTTCGCGAGCACTTCGCTGGCTCGTGCTGGAGGCCGTGCCGGCCGACGGGCTTGAGCTTCCGGCGGAGGTGCCGGACGCGTTCCGAACACCGGAGATGCTTGGTCGCCGAAGACTGTGTGATACCGATGCGTTTGATGACTGGGAGTTCGTGTTCGGAGCGCGTCTTGTGACGCGAGCTTCTGCGGTTGAAGCGAACTCAGTGCCACACGAACCCCTTCCGGTGCCCGACCGCGAGCACTCTTCCTCGCTAGAAGTCGAGCTTGTATTGCTCGCGCTAGGGCCGCTGGATGAGCTCCAGGCATCCGTACAAGCTTGGCAAGGCTTAGCCTGACAGAGCCCCGGATGCCTCTCCCCCC
>SLQV01000034.1 GCA_007131285.1 Myxococcales bacterium
GTTTCACCCGGCGGCGTCGTCTCATCTGGCGGCGTGGTTTCCCCCGGCGGTGTCACCGTGATTTCGTCATCCGAACAGCCGCTGACCATCAGCAGGCTCGAGGCAAAAATGAATGTCGCTGTCTTTATTATCTTATGCATGATCGTTCACCAAATCCTATAAAAAGAGAGAGAGTTACTGAGCCCGGTGGGTGCTGGCCCAGACTGCGAGTAGGTCGCCGTCAGCGTTAACGACGTCACGGTCGATTTGGACAGCGAGCGAGAGCACATTGTGGCCAGCAAAGAAGTCGGTCGCTTCGCCTTCGCCCTCTGCGTCTTTGCCTTGGAGCATACCCACCAGCACATTGGAGGTGGGTCCGTCGACGGCCGGGCAGCCTGCATCGTCTACCTCAAGACCAGCCTCAACGGCGCCCACCGCAGTGCTCACTGCCAGGTTGAAGCCGGCAAGCTCAAAGAAGAACGGGTCGTTACGGAGGCCAGCAAACACGCGCAGCTTGCCGCTTTCGCTCGTGATGCCCGCTTCGGATGATGGGTTACCGGTGACGTACTCGTCGCCCGCCCAGCACTCGATGTTCTCGGCGTTGTAAAACTGGCAGATGACCTTCGTCTCGCTGCCGTCGTCATCGTCGTAGGCTGCTCGGCTCGCGACGTGGAACACGTACTGCACGGAAGTGGGGAAGGCGGCGTCTGCGCCAGCGTTCGGGCTGACGTTGAGCACCAGGTTGACCTTGTCCGCGTCTTCGTTCGTCCAGGCGAACAAGTCCGTGAGGTCGGCGGTTGGCTCCGCCGTGACGGTGGCAGAATCCAAGTGGTCCGCGGCGCTCGCTTGGTGGGAGCGTGCTCCCAAGAAAACCGCAACGGCTGCGGCGCTAAGCGCGCATAACGCACCAAGCCAGGCGGCCTTCCGCGCTCCGCCGGCGGTGATTAGTCGATGTACTGGTCGCTGTTCGTGTCTCGTTTGTTTGTCTCCTAAGCGTGCGCAGCCGCGTCATTTGGGAAAGTTCCCCGAAAACAACGGCGCGCGCCTCTTTGTCCGAGGGCTTCGCGACTCGCCGAGTCAAGCGGCCTACTTGGAGAGACTACGCTCGTCGGCGCGTTTGGATCTTTAAAAAAAACGTCATCCGCTGCATTCGATAAACCGCCGCGCGAACCCGATGCCCTTCGTGGCACTTGGTTCACTTGCGCACGCTCGACACAGGAAAGCAACGCCAACACCCACAAACACCAGCTTGTGCTAGAGCGCTGGTCTCTGTGGCGAGCTTCAGACGAGGGCGAGACGATGAAGGTTTTGGTAACAGGCGCGACGGGTTTTTTGGGCGGGCATGTGGTTCGGCTGCTGCAGGCGCAGGGTCATGAACCGGTCGCGCTCGTGCGGGCGTCTAGCAATAGAAAAGCGCTGAAGGCGGCCGGCGTCTCCTGGCGGGAGGCTTCGATCGAACGGGGTGAAGGCTTAGAGGCCGCCCTTGAAGGCATAGACGCCGTGATTCACGCAGCGGGGCTGGTGAAGGCACGCTCAAGCTTGGAGTTCCACCACGTCAACGTCGACGGCACCGCCAATCTGCTGCGGGCAGCGGAGGCCCGGGGCGACGCCATCAAGGCCTTCATCTACGTGTCATCGTTGGCAGCGCATGGCTTTCGCGACGACGGCAAGCCTCGCGGCGCTGACGAGCCCTCTCAACCGGTCACCTACTACGGCAAGAGCAAGCGGGCCGGCGAGGAAGTGGCCCTGCGCTTCGCCAGCAAACTGCCGGTCAATATCCTCCGACCGCCGGCCATCTACGGCCCCGGGGACCGCGAGATGTTCGCCTTCTTTCAGGCCGCACGCCGCCGCGTAGTGCCCTTTCTGGTCTCCCGAAAGCATCAGCTTTCCTTGATCTACGTCGAGGACTGCGCCCGGGCGCTGGTGCACCTTATCGAGTCGCCCCAACCCAGCGGCAGCATCTTTGCCGTCAATGACGGCGAAGCGCATACGCAGGAGGGCCTGGCGGAGGCTATCGCCCATGCCCTGGGCGTGCGCTACGTCGGCGTCACCGTGCCGCTGCCCGTGCTCAATGCCGCCGCCGTCATCAGCGAACGCTACGGCCGCTTCGCCGGCAAAGCCGTGATGCTTAACCGCGACAAGGTCAACGAACTCAAGCAGCCCTACCTCCTCTCCGACGCATCAAGCATGCGCGGCACCGGCTGGACCCCCCACTACGACCTCAAACGCGGCACCGAAGCCACTGCCAAATGGTACCGCGAACACAGCTGGCTTTAACACGCTTCCGCCTGAAGTGGACCCTTTGCAGTCCTACGGTCGCTACGCGCAGACATCTTGCTTCCACATGAGGGAGTGTCCCGCGGGGCGCGTGACTGCGCGGGGTCCGCAGAGGTTATTGAGGGACCCAGCATGGGCACACAGTGCGGCGTCGTGCCCAGTTCTGAAAGATGTGGCGGCGCGGCCCCGGCGGACGCCTGCATTGTCTCTATCCGTCCCGTCCAGCGGACGTCCAGGGTGAGCCCAATCCTTCGCTGTATTAGGGCACCGCAACGTTTTCCGGGCGGCGCTCGAAGGGGAATACTCCGGCGTAGACCAGGGCGTCTAGGCTTCCGTGTGCGTGAATGGGGGCTGGTCTGCTGCTAGGCCGAAGAACATGGTCAACCTTAAGGGGTACGCACTGCCGGGGCTTGAGCCGGCGCCGAGTCTGTCGCAGCTCACAGAGCCGCATCCGCGCATCAAGTCGAAGAAGGAATATCAGGCACGGCTGGAGGCGGTACAGTTTGCATTGCTCAGCTTGCAGCAGCACTTTCGTGCGGAGGGGCACCGGGGCATCGTCGTATTCGAGGGACTCGACGCGGCGGGTAAAGGCGGCGTTATTAAGCGCTTCGCGGAGAAGCTGGACCCGCGGGGCCTGCGCGTCCACGCCATCGGGGCGCCCAATGCGGCCGAGCAGCGCGAGCACTACTTGAGCCGTTTCTGGCGTCGGCTTCCAGATCCCGGGGAGATCGCCATCTTCGACCGCTCCTGGTACGGCCGCGTGCTAGTGGAACGCGCCGAGAAGTTCACGCCCGCAGCCCGCTGGCAGCAGGCCTACGGCGAGATTTTTAACTTCGAACGCATGCTTAGAGATGACGGCGTGCGCATCATCAAGGTCTTCCTTTCCATCAGCAAAGACGAGCAGCGCGCTCGTTTTCTCGAACGCCTGGAGGGCGAGTTTAAGCACTGGAAACTGACGGAAGCGGATCTCGAGACCCGCAAACACTGGAAAGCTTACCAAGAGGCCATTGAAGTGATGCTCTCGCGCACCCACGCGCCCTACGCTCCGTGGCTGCTTATCGACGCTGACCACAAATGGTACGCCCGCGTCACCGCCCTCGAAGCCTGCGTCGCCCACCTCGCCGACGGCAACAACCTAGAGCCCGCCAAGCCCGACCCAGACTTCGTCGCCCGCGCCCGAAGCGCCCTAAATGCCTCCTAGCGCTAGGGCCCAAGCGTGATCCTCGCGCTGTCTCGCGCCCGCATCCAACAAGCAGCGTCCCGGCGAGCGCGTGGCTGCGGGGCCCGCGGAGGGTCTCGGGGGGACCCACAATTGGGTACGGAGCTGCGAGCAGTGCCCA
>SLQV01000099.1 GCA_007131285.1 Myxococcales bacterium
CCCCGCGGGCCCCGCAGCCACGCGCGCGCCGGAACCCCGGCCCACCTGGACGCGCCCGCCGTGCGCCCACACACGCGAACCCCGCTGCCGGCTAGGCTCAACCTCTTTCTTCGGCGTATTAGAAACCCGGAAACGCAACCGCTTCGCCGTTCCTCTTCTTGTCTCTTCTGAACAACTTCGATCAAGGCAGCATCCCGAGTGGCGCCGGGTGCGAGTGCGTCACTCGGGACGCACTCGCACCCGCCCTCAAGGCCAAGGTCCATTTCACTGAACCGGCAAAGTAAGGAGCGGGCTTGCGCTGATGTTGGCGTCGCCGGCCTTGAGGGCGAAGAGCTGCGACAGCAGCGCGAAGGTCGACTTGGCTGTGAGATTGTCGTCAGCAATCGAGAACCAGTGGTCGCGGTACTTGATGCTGATGAAACTGTCGTCGGGCTTCTCCGCAGACGCCCGGACTTGAAAGAGGTCGCCGGATACGTGCTTCCAATCGAAGCGATTGCCATCCGGGTAACGGGTGATGCTGACAATGCCAGCGCGCTCATGGGCTTCGGGCACCTCAATGGCCTGCGATAGAAAAAAGAGCGTCGCCGAAAGGGAACGCGTGACGATAGGCAAGCGCAGATCCTGCTCAGCTTCCGAAAAGAAGCGGGTGCGACCGTGGAGCACGATGCGGCGTTGCTCCGGCGCCAGGTTGGCCAAGCGCGCAAGGAGGCGCCCTTCCGGCTGCTCCAAGGCCTCGGGCATAATCTCGAGCGCGACGGCGTCACTCTCGCCAGGGACCGCCACAAACTCCAGCAGCCCCTTGTTCTGGAGCGATTGCACAATGGTCGCGAGGCGCAGAAACTCCTTGTAGGTGGGTGGCAGGGAAGGCATCGGTCCGGAAGCGCTCGGCGCATTCTTGAAGGGGCCCAAGTAAGATACGCAAATGCGCAATATGCGGTCGATGCTCCAGCCCGAGTGGTAAAGCAGGAGCAGCGTGTTGGCATCGACCGGCGTCATGAACTGGCGCACGAAGAGCTCACCCTGAACCGGCAGGTAGGTGATGGTCGGGCGCTCGCCGTAGCGCACGCCGGTGTTGGCGCCGAGGTTGTCGTCGCCGCTGCCGAGCCCGAACTGAGCACGCGTTCCCACGTCGAGATCGAAACTGAAACTCGTCGAGACGCTCGAAACGTTAAGAAAGTAGAGCGAGTCCCGGTAGCGCAGGCGTACGAGATTCAGCAAGAGCTGCTCGGCATTCGTGCGCTGAACAACTTCATTGTAGCGCTCACGACCGCGCTTCACCGAGGTTGGCCCCGTGACCTGGCACCCTGCGCATACGAGTGCAAGCAGGGCCACCGTCCCGAGGATGCTCGGTCGACGCACAGAGCCTTTCATGTCGAGGCACTGCCGTTTAAGCCGTCTTCGGCCTGCCCCAGTGGCTCGGGGCGCATAGCTCGCTGGCGCCCCCCACGACCCCCTTCGCGAGAGGCACAAAGCGTCACGCAGGTCCGCCAACTCGCTGACTCCACCGTGCGCGTGGGTGGTAGCGCCGCCGGATTGAACCTTGACGCTCAACATTCAGGCCTCCAATGCCCGGTGCGCTTGGCCCAGCAACGCTTCGAGTTGCTGCCTAAGATCTTCGCTTGAAGTCTCTCGCGCGCTACATCGCTCACCCCAAGCAAGGCCGACGGGCGCAGGCGCGATGGACATAAGCGCCGCGCAGTGTTGAAGGAAGTCGGATTGACCGTATTCCAAGGTTGGCGGGTAGGCGATGCCGACGGGCAGCAGAGGCGCGCCAGTCACCCGTGCGAGGGCGAGCGCACCGCCTTTAAGCGGGCCAACGCTGAGACCGGTGGCCGTTCCGCCTTCGGGGAAAAGAATGACGCGCTCACCCTGAGCAACGAGCGCGCGCAGGGCGCGCAGCGCGGCGCGGCCGCTGTCGGGATTGCCTCGCTCGACGAAGTGGGTGCCCGCCGCCCGCGCGAGCGGGCCCACCACGAGCCAGTCAGCAAGGTCATGGCGCGCAAGGAAGCGTCCGGGCGTCCGCGAGAGCAGCACAAGAATATCGAGAGCCGAGCGATGGGTGGCAACGATGATAGGCGGCAACACCTCCGGCGGCCGCCCCACTTCGATGAGTTCGGACACGAAGGAGGACACCACGCGCCCTGCCCAGCGCTCAAGGAGCTCCGGCGGCAAAGGTCGGTAGGGGTAACGTATCAGCTCGCCGGCGGTGCTCTGCAGGATAGGCGCCACACGTCGGGCAATGCGCGGCATCCGGTGCAGCGCGCGGAGAGCACCTTCGTAGTGCGATACCCCCGGGAACGGCTCATCTCGACCAGTTGCAGCCAGGCGCCGCCGCATCGCTTCAAGTGCACTTAACATGACCAGGCGAACTAAGCGTGCCGCAGAACATGCGGGGTGCCAAGCGCGAGCGCCACGGCCGCGCGGGAGCAAGGGAACAAAGTTAGGGTACGCAGGGGGTGACGTGCAGCGACCGGACGGAAAAACGGCGGCACGCCGAGAGGAATTTCGAGCTTTGCGACGTGGCGTAGGCACGTGACTTGATGTGCCCGGCGCGATCCTTCGTTTCGATCCCCCGCCCTAGGCGAGCAGCAGGCCGATGACGTAAAGGGTCGCAGCACCCAAAGCGCCGAGGAGATAGCGGCCACGGCGGCGACCAGTGACCGCCGCGCGGTAGAGAAGCCAGGCCATCAAACCCCATGCGGCCGTCGCGAGGAGGCCCCATATTGGCTGCGCTCTGTGGCTCTGCTCGAGCAGCGCACGATGCTCTGCCTCGAGCGTAGGCAAAGACTTGCCCGCATCGACGCCCGGTGCGGGCAGCGACGCCATAAGCGACGCAATGCGGGCGTTAGCCGCAGCGAGCGTGCGCGCATGCGGCGTGTAAAATGAGCGCGTCGCCAAAATGGCGCCGCGCAGTGCGCGCCAGGCAAAGAGCGCGGCATCCGTATCACCCATGCGTTCCCGCGCTTCCGCTAGCCTTCGGAGCGCGCCGAGACTCCCTGCGACCCAAGGCGCACCAGGCAGGTACCAACGCGCGGCCTCGCGGTAGTGCAACACCGCCACGTCGAAGGTTCCCGCGGCCTCTGCTTCACGCGCGCGCTCGAGCGCTGCACGGCCCTCCCACGTCACACGCGTGCCGAGAGGCACCAGCACGCATGCGGCGACCACAAGCCCGCGGACGGCCAACAAGCGTAGCCAAGGTGCTGCTGGCCACCCCCCCTCGGCTTGCACGGGAACTAGCCTTGACGTCAAAGCACGCATCGAGACCACTCTAGCAAGCCAGTTTTCTGTTCGCCTGAAAATGGCGCTCACAGTGGCACTTCCACACACCACGTCACGCGACGTAGCGACCGAGTACGCCTCAACCCAAGGTTGATCCAACGCAACCGGACGTTCGCTTCTCGCAAACATCTCGCATTCCTCGAGGCAGGGGCCCCCTCGTGGCCACCGCCGCCTGATGCCGCTCGACCCGCCGCCCGCTAACACCCCTGAGCTGACACATGTCGAGGAGGTGCTTTCATAACATCTTTACTCTGCTAACGGACAAAAGTGTCACCTATGTCCCTAGGCTAAAACGTCACC
>SLQV01000061.1 GCA_007131285.1 Myxococcales bacterium
GACCAGATCTGGGCAAGTATTTGGTACCCCTCAGTATATGTCGCCCGAGCAGTGTAGTGGGCAGCACGTTGACGAGCGTTCGGATATCTACGCGTTAGGCACGGTGCTCTACGAAATGCTCGTGGGTGCGCCGGCCTTTAAGGCGGACACGCTCATGGGCGTGCTGACAAAGCAGATGTACGAAAAGCCCCGGCCTCCGAGCACGTATTCGTTGCCCTTTAGGCTGCCGAAGGCGCTTGAAAGCCTCATCATGAAGTGTCTCGCTAAGCGGCCCGCACGTCGCTACCCCTCCATGACGGCGGTGCTAGATGCGCTCAGCGATATCGAGTTTCGGAATGAGGACGTCGCATCGATACATCCGGAGGTCTCCTGGCGCCCTCAACCATCTTCGATCGTTCCGTCAACGGCATCGGACGAGCCCAGCCGCGCTGAGTATACCGGGAACGGCCTGGTGGTCCCTGAACTGCAGGCACTGGGTGAACATGGCAGCAGTGAACCCGATAGTGCAGCGCGCTCCGCGTCGGCGGCTGACCAGGAGTCTGATATCCCGGTAGAGCTGCCGATGCTCTGGTTTTCCGGCACGAGCTTCCGTTGGATGCGTCGTTCACGACGCATCGGGATCATCATCACCCTGATTCTCGTGCTGATCTTCATCGCGCTAGCGAGCGATTGGGGTGCCGAGGATTCCCACAATACACCTTTGGGCGACGCCACGGACCCAGCGGCCACCCATCGGAGTTCAGCCAACACAGCGCTGGAAACGCCGGAGAACCGACCCACGCAAGATGCCAACGCTCAAATCAACCGGGCAATCGACGCCCCGATGCCGCCTGAACAGTTGACAGGGACCCAAGATGCCGGAGACATCGATTCGCAAGACGCAGGCGCATCGGCATCGAAAGAAAACACCTCTCGCAAGCGGGCCCCACAGCAGGCACCGGTACCAAGCGCGCGCCCTGATGATATATCCGGCCCCGCCGGCCGCGCGCGACGCCCCGCCAAAGACCAAGCGAGCGAGGCGAAGGCGCCTCGTTTAGGCGGGTTGCGTCTCGTCGACCCATGGGAATAGTGTGCCTGATACAATCCGGCCTGGGGTTGATCCTCTGCAGCACTGCATCCGTTTTTCACAAGCATCGTGCTTTCCTCCACGCAGGGCCCCAACGGGCGCGCGCGACCGCGGGGACATCGCGGCCCCCCACCCCATCACTAGGCACGCGGCGTGCCGCTCGGAGACGCTGCGGGCGCCAAGCGAACGTGTCAGTTCCCCGGCGTGCGCGGCCCCGCAGCCGCGCTTTGTCGCGCCGAGTTGGCGGCCCCAAGATCCAACTATTTCTTCGGTCTTTCCAAGCGAGTTGAGCGTGGACCGCACCTAGGAGGGGGCCTCAATGTCTCGATAGCTGTCCGTTCCGGCTGCGCGCGTTCTATATCCAAGGCGAAGGGGCCAGGGGCATGCGCGCGAAAGGTGTCCGTGAACGCTCCCTGAACTTCCTTGGGACTTTCGCTTGCGGTCGCACTATCCTGCGCGCCTAAGCATGGGATCAGTAGCGACAGAGGGTGCTCGAACGACGCGCGCGCGGGCGCCTGGAGGGAGGCGCTTCGCTTGGCATTTTCGCGTACTGCTGCTGAGCCTACTCGGTTCCATTGGCTGCAATGAAGCGCGCTTGGTGAGCGAAGAGGAGGTTCAGTCATTGAACTTCCCCGGCCCTATCCTGCTCGGGCCGGACGCAGACGCTCCTCGGTATGCGTATGTTGTAAGTACCAATTTTGACTTACGTTTTAGATCGGGGCGCCTCCACGTCTTTGACCTGGCCGCGGTGGATGCAGCCCTCCAGCGTTGCACGGCCCCGTGTGTTCTCGATACGCAAGCCCTGCCGGATATTAGTGTTAGCTCCGTCGCGGTGCGCTCGTTCGCGTCCACACTGCGCCGCTCGGCAACCGATGAAGGCCTCTACCTTATTTCGCGTGAAGACAGCTCGCTCTCGCGAATCACTCTGGTCAACGACGGACGGGAGGTTCGCTGCGGTGAAGAGAGCGAACGCTGCGACGCCGAGGCGGCGCGTATCGATACCGAAACTTCAGCGCTCCGCTCGGGGCTCGGGCTGCCCACCGATCCGATAGACGCCCACGTGATCAGCTTGGTGACACCGGGACGCTATCGCGAGCTCTTACTGGTGGCGTATCGCGCAGGCTCGTTGGCATTGCTCGGCAGCCGGGGGATCGACCAGCCCCTCGAACTGATCGAAGTGGCGAGTGCACTGGCGCCCGAAATCGCGGGGTTGTTTGTCCGCGAAGCTGCCCAGGAGGCGTGGCTCTTCGGTCAACGTGACGCGCGTGTCGCTCAGGTCAGGCTCGTCCTTCAGGACGGACAACCGAGTCTTGTTGAGCCGTTGGTGATTGCGGCCCCTCGGGTGCTTGCGGGGACCGATACTGGACGTGCTGCTCTCGAAGCGGATATCCGCGCCATAAGCGCGCTGCCCAATCATCCTGAACGCGTATTACTGCTCACCCGCCAGCCACAAGCTCTGCTTCAGGCGTCTTTGGCCAACAACCGCCCGCAGACCCTCGAAGTGCGGCGTGCTACGGAAGTCTCGGTCGGTCCCTCTCGACTCATCGTTGCTCAACTCAGAGGCCTGAGCTTAGCGCTGGTTTCTGCTTTCGATGACGCGAGTCTTTCGGTCTTCGACGCAGAGCAGGGCCGTTCGCTCGGTTCCGCGCGGCAGCTCAGCGGCCCATTTGAGATTGCAATCGACCCAGTCCGTGAGTGGGCGCTCGTGAGCGATTTTCGCGCTTCCTCGGTGAGGATCATTCGTCTTTCCGGACTCTTAGATTGTATCGAGGCACGAAGCACTGAGCGCTGTCAGCCCGAACTCATCGCCACGGTGGGCATCCCGCGTCCGGTTAGCGAACTCAACTGAGTGTCCTTTGCGTGCATCTTGCGCGCACTTCCACGGAGTTTCGCAAGTGAATCCCTCAGCATCTTTGCCTCCAACACTTCATGATCGCACACGGGATGCAAGAGCATGCTTGTGGCATTCTGCGGCGTCCTGGGCGCGCTCCCACCCTCTGCGCTTAGCGACTGACGTTCGAGCGCGTGATGCTACGTTGCGCGCCAGATGTATGATGCAGCCTCTCCGGTTTCAGATTGACCAAGCGTTAGGGCCGAGGCGCAAAGCACGGCGACGGTCCGCCACGGATGCGGCCCTTGTTTGTGCTGTCTGGCTGATATCCAGCCTTTGTTTCGTAGCCTGCAACCAAGACGATATTCGCTTCGATCCGCGCGGGTTTCGTTCGCCGCGCGACCTAGCCTTTGCATGTATTGACTCGGATGCACGTCGCGGAGTCCCGCTAGCGCAGTGCCTCAATCGCCCCCTCGATTCGCCGCTTCGAGTCACCGCTGTGCTGACTGAAGCCGACCGGGGTGAGTTAGCGACGGCTGACTTATCCAACAACAACGACCTCCGACTCCTAGATACGGAAGTAGCTGTCCCGGGTTTCACCTTCCAGCCGGTTGCCGAGCTGCCGTCCGGTGTAGCGGTGCTCGACGGTGAGGCTCAATCGCTGATCGTCGCTAGCGCTGCGGAACGCGTGCTCGAGGTCTACCCGCTGCTGAACGCTCGCCCCGACTTCGGGCCTGTCAACCTCACACCGCAGCGCGTGCCCATCGATGGTGCGCCGCGCTCAGTCGCACGCATCGCGGGCGAGGATGCGCTCATGCTGGTGCTGCCCGATTTGGCGATATTTAGCGTATTTTCATTCGATAGCGGGGCGAACGAAGTCAGCAGACTAAGTCTTGGAGGCGCGGTGACCGAGGCTTTACCGCCGGCCGCAGCCACGTCGCTTTCACCCTATGTCCGCAGTTGCACACCGCTTGCGCAGCCCGCGCAACTGCCGGCAGGTGTTGGTGCGCCGCCTTTTAGGCCGCCCTCCGGCCCCCTTGTTGCCACGCCTGGCAGCCTTGTATTCGATCCCGACGGTCGCCGTGCTTTCGTAACCGACGAGCGATTGCCCGTGATCTACGAAATCGCATTCGACGCGGCATACCAGTCAACTTTACGCGTCATCCAGGTGGGCGTGCCCCAGCGCGCGTTGGCGGTCACACCCACCTTGCCGGTGAGCCTCGAAGAGGGCGCCCCCAGCCAGGTGTTATATGCGATCGATAATACAGATGGCTCAGTATTCGCGGTTGAAGTCCATCCCGAGCACCCAGATCGAGACGCGCTGCTCCCGGTAAGTGCACTGCCTCAACGGGCGTACCGCATGGATCTTGGGGCCGCGGCGGAAAGTTTAGCGGTTGTATCGCCCAGCGCTCAGGGTGAGCGCTGCGACGATCCAAGTTCTACGTTGGGAGTTGCGGCCCAAGGCGCGCAGCTTCGTGGTATTTTTCTCGCTGTCGGTCTGCTAGACGCCCGGATTCAGCTGATCGATATCGTTGACCGCGACGCGCTTTGTCGTGGTACGCAAGTATGCGGTGGAAACCCACAAAGTGGGATTGAAGTGGCCTACGCGATGCAGCGCCATCGCCCGCGACTTGCTCAGAATGTCACACAACTACCCACGCTTAGTAGGCAGCCCAGTTTTGCTGCCGAGGGCGGGCGTACACGCATCGCTTTTGATGGCGTTACTGATTTGCCTGCCGCCCCTAGGCTTGAGAGCCTTGCGGCGTGTCCGTCGGGCCAGTCGATTGTGTATCCTCCTTTAGGCGTCAACGAACCTCCTCTCATTTGCGCGCTAGCCGATGTATGGGAAGACCAGGCGCAAAACTGGACGATTCGTTTCGAGGGCAGTTTGCCGGGAACGGAAGACCGACTCGGACGGCTGCGCACCAGCAGCGAGGGTTGGCAGGTCGAGTCCGCGGAGGGGCGTTTTTGTGAGCGAGGGGTGCTCGGTGCGGCGCAAGCGGCCGCGCTTTCTGGGCGCTTTGCCTCTTCAAGCGGGGATTACGGGGGGGATCTTGTAGCGCTGCGCGCTTCAGAAGCGCAGGTAAGGTCTCTCGAACCCAGCGACCCTTGCCGCACGCTGCTCGAGGGCGACGACGGGACGCCCCGAGTCTTTCTCTTTCCCGCTCGCGACACATTCTCGGATCGCGTGACCATCGATGCAACGTCACGCCTTGGCGTGCCCGCAGAAACGCTGGCATTTTGTGCCGGTGAAACGCTTCGTTTCGAAGTTCGCGCGGATGCCGCGTTTATGGTCGCAGGTTCCGTCGGCGGCGCACCGAGTGTCCTGCGCGCGCTATCGAGCGGTCGTTGCGAGGTCGATTCGAATCTTGCGTTTTCCGCGGACAATCCCATGACCTGGATACGCAGCCGCGCTTTTGCTGGAGAAACCTTCGCGAATCAGCAGGTCGCATTTCGGATATCCGCTGATCGCAATACGGGAGAACCTACGGCTATTCCAGGTCGCGTGGTCGTTCTCGAGTTTAGTGTGGACAACCGCTCGAGGCCGCTGGAGGTTGACCTAGTTCTGCAGCGTCAGAGTCGTCAGAGCCGCGGGTCTCTCCCAGCGATTCTTCGTTACAATGCAGGAGACCGAAGGCTTTATGTCGTCGATACTATCGCGCGCCGTATGTGGCAGGTGACGCTTCAGCCCCTTCGGGTCACCGGTCGCGTTGAGTAGATGCGTGCGTTGAGGCGTCAGCGGCGTACTCATTTGCTGTCCCGGATCGCGGCTCGCCGGGGGGATCGCGGTGCTTTGTAAGGTGAATCCGGATGACGCAGAAACATCTCTCACGCACGCGGCCACGCTGCCCGACGACGCCCAAGCACCCAAGGAGGTGGGTGTTAACGTGCACTAATGCGCTGAAACCATAGGTTGAGCCTAGCCAGCAGCGGGGTTCGCGTGTGTGGGCGGGAGACTCGGCACACCGCCTTGAAAGTATGGGGGGTGGGCTATCAGCAGGAGGAGCAAGCTATGGTCGCAGCGTATTGGCATTGCTTAGGCACTGTCCCCGTTAGCGCACACCGTGGTTGCGACCGCTGACCGAAAGGCCAGGCCCACGCGCCTGGACCCGCACCAGATATCCTGCAAGCTCTTGCATTGTGATGGCCCAAGCGAATGCCTCTCCCGCGCCTGAGCAACCGACGCGAATATACGAGCAACTCACACCTGTGATGCGTCAATGGCAGACCGCCAAAGACGCCTATCCGCACTGCGTAATCTTTTTTCGATTAGGCGATTTTTACGAGGTCTTCTTTGAAGATGCACGTCTCTGCGCCCTTGAACTCGAGGTGACGCTTACGGCGCGTGGTACTGCACCGGATGGCAGCAAGATCCCGATGGCTGGAGTGCCTGCGGTTC
Source organism: Myxococcales bacterium (assembly GCA_007131285.1). Classification (GTDB taxonomy): domain Bacteria; phylum Myxococcota_A; class Polyangia; order Polyangiales; family SLQV01; genus SLQV01. The sequence goes on from SLQV01000061.1 coordinate 6,298, forward strand.
AAGGGTACGCCTATGCTCAGCGACTGGTAGATAAGGGTTACCGAGTCGCATTCTGCGACCAACTCGAGGCCGCTGAACAAGCGAGCGGAAAGCAACCCGTTCGCCGGGGCGTCACCCATGTACTGACACCCGGCCTCGCGCTTGAGCCCGAGGCGGCCAGTGCGGACGAGCACTTGGTGGTTGCCGCACTCGCTGTCGACCCGAACGGCTGGAGGTTGGCTGCCTGTGAGCTTGCCGCAGGTAGGATAAGCAGCGCAAAAGGAGTCAACTTTGATGACTTAGCTTCCGCATTGCTGAGAGAAGAGGTGCGGGAGCTGGTGCTCCAGCCCGAGGCGCTGGCAGCGGTGAGGGTCGCCATCGGCGCGCTACAGCGACCGCCGCACTTGTCCGTGCTTGAGCACGACAACGTCCGCACTGCGGTCGCGCGGCTTGGGCGTAGCGCGCTTGATGCGTGGCCCGAGAACGAGCGAGGCGTCGTGTGTGCGCTCGGCAGATTCGACCCAGAGCTCGAAGGGCAGGGCGTTTGCGCGTTGGTCAATCTACTCGGATACATTGCGTTACATCGTCCGCAGGCCGCACCCGCCGGACGGCTTCGGCCCAACACCTCCGCTGCCTATCTTGAGCTCGATGCGCAAACCGTCCGGCATCTTGAGCTGACGCATACGCAGCAAGGACACTTCAAAGGTTCGCTTCTCCACACGATCGACCGCACGAACAACGTCCTGGGGCGGCGTACGTTGCGCCAGTGGTTGCTGGCGCCACTGAAGGAGGCAAAGGCTATCGAAGGGCGCCAGGCAGCGGTTGCGTTTATGCTCGGCGATCCCGAACGACTGCGGGCCCTGCACCCCCTGTTAAAGGGTTTTCCAGATCTAGAACGGCTTGCAACACGCGCGGAACTCGGGTTAGCGAAGCCGCGAGAACTGGGCGCTATCCGCGAGACTTTAAGGCGCTTGCAAGCACTCGGTGCGCTGCTCAAAGGCTGGCGCGCGTCCGCAGGGGCCCAGAACAGCGCCTATTTCGCAGTGGATTTGCCGCCAGCAGCGCTGCTTCAGCGGCTGGAGGCCGAGCTGGCAGATGATCCGCCTCTGATGCTTGGCCAGGAAGACGCGATTGCGCCGGGCGTATCAGCAGCGCTCGACCGCTTTCGTGAGCTTGCCCGCGGCGGTCGCGCATTGCTCGTGGAGCTCGAAACGCGCGAGCGAGAGCTGACCGGCATCAACAAACTCAAGGTTCGCTATAACCGCGTCTTCGGCTACTTCATTGAAATCTCGACCGCTCAGGCGGGCCGGGTTCCCGAGCACTACCAGCGCAAACAGACGCTAGCCAACGCCGAGCGCTTCACCACACCTGAACTGCTAGCGCTTGAAAAAGAGCTCGCGCACGCGGAGAGCGCCAGAGGCGCCGAAGAAGCCGCCTGCTTCGATGCACTCAGGGCCGCCGTCGGTGCTGAAGCGGTGGCACTGCGTGATTTAGCACGTGCCGTTGGGGCACTCGACGCTTGCGTATCCTTTGCGCGCCTCGCGCAGGAAGGGAGCTACGTGCGGCCGCGCCTTCTGCCGGAACCGCGCGTTGAAGTCTTGGGCCTGCGTCATCCTGTCGTCGAGGCAATGCTCGCGGCGGGCGCCTTCGTACCCAACGATTTGCACCTTGGGGCGGGCCCGCGCCTTGCCCTCATTACGGGTCCGAATATGGGCGGCAAGTCGACGTATATGCGGCAGGTCGCGGTGGCGGTGATTCTGGCGCAGTGCGGCAGCTACCTGCCCGCCGAGCAGGCGGCATTAGGGCTTTTCGACCGCGTTTTCACGCGGGTAGGCGCCTCGGACGATCTCGGAGCGGGCCAGAGCACCTTCATGGTGGAGATGCTGGAGACCGCCCGCATTCTGCGCGAAAGCACGACAAACTCGTTGGTCCTCTTTGATGAAGTCGGCCGCGGTACGAGTACGCAGGACGGACTGGCACTTGCGCGGGCCATTGCGGAGGATCTGCTGGAACGCGGGCCCCTTACCCTCTTCGCCACCCACTTTCACGAGCTGTGCGACCTAGCCACCAATGGCGAGGACGCGCGCTGCATCAACCTTCGCGTCGCTGTCACCGAGCATGACGGGCGCATTGTTTTTCTGCACCGCCTGGAGCACGGCGCGGCCAGTCACAGCTTTGGGATCGAAGTTGCGCGCCTAGCAGGCCTGCCGTCTGAGGTACTGCAGCGCGCTCAGGCGCTACTGAACGCAGCAAAGTCGGCTAAGGACGTATGCGAGTACCCTGCGCAGCGAGGAGGCGCGCCAGACGAAGCAGGCGCACCTCATGATTTGGCTCTGCCTGATTCGGCACCGGCGGGCGTTGGGTCGCCCGAGGTACTTCAAGCCGCGTCAGCTAGCGCCCCTCAGCTTGCGCTCCTAGACGCGGTCGCGAACCATCGCGCTCCGGGGGCCGGAAGCCCCGCGTCCGGGCCTCCGCCGCAGGTTGCGAAACCGCTGCCTCCTTCAAAATTGGTTGCGCGGCTCGAGGCGTTAGACGTCCACCGGATCACCCCGCTCGAAGCGCTGAACGAACTCGCGCGCCTCAAAAGCCTGCTCTAGGGCAAGGCGCAGCGTCAGGGAACGTAGGAGTGTGTTTGAGTGGGCGGGAGCGCCCCGAGTCCCCCGGGTGATGCGGTCTCTATTGGCGTGCCCTTTGGCGCCCCCAGGAACTTCCTCCGAGGCCGCATCCCCCGAACGACTCGGGGCGCTGCCTCGGCGAGTGCAAGATGATAGGTGCAGGGCGAACGTGGGCGTGTCTCAGCATCAAACATTGGCAGGATCGCATTAGGTCCGAACATGTGTCGTGATACCGAGTACTGCGACATTGGGGTACGTAGCCTCGCGCGCGATTGCTGGGCTGCCGCGCGCTGGTTGCTTGACCGTAGACGGCGCAGCTTCAAGCTCTGCCGCGCGATGACAGACTTTAAGGTGAAGGGTGGCGCGGCACTTGCCGGCAAAACGAGCGTTCCGGCGGATAAGTCCATCGGTCACCGCGCCATCATGGCGGCGGCGTTAGCGGAGGGGACGTCCACCATCCGGGGCTTCTCGGGCGCCGCCGACCACCTCAGCACGTTGGCTTGCATGCAGGCTATGGGGGTCAAGGCTCGGCATGCGGGTGACACACTCGCGCTAGAGGGGGTCGGCTTCTGGGGTCTACGCGCGCCTACGCAGCCCCTAGACTGCGGCAACAGTGGCACAACGATGCGCCTGCTCTCGGGCCTGCTCGCGCCTCAGGATTTTGCGACCACCCTGGTGGGTGACGCGTCCCTTATGCGTCGTCCAATGCGCCGCGTGGTGACACCCCTAGCAGCGCGGGGCGCGACCATTCGCGGTACCGTGGACGCTAAAGGTGACTTGCGGCCACCTCTGCACATCGAGGGTTTGGAACGCAGCCAAGCGGGTGCGCGAGGTCAGCTTAGGGGCGGCACCTTCGAGCTGCCGGTATCGAGTGCCCAGGTGAAGAGCGCGTTGCTCTGGTCGGGTTTGGCCGCGGATGGCCCCACCTGCGTCATTGAGCCCGCACCTTCCCGCGACCACACCGAGCGTCTCTTCCGTGCGCTCGGCTTCGCCATCGACAAAGCGAATCCATGCGAGACCCGGCTAACGCCGCCCAAGACGCTCGCGTACCCGGGCTTTGAGGTCATGCTTCCGGGAGACCCTTCCAGTGCGGCTTTCCCGATTGTCGCCGCGCTTATCGCCCGCGCAGGCAGCGTCGAGGTAAGTCATCTTTGCCTCAACCCAACGCGCGTCGGCTTCGTGGAGGTGCTCAAAAGGATGGGGGCGCTCCTTGAAGTGCGGGACGTGCGGGAGAGTGGGGGCGAAGACGTCGGCACCCTCCGCGCCACCGCAAGTAAACTCGTGGGGACACGCGTGCACGGCGCGGAGATTGCCAGCCTCATCGACGAGATTCCTGTGCTCGCGGTCGCCGCAGCCCTCGCCGCAACGCCCACCCACTTTGAGGATGTCGCCGAGCTGCGCCATAAAGAAAGCGACCGCATCGCCACCACCGTCGCCATGTTGGAGGCTTTTGGGGTGCACTGCGAGGTGCGACCCGACGGCTTTACGGTGCATCCGGCGGCGGCGCTGAGGCCGGCGGAGGTGATCAGTCACGGGGACCATCGCATTGCGATGAGCGGCGTTGTGCTGGCGTCGCGGACGGAAGGTGCGTCGTCTATTCGGGACGTTGCCTGCGTTGATACCAGTTTTCCCGGTTTCGCTGCGGTCGCATCAAGCGTTGGAATCGATATCGCGATCTGCTAAGGGCATTGGCGCATGAACGCGCCCGCACCTCACCCCGTCGTCACGTTAGATGGCACTTCCGGTTCTGGAAAGTCGACACTCGCCCAGCGTATTTCTGCGGCACTCGGTTGGTCCGTGCTCGACACCGGCACCCTCTACCGGGCGCTAGCGTGGGGCGCCCTCAACGCGGGCGTTGAGGACCTAGCTTCAAGCACCGACGTGCTGGCAGCCATGCCGGCCACGCACTTCCAACCGAACGCGCGAGGCGCATCTATTCTCGTCATTGAGGGGCTGGCAGACCGAGCGGTGCTCACGCGTGACGCAGTCTCGGACGCGGCGAGCCGCGTGGCGGCGCTGCCCGAGGTACGTAAGGCGCTGCTGGCGCTTCAGCGCGATGCGGCGCTCGCGGGCCCCATTGTCGCCGAGGGGCGAGATTGCGGCACGGTGATCTTCCCCCATGCCTTGGTCAAGTTCTTCGTCAGCGCAGACCTCGAAGCGCGTGGCCTCCGGCGCGCCGCGCAACTTGGCACGGAGGCGCCGGAGGCCGCAGAGCGCCTCGCCCAGCGAGACGCGCGGGACGAAAGCCGCGCATCCGCGCCCCTCGAGCGCCCAAAAGACGCCATAGATATCGATACCACGTCGACGACCGTCGACGCGTGTACCGCGTTTGCCGTTGCTAAGATCCGCGAACGGCTGGAGCGCGCGCGTTAGCCTCGCAAGGCATAGGACGCGCGCGGGTTGACAGTGGGAGCCCTCAAGCATAAGCTTCCGCTCCGCATTTTAACTCTATTTGCCCTGATTTCGCTTCGGCTACGCATCGCTTAGGCAGTGTGCCGCCGAAACAGCTCCCGCTTTGTGCCGTCGGTTGGGGGTTTCAGTGGCGAGTGCAACCAGACTGGCACGCAACATAGACGATGACCGAAACAACAACCCAAACCTCTGCTTCGCCCGCAAATCCAGCCCCATCCATGAACTTCGCCTCGCTTTTCGAAGCGAGCTTGGCGAAGACCGAGCAGCTCCGGGAAGGAGACATCGTCTCTGGTCGCGTGGTCAAAGTGACGAAAGAGGTGGTGGTCGTTGACATCGGCTTCAAGTCCGAGGGCGTCATCGCGATCAATGAGTTCGTCGGCGCAAGCGGCGTCGCCGAAGTCAAGGCCGGCGATATTGTTGAGGTATTGGTCGAGTCCAAGGAAGATGATGACGGCATCGTCACGCTCTCCAAGGAAAAAGCGGACAAGCTCAAGGTATGGGATGAAATCAGCCTCGCATGTGAGCGCGAGGAACTCATCATGGGAACCATTACGTCGCGCGTGAAGGGCGGTTTGGCCGTGACTATCCGCGGCGGCGTGAAAGCCTTTCTCCCGGGCTCGCAAGTTGACCTGCGCCCCGTTCGGAATCTCGACCGACTGCTCGGCCAGTCCCACGAGTTCAAGGTCATCAAGTTCAACAAGAAGCGCGGCAACATCGTGCTCTCTCGCCGTGCTCTCCTTGAGCAGCAGCGTGATGAGCTCAAGCAGGCGACGCTTGAAACCCTCGAAGAGGGCCAGATTGTTACCGGCAAGGTCAAGAACCTCACCGAGTACGGTGCATTCGTGGACTTGGGCGGCATCGACGGCCTGCTGCACATCACGGACATGAGCTGGGGCCGGGTCAATCACCCATCGGAGGTGTTTAACGTCGGTGACGAGGTGACCGTCAAGGTCCTTAAGTACAACTCAGATACCGAGCGCGTCTCGCTCGGCATCAAGCAGACCCAGGAAGACCCGTGGAACATCGCCGAGCGCACCTACAAGCCTGAGATGCGCGTGCGCGGCAAGGTGGTGTCGCTCACGGATTACGGCGCGTTCGTCGAGCTCGAGCAGGGCGTAGAAGGCCTCATTCACGTGAGTGAGATGTCTTGGCGCAAGCCTAAGCACCCCTCGAAGATGCTTGAAATCGGCCAGGAAGTGGAGTGTGCGGTCATCGAAGTGGATGCGCAGAACAAGCGCATCAGCCTCGGCATGAAGCAGCTTGAGCCGGATCCATGGACCGCTTTCATCCAGAAGTACAACCCCGGTGACATCATTCGCGGCAAGATCCGCAGCATCACTGAGTACGGCCTCTTCGTCGGCATCGAAGACGGCGTGGACGGCATGGTCCACAAGTCGGACATCTCCTGGAGCACGCGCTTCGAGAACCCCCTAGAACTCTACCAGAAGGGCGACGAGGTCGAGGCCATTATTCTGTCCATCAACGAGGACGACCAGCGCGTATCTCTCGGCATTCGCCAGCTCTACGAAGATCCCTGGAACTTCGCTTCGGAGCGTTACCCGCTCGGCACGGTCATTGAGGTGCGCGTGGCCGCTGTGGGTGACTACGGCGCGTATGCGGAAATCGAGCGCGGTATCGAGGGCCTTATCTCGTCGCAGCATCTGGATGTGACGCCGCAAGAGGGCCAGATGCTGAAGGCAGAAGTCATTCACATCGACGGAGAAGCGCGTTCGATCAACTTGTCTATCAAGGGTCTTGAGAACAAGGAAATCAGCGTAGACCCGGCGAAGTTTGCCCAGGCCCGCGCCGCCCAGGCCAACCAAGACGCGCAGCAGCGCCGCATCGGGCCCAGCGGATCGGGCTCGGTCACCCTCGGCGACCTGCTCAAGGACAAGCTCATCGGCCTCTCCGGCGACAAATCCGAAACCGCCGACGAGGAGTAAGCAGGCGTCCTTTAGGCTGGTATGGAAAGCCGGCGGCTCCTTGGGGCCAGTCGGCTTTTTGCGGTCGTGTGGCAGGTAGCCAGGTCCAC
>SLQV01000205.1 GCA_007131285.1 Myxococcales bacterium
AGTTTGAGAAGCTGGCGTCCGTGTTACAGAAACTTGCGCCTCCACAGTTGTCAGAATCACAACGCGTCGTGTCGATGCGTCCAAGTGCCCGGCGGTTTGCAGCATTGCCATTTCGTCCGGAGATCCAAAGCTGACCGTTGCCGTCGAGCGCCATGCCATAGGGTGCCGCAGGCGGATTCGTGATCGTCAACAGGACCTCGCCCGTCTCGCCATCCACCTTCCAGATGGTGCCCGCGCCATCGTCGTCACCCACCCATACGATTGAGCGAGGCTGCCCAAAATCGAGCGACGGAATGTCCTGAGCCGCAACCGCGCGCACGCGCTGCTTGCTTCCCGGAAATATCGTGCGCCAAAGCACGCAATCGTCGCTCCCATATTGCAGGATGTTCGTCCGACCATTCGATGTTGTTACCGTCCCGTCGCCATTGGTGTCAGGACAGCGCTCCGCATCACCCTTTACCTTCACCACGCCGCCTCTCGAGCGCAATCCTACAAATACATCGCCGGCGCCGTTGACTGAAGTTCGCGAAGGATCCTCGCAACCTGCACTGTTGTTGTTCGCGCTGATATTGCAATCACCATTATGGGAGTTTTTCGCATCGTTGTCCGCATTCAGGCTGGCGGCAGGTCCCATCGCGTAGCGGCCCTCTTCGACGAAGGTACGTGTGTTGATCTTTGAAACTGTTCCCTGAGTGGTGTTCGAGATCCAGATGTAGGCGTTCTCGATGCTGCTCGACTCGAGAACTAGCTCTCCCGTTACGGGGTCGACGGCGATGCCATCGTAACGGGTACCGGGTTCAGTCAGGCTGAAGGCACTGCCCGAACCATTGCCGATGGACGAAGAAATGCAGTCCGGGGCGCATTGACACGCCGCGGGCGAGCTTGGGTCAAAGCCATTTTCACAATCTGGGTCGGGGAAACCCGGTGCTGCTCCCGGGCCGGAGCCCGGCGGCTGACAGAGGCCGTCGAGACACAAGCCGCCGACGCAGTTGTTGCCATCACAGGGAGAACCGAAGACCGTTCCGTCTGGGGCCGTGCCCACGTGCGTGCCGTCGGCGTCGGTGAATCCACTGGACTCCTTGCTGCAGCCCGCAGCAAGGAGAAGCGTGGCCAGCGTGCCGGCTGCTAGCGCTGCGGTTAGCAGAGAAGTATTCGCTGAAATCGTCGGAAAGAATCTAGACACTCTCCCAGGCTAAGGGACCTTGAAAGCAAAAAACCGCACTTCTAGCGTAATAATACGCGCAGGCGCTTTTTTGTGGGTGCATATCCTACCGGGCCTTTGGGGGTCTGCGACGGGCGCGGCCGGCCAAGATCAAGCCGCGTGATACGCACGCGCCTTCGCCAGATTCGGTCCCCCGTCCTAAATGAGGCCCGAAACAGGACCTGCGCAAAAATGACCTACATCGGCGGCCAATACCCGAGGTGTCACGTATCGTTCCGTATTCTGATTGTCGGTAGTTAGGCGAAGTTCGACTTCTAGGTAGCGTTCGCTTTGCATCCCCTCACGCTGGAAACTCGCTGAAAATCCCAGCGGTGTTGTGTTGCCGGGCATGTCACCGACGGTCACAAAAGGGACATGTGCTAAGTCTGCGGCGCTGGAGGCACTGCGTGCCCGCACGCTGATGCGCGTACCTGAAGGGGTGTCTGTAGCCAGACCGATAGCATGCCAACGTGTCGTTTCTTCCGGGGAGCAGCCTTCGAATATGCGACGCAGTGTGCCCGCCGGCCGGGTCGCAAAACGGAGCTGGGAGCCGGTCATATCCGAATAGGTGTAGGGCAGCGTGAGCTGGATCGCGTCGGCCTCGGTGCGCAGGGCGCCCTCGACATCGAATACGCGCGGGTGAGGCTGACCATAGCCGATGGTCCAGATCTGACCGTCTCCGTCCGTGGCAATGCCCCACGAGGCATCGTCAAGATTGGTGCCGGGCAAGCTTTTCTGGTTGCGCGGAGTGTCGCCTTCATAACGCACAACATCGCCGCCTCGCAGGGCCGCAAAGACGTACCCTTGGCTATCAGCGGTGACCCCGCGGAAGATCTGGGAAACGCCGGGGGCGCGAATACTGACCCAACGGTAGTCGTCCAGCGGCGCGCCGGCCCGCACTTCGGTGCACCCTGTTCGCGGACCGGTGCAGCTCCAGGCCATATTGCCCTGCACGCGTGCGTAGGAGAGAGACTTGCGTGGGTCGTAGCGCAAAAGAGCGCGGTCAGTTGCTAACCAGACCCGCCCCTTGAAGTCCACAGTGATGCCGTAGGCACCGGTAAGCAGGGTGCGTCGGTCGGCAGAGAAGTCGAGAAAGCCCAGGATACTGATACTCTCCATAGCGCTGGGAGGGCAGCTTTGCGACGTGCAAGCACGGGTATCAATGCGCCCAAGCGTGGCAGTGGATCGCCCGGAAATCCAAAGGTTGCCATCGCCCCCAAGAGCCATGCCGTAGGGTGCCGCCGGAGGTGACTCGATGCGCAGCAGGACCTCGCCTGTGCGTCCGTCAAGCTTCCACACAACGCCGCCCTGCTCGTCGTCGCCGACCCAAACGTAAGGGATGCGCTCCAGCGTCTGCGGGTCCTCCAGATCCTGTGCCGCCACAGCCCGCAGCTGCCGGGCGCGCCCTTCAACCGGGCTGCCCTCGCGGGGACGCAGAAGTTCCCGGCGCCACAGCAGGCAGTCGTCTGTCCCGAAAGGCAGCACATCGCTGCGCCCGGAGGAGGTGGTCAGCCGGCCGTCACCGTTGGTATCCGGGCAGGCCTCGCCCACACTCAGGTTGCCTTCGCTCCCCGCGCTCTGCCCCGCCGCTAGCTTCACCACCGCGCCGGCCGCCCGCAGCCCGACGAACACATCGCCGTCACCATTAACCGAAGTCCGCGAAGGGTCCTCGCATGTCTGCGAGAAGGCCTCGATATCCGAATAGGGCCAGGCAGGGCACTCGGGCTCGCTATCCACGTCGGTCTGGGCAGATGAGCCCATCGCGTAACGGCCCTCTTCGCGCAGCGTCCGCGTATCCACCTTAGACACCGTGCCTTGAGCGGTGTTGGCTATCCAGATCAGCGAACGCTGGCTACGTGTAGCATGCAGGATGAGTTCGCCGGTTTCAGCATCTACGTCGATCCCATCGAGGATATTGGCAGGATCGCTTCCGGAAACGCGGCCCCGTGGACCAAACGTTTGGGAAATGCACCCTGCCGCACACTGGCAGGCCGTGGGGAGCCGTGGGTCGAAGCCCGCACTGCAATCAGCCTCGTCAAAGACAGCGGCATCCGCCGATGGCGCGGCCACCTCACAATCGCCGCCGCTGCAACTACCACTTAGACACGCGCGCTCATCACACACCGCGGGCGCAGCGGGTGTTCCCGGGCGCGGCGCCGCCATGTCGCTACACGCCGCCAACGCCAGGCCCGCCAGCAACCCAAGGCTCCGGCACGCGCCCAAGCGGATTGGCTTGTGCTTTCGCGCCAAGGTGCGCCCTAGATGAGGCCGCCAGCAGGCCGCTCGCAGGTAAAGCCAACATCCAGCGCGGACACCCGCGGCGAAAGCCGTC
>SLQV01000158.1 GCA_007131285.1 Myxococcales bacterium
AAAGCGAGCCCGAACTTGCCGATAGCGTTGCGGCTCGTTGCGCAGCGCAAGCCCCCAGCGCTTTGCCTTGCGACCCGCTCACACTTCGGGCGTTGGTCGTTATCGAGCAAGGAAATCTTCCGGACGCTGAGCGGATGGAGGCAAGTGTACGTCTAGCGTCGCACTTCGAGGCACTGGATGACTACGCCACGGCACGACGGCATCTGATGCGGGCATCTGAGACGTCTCCGCATGCCGGTCAAGTCTGGGAGCGTTTGGCGAAGGCCAGTGAAGCGGTCAATGACGCAGAGGGGCAGCTTGAGGCGCTAAACCATGCTCTAGATCTCGAAAATGAGCCGACAGCGCTCGAAACCCTTTACCTCCAAGCAGCCTCTGTGGCGGCACAGGGGCTTGGAGATATCGAGCGTGCGGCCACATTGCTAGAGAGTGGCGTTTTACGTCTCGGCAACGTGGGCCGAATGGTTGACGCCTGGGTGCGTCTGTTGCGTCAGCTTGAGGACTGGGATCGTATCGCTCAAGCGCTTGAAAGCGCAATGGTATCGGAGAATGATCGCGCTCGTAGTGAACGCTGGGCTCTAGAGCTTGCGTTGCTTGAGGGTGAGCGCCTGGGACAGTGGGACCGAGCGGTCGAACGGCTGGTTCACCTCATTCTTGAGGATTCTGTTGAGGCAGAGGATGCGCGACGTTCGCTCAATGATTGGCTGACACGACCTGATAACCCGGCGGCAAGCCTTGCGGCGGCGCGCGCCGTCGTCTCTGCACCACAGGTGCTTGAAGGCGCGGCAACTCAGGTTCGTGCGTTGCATTTGGTGGGTTCGGCGAGCGAGGGTTCCGATGCGGTGAGCGCCTTCGAGCGTGCGCTTGATCTCTACGAGCTTGATTTAAGTGAGCTCGACGCGAGCCAGGGCTCTGTCGCGGAGGCCCTGAGTCTTGAAGCTGCAGAGAAGGCGCTGTTTCACCCCCGTTTTCCTAATATTGTCGAGCGCGGCTTACGCCTTATTGTCGACCGCGATTCCAAGAGCCGACTGCTGGATATCGTGATGAGGGGTGTGGAAGACATTCAGACGCCCGATACGCTTGTGCGTGTGGTCGATATTTTCTCGGGGGTAGCAGAGGCTTTGGAGCGACCTGAGGCGGCGCGTTCTCTGCTTGAACATGGCCTTAGTATCGTTCCAGAGGCGGAGGTGCTTCACGCGCATCTCAGCGAGGTACTGCGGACCCTTGGAGACTTTTCCAGCCTGGCGGAGCTTTGGGTGGCCCGCAGTGAGACATGCGACCTCGACTCCGAGCGCTCGCGATACCTGAGTGAAGCAGCGCTGCTTTTCGAGAATCAGGCGGAGGACTTGCCGCGCGCTGTCGAGAGCATTGAACGCGCCAGCGAAGCGCAATGTACAGACGATATATCCACTATATTGCGTCGTATCTTTACAAAAGCTGGGGAGATTCAGCGCTTGGGCGTGTTTCTTGAGCAGCGCATTGATGCGGGCGCCGCAAGTGCCGTCGAACAGCTCGAGTACGTTGATATCGCACTTGGGACGTTTGCCAACGCCCCAAGAGCCATCCAGGTACTAGAGGCATTGCTCAAGTCGGACGCGAGCATGCATGACAGCATTTCAAGCCGGCTTTTGCCGTTGCTCAAGCGGGCAGATGTTCAGGTTGATGCAGGCAGGTTGCTCGAGCGTCTTGCCCGGGCTCGTGGGGCCTGGTCCGAGGTTAAAGAGGCTCTGAATGCCCAGAGCGCCTCAGAAGATATGCTCGTTCGGGCGGAAGCGCTTAGGCATCTCGCCGAGGTTAACGAAGAACATCTCGATGACCTTGAGAGCGCTTTCGCGGCGTACACAGAGCTACTTGAGTGCGACGCTGATGTACTAAGCGTCGTGGAGCGTATCAGTCGTCTTGGGCGTCTGCTGGAGCGTTGGTCTGACCTCGCGAAGTGTCTCGAGCGCGCACTAGATTTGCTCCCTGATTCCAGTTCGCAAGATGCGATCGATATTGCACACGAGCTTGCGGCGCTTCTGGCAGGCCCGGCGGCCCAGCCAGCTCAAGCACGTGATGTTTATGAACGCATCCGTTGCGCCCGCCCGGACGACCGGCGCGCGTTTCATGGCCTTGAGTCTCTGCTGGAGAGTGCCGAGGACTGGGCAAGTCTGGTTGAGCTCTATCTTGACGCTGTCGCACTGGAAGAGGGGACCGAGGCGAAGGTGCAGCGCTACCGTCAGGCCGCGAAGCTGGAAGGGGAGGCCCGAGGCAACTGGCTGCGAGCGGCGGAGATTACGCGGTCCGCGGCCGAGGATCTCGCATTGCCTCTTCCGTGGGAAGAGCTTGCCGCTCTTATTCAGCGCGGGGGGCACGCAGCGGAACTTATCGGACTCTACGACGAGCTGGCAGATGTGACGCGAACGCCGGTGCCTGAGCGGGTCGATGAGTTTAGCGTGCTCGCAGCGAAGCTCACCTATGAAGCGTTACAGGACGGCCCCGGTGCGGTCTCTCGGCTCGCAGAAGTGCTGCGGGGAAATCCCGGTCAGGCACAGGCTTTGGCCATGCTAGAAACGCTAGTTCATGTCGCGGAGCTGACGGGGCTGGTACTTGAGGTCCTCGACCCGGTCTACGCGGAACTCGGCGAGTGGAAAAAACGTGTCGCTGTGCTTGAGGCGCGGGCACAAGCGGAAACGGACGGTTTTGCGCGAGCAGAGTTGCTGCAGGAAGTAGCGCGCCTCTTCGTCGAGGAACAGGGGGCCGGTCCTGCTGCGCTTGACGCGTTGCGCCGCGCAGCAGAAGCTGCGCCGGAGGACGAAGGCGTTGCCGCGCGCTTTATCGAAGTTGTCGAGGCGTTCCAGTTGCGCGCAGAAGGCGCGCCGATTCTTGCGGCGCTTGCGATTGAGTCGCCGAGCGTGCTGTCGGCAGAGCGACTGCTGCAGGCCAGTATTTGGGCGGCGCGCGACGTGCGGGATCCCGCCGCGGCGTTGCCCTGGCTTGAGCGCGTGCTTGAGCTCGATCCGGAACCGATTGCTGCGCTCGACCTACTTATTGAAGTATGTACTGAAGTCAAAGATAGCGAGGGGCTCGCGAGGGCGCTCGGTAGTCGGGCCGATCTCGAGGCGGATGTTGCCCAGGCTGCGGCATTTCTGCTGGCGCAGGGAACCGTCTTGTATCGCGACCTGGGAAGGCTTGATGAAGCGGTTGTCGTGCTTGAACGCGCGTCAGATACGAACCCCGATGCAGAAGCGCCGCTTGTACTGGCTGCGGAGATCTACGAGCAAAAGCGAGACTATCGTGCCTGGATCGGATGTATGGAACGCCTTGAGGCTATTGCGGAAGGGCCAGAAGCGAGCGCGGCTATCGCATTTAAGATGGCGATGGTCTGCGAGCGAGAACTAGGAGACGTCCCCGCTGCCGAGCAACACTATCGTCGCGCGGCGGCAGACCTTCCTGGCGAGAGCGCGCCCCTTCAGGCGCTGCGTGTCCTTGTGCGCCGTCGGGAAGACTGGCCTGAGCTAGATAATCTCGCGCGTGAACTGCTCGAAACTTGCGAACTTGAGCGAGACGCGCAGGTAGAGCTTTGGGAAGAGATCGGTTCACTTCATCTAAGGCAACTGGCACAACCTCTCGAAGCGCTGGATGCCTTTCGACAGGCCATATCTATCAATGCGCATTCGAAAGTCGCACTCAGTGGCCTAGAGGAACTGACGCTCGACGAAGAAGCTGGGCCCGACGCGCTGGAGTCGCTACGTGGCCACTTTCAGCAACTCGAGGATTGGGAAGCGCTCGTTCGCGTGCAGGTTGGCGTTCTCGAGGCTTCTGGCGAGTGGGAAAAGCGGATCGCGCTTGCTCGGGCGGTGGCAGAAACGCACGAGCACGCGCGCAATAGTCCCGCTGACGCGTTTGCGAGTCTTGCTCACTTCGGCCGGACCGATCCGTTTAGTGCGGCCCTACGTCGCGAGTTTGAACGCCTTGCGAGCGCTTTAGGTGCTTACGAAACGGCGCTTGATGTGCTTACGACGCAGGCATCCATGGACGACTTGGGTGATGAAGTTGCTGCAACTCTCGTTGTCATCGTGTCTTTGATGGAGCAGCGGGGCGATTCGCTCAGCCAGGCGGAGCCCGTGTTGCGCCGACTGGCCAGTGGCGTGTGGGTGCCATCAAGCCTGGAGAAGTGCGTCGACAGCCTTATTCGTCGCAGCGGCAAGCTCGACATTCTTTGTCTTTGGCTTCGTCGTCTCTTGGACGCGGTGGACGATGTTGAGACAGAGCAGAAACTACGCTGTGACCTCGCTGAGGCACTGCATCAGCGTTCGGGCCAAGCTGACCCGAGCTCTGAAGATGTAGGAGATGTGTCGCCTCTCGAGGTTCTTGAGCCCGGGCTTCTCCTCGGCGGATCATGTTCGGCGACTGGAAAGTTGCTCAGTCGTTGGGCGCATGAACACGCTAGCGGTTTGAGTTGCGGCAGCGCGCAGATGCTAGCGACTCAGCTTGAGGTCGAAGGGGCCGACGTGTTGGCCTTTTGGCGCGCTTGGCTTGAAGAAGCACCTGCCGAGGTGGCAGCCGAAGGAGTCCAAGCCTACCTAGCTGTTGCGGAACGCAGTGAAAACACCGATGCGCTTGTGGATGCGGCGCGACGCGCGCTGGTTTGTGATGTCTCCGACGCCCACGCGTTGCAGGTTATGGCTGATCTCCCTGCGGAGCTTGCTGGGCCCGCGCTCTCAAATTTTGTGCGCGTATCGTCGCAAGCGGAGCTTTCTGAATCCCCACTTGCGCTAGAGGTGGCGGCGCAGCTTGTGCGTCTCAGGGCGACAGGTTCGGAGGTGGCGGCCTTTTCGGTTGCGCTTTTGGCGCGTGAGCCCGATGCGCTCGCTGCGCTACGGCTTCGGGCGGCGGTGTTGCTTGAGCTTGGCGAACCCGCTGCCACCCGATTGCCCGTGCTTGAGCGCCTTGCGGAGGCGTGTTCGGATGAAGATGAGACGCGCTTGCATCTTCGTTCCATCGTTGAACTTGGGATCTCTGCAGGACGTTGGGAGAGTGCAGAGCAGGCGGCGCGCTCGTTACTTGCTCTCGACGACAACGATTCAGATGCACAAGACGCGCTAGCGCTTGCGCTGGAGCAACAACAGAAATGGCAAGAGCTGGTCGAGCACCTTGCAACGGTTCTCGAGGTATCCTTCGACCCCGACCGGCGCGCGCCGCTTCGTCTTAAGCTCGCGCGTGTGTCTTTTTCTCGGCTCGGCCTTCCAGCTCAGGCGTGTGCGCAGGGGTTGGTTGAGGGGCTTATCGACGATCCCAGCAACGCCGAATACCTTGCACTCCTTGAGGAGATGCACCAGCGAGACCCTATCGTGGCAACGCTCTCTGAAGGTTTGGAGCTGGCGCTTAGTGTTGCCTCGTCCGGGCGAGCGGTGGCGCTTGAGCGGCGTCTTGCATCGCTGCTAGCAGAAAGCGGTCATGAGCCCGAGCGTGCAGCCGAACTGCTCCAGCGTCTTGCCGCAGACGCCCCCGAGGATGCCGAGCTGTTTTCTCAGCTTCTCCAGGTGCTTCAGCGCCAGGGCGATGATGTGCGTCTCGCAGAGGTGATCGAGTCGCGGTTGGCGCGCGAATCTCGTCCAGATTTGCGGGCAGTATCGCTCGCCTACTTGGGAGAGTTAAGCGCCGCAAGCGATCCCCAGCGGGCAGAAGATTTCTTCACCCAAGCTCTGAAAGAAGACGCCCATAGTATGCGGGCGATTGAAGGTCTTTTGCGAATCCGGCAAGACCAGGGCGATTGGGCGGGCATGGCTGCGCTGGTGCCAGCGTGGCTCGCGATGCCTGCCGGGGTGGAGACGGGCGCCATGCGTCGTTTAGATACGTCCCTTCTCTCCGCAGCGATGAACGAAGTGGCAGCTGTCGCCGACCCAGAAGTTGCCGAGGCAATATACCGTGCCGCCCTGGCGCAGGGTCACGCAGAGAAGCTAGCGTTTGACTCGCTTGAGGCGCTCTACCGCGACACGCATCAGTCTGAGGCGCTTGTGGGTCTTCTGCAGCAGAAAGCCGAGGGATGCACGTCTCGCGAGGAGGCTCTTGCTTGGCATGAAAAACTTGCCGACTATCAGCTAAACACGCTTGATGATGCTTCCGGGGCGGCCAGAACAATTGACAACGTGGCTGCCACAGGGCCGTTGACCGAGAGCCTCGAAGACCTCTGGCTCGACGCCCTAACGCGCTCAGGAAAGGCAGATGAGGCGGTGGTTGTGATTCGACGTAAACTTGCGAGACCAAAGCCACCGCGAGGCAAGGAGGGCTCCGATCTCTATTTGCGCTTGGCGCGTGGTCTACTTGCGCTTGAAGCGATTGACGACGCCAAAGACGCCTATGATCAAGCCTTTCGCTTAAACCTATCCAATCTAGAGGCGCTGAAAGAGCTGGGAGAACTTGCGTACGAGACTGGTGACCACGAACGGGCACAAAAGTGCTTCAAGTCACTTTTGCTGCAAAAACTGACGCCAACAGTTGGCTTGACAAAGGCTGATATTTACTGCCGTCTCGGTGATATTGCGACAAAACTAGGCGATTCCAACCGAGGCGTCTCAATGCTGGAGCGCGCTCTCAGCGAGGAAGCAGGTCATCCTAAGGCAGCAGCCTTGCTCGCTTCGCTGCGTGCTTGACCAGCCTTTGCCGATAGTGGTACCGATAACCCCAGGAGCGGCGGATTTGGGTCCGAGACGCCTCAAGTGAGCACCCATGCGTTTTAAGGTTATCGCTGGCAACTTAGTGATTCTGATGGCGGTCGGTCTCGGTGCCTATAGTCTGGCAAGGCACCAGCTTTCCGAGTCTCTTGCGGCTGAGTCTTTGCGCGCTTTTGCACGTAAACAGCGGCTATTCGAGCAGGTATGGGCTGGTCAGGCGTACGAGCTTGAGCTGCTAACGCTCAAGCAATCGAAAGCATTGGACGTGCAGCGCGCGCTTCGGCCGCTTAACGAGAGTACAAGGCGTCAAAGTGCGCATCGTGCGGTCGAGGACGTTTCTGCGTGGTTTCGCAACCCGGCTAATGCAGGCCGGGGCGTTCCGGATCTCGTGGTGTTGACCAATGCCGAGGGGCAGGTGCTCGCCCGCGACAAAGATGTTAATCGCTGGTTTCGCCGCGAGCTAGGCTCTGAGATCAAGGGTTTACGCAAAGCTCTGGACACCTCTTTACCACAGCACGATATTTGGCGTCTCGAGGAAGAGAACAAGCTACTTGAGATCGCAGTCGCTCCGGTACGGGACGAAGCAGGCGCGCTGGTTGGCGCGCTCGTGGTTGGGTTCGATCTCTCTCGGTCGCAGGCTTCTCTATACGCTCGCGGCCTGCTTGCGGACGTGGCGTTCTTCACTGAGCGGGGCATCTACTCCTCGTCGCTGAGCAACCGGCTGGCAGCGCGGCTCGCAGAAGGGCTTGGCGGCTCAGTGGTTTCGGGAGGTCGGGTCCTTGCGGGCAGTGACAAGGTTTCCACGAAGATTAAAGACGGCGGAGAGAGTTACCTGCTGCTGGTGGAGCGACTGCCTCTGACGGCTTCTGCTTCAGTCGGGTACGTATTGGTACATCCAGCGATGCTGCACCGAAGCATCTTGGGCACACTAGACGTTATACTATTGGCGTTTGGCATAGGAATGCTTCTGGTGCTTATTTATGGCCTCTGGGTGGGCTCACGTATCGTGCGCCAAATTGAGACCTTAGAAGAGGGTGTGCTTGCAGCCATCAACGGCAACCTACAACAACGTTTAAGCACTGAAGATCAGGATTTTGGCGGATTAGCCTATCGCGTAAATCAGTTGCTCAACCTGCTCGGTGGCATCGAAGAGAGTGCAGGCGGTGATAAGGCAAGCCTCAGACCTAGCGGATTCATCGGTGAACCGCTGGCCGCGTCAGCGCCCGCCGACGGAGGAGACAAAGCGCCAGAGGCGCCTGTAAGCGCTCCGCTGCCACGAGACCCTAAGCAACTATTTTCCCTCGCGGAGGATGTCTATTTGGCGCGGCTTTACTCCGACTATCGGGCCGCGAAGCAGCGGAGCGGGGAGAATGTGGAAAGCATAACGGAGGAGACGTTCCGGGAACGCATCACCCTTTCCGCCGCGGGCACCGCTAAGGAGCGTGGACGGGGTATTCGGTTCGTGGTCCACGAGGAAGGTGGGGGCGTTCGCCTCGAGCCAGTTGAGATGCCAGCGGCCGCACAGCTCTGACAGGCTCCGGCGTTTTGCATCTTTCTTTGAGCTTGCAGACACCCTGAACCCATGCATGCTTCGCAGCAATGTTTACTTTGTTTTCCGCTCAAAAGCGCTTTGCTAAACACGCGAATCGGGTCGCCAATCGCCGTGCTTACGCGCCCGACCGCTGGGAGTCGATTCGCTTCTTAGCCAGTCTGGGCACTGTGGAGGCTGCAGCCGCACTGCTTCGTCGCTTCGAATTCACGTCGGATCCTACCATTACGGATCAGGAAGAGAAAGAAGCCGTGTTTGGGGCGCTACGTGATCTAGGAGCTGACGTCGTTCTTAGTCCTTTGCTGAAACATTGTCGTTCTACCAGGAGTCTCGGTCTTCCGTTAAAGCTTCTGGCGGAACTCCAGAGCGCTGAGAATCTGGTCACTTCGTTGGGCGAACTGCTTGCAGAGTTCTCTACAGCCTATGAGCGTGACCCACAGAAGAAGCTCCAGTTGCTCGCCTTTTTACCTCAGCCGCTTGCGGAGTCGCTGCGAAGCGAAGTCGAACGCTTCACCAAGGACGCAAATGAGGGAGTCCGCTTTCTTGCTTACCAAATACTGCGTGATGCTCCGGGCCTTGACGAAGCGTCTCTATCGAGTCTCGCGGCGCAAGCCCGAAGTGATGAAAGCCGCCGCATACAGATGCTCATGGCAGAGCCACGCAGCGCTACTCGGTGATTTTGGCGCTGCGCGGTAGAGCAAAGGTTGCGCCGATATTCAGCATATGATTGATGCGAAAAATGGCGTCCTGGCCGTCGATGACGCCATCAGGGAAGTCTCCCCCTCCGTTATTGCCGCGACCGTCAGAGCCGCGCTCGTCGGTTCCACCTGCGTTATAGGCGAAGGGTAGGGCTCTCCATTCGAAGAATACGCCGATCCATTGGTTGATGTATACGGATAGACCAGCGCCAAAGGTGGGCGCGAACTTCATATTTGACTGACGTCGTATCTGTGACTGCAGGCACGCAATCTCTGCCTCGCTACCGTCGCCCGTAGGCGCAGACGTACAAGTTCCGGGCTGCGTATCTGCTCGCTCCTCGACCCCAACGACACCGGCGCCGCCAAAGAGGTAGAAGTCGGTGTCCACGAAGAACTTCTGGAATAGCGCGAGTTTTCCTCTAAGTGGAATCCAGGTGGCTTGAAGCATGGCTGCCCACTGTAACTTGCCTATCTGCTCCTGGAACCGTTCGCGGCTCGGCAACGATAGTGCGTTGAGGTCCGTGGTCTGGCCTATAGACGAGATTTGATCGGTCAGATTGGTCGTGGGATGAAAAGCGCCAAACATGCCCCAGACGCCTAAGCCTAGCCAATCCCAAATGTGATAGTCGACGTTTAAGCCCAGGCCTATGGTGCGCGCGTACTCGTCCTGAAGCGTGAAAGCCAAATGCGGTCTTAAGGTTAGCCGACCTTCCCTGTAAAGTCGCAGCTGGCGTACAGCGGGCGCGCCGGCGAGAGGGCCTTCGATATGTATTGTTTGAGCCTGTGCCGCGGTAGGTTCTAGGCCTAGAGCAGAAATCAAGCCTAGGCCAGCCACGAGAACGTGGGCAAGGCACCTCCAAGCACTGCGCCCTCTCGCGCGTGGATCGACAGAATGAAACACGGATGTCGCATCTGGGCGCAAGCATCGGCCACGGGGAATAACGAAGGAAGTCGCGGCGAAACTTGAGACTGTAAGCGGGGACAAAGTGCGTTGCCTCGGGTGCCAGGTGTGGCGGCTCATTACTACCCCCGACCCCGGGTGGGGCCTGGGCGATCCGCATCTCGTCGCGATGCTGGATTGCTGAAGGGCCCGAGGGTGGGCTGGCACGGTAGCCGCAGTATTTGGTTTGACGCCAATCCGCATAAGTATCTGCCTTGCTGCTCTCGCCCCAACCATACGCATGTCAATACTCCATGCGCCTTTAGTACGGTGGGCGCTCACTTCGGTTGCTTGTATTCAAATGTAAAAGGAAAAAACACAGTAAGTCCCAAGTGTACGCTGACGTTATTGACGAAACTAACGCCGTTCGCGAACCAGGTATCTTCATTAAAGCGATCCTCGCCGACTTCGACTAGCTGATTCTCTACCTTGTCGAGGAACATGTAGTTCCGTACTTCAGTCATAACTGCGAGCCAGCGGGTTACAAAGACACGTAGTCCGAGGCCGATGTTAAAAGCGAGCCGATTGCCGAAGTCAAAGGAACGCGCTTCTGGGTCGATGACGGGGATCGGCCTGGTACGCATAATGCCCATGCCGCCCACCAGATAGGCGTCCCATTCGAAAATATATTTATTGAGAAAGGCGAATTTCCCGTAAAGAGGTACGTAGGTGGCGTTTAAGTAAGCACCGAGTTGGTATTCGCTTACCGGCACCGCGAGTCGCGTTGAGCGCCGTACAAAAAACGTGAGGTCAGACTCGTCTTCAAGGCCATCGTACCATTGAAAGCTTGCGCCAACTGCAAGCACATTGGTGAGCCAATAGTTTGCAGAAAGTCCAAGCGACGTGTGACTTACGAAAGGATCGTTGAGAGTGAAGCCTACCATCGGGCTCAGCTCGAAGCGATTCAACCTGAGTGCATAGACTTGCTGGACGGCATAGATTTCCTCCGCGCGTTCGCGCTCCACTTCGTCTCGCGGTCCATCGCCCTTGTCATCTCCGGTAATCGAGTTGTTTTCCGCAAGCGACGCGATGAAGTCGTCGTCGGCGTTTCGAGCTTCAGTGTCACCCGTCTGAATCTCGCCGGTGGATTCGTCTATCTCGAAGGTCATGTCCTGCGCGGTTGCTCGGCTTCCTGGTGCACAAAGATTCGATGCGCAGAGGAAGAATGTGCCCGCGCAGACGGCCACTAGGGGAGTGGCGAGCGCGGCTTCCACGGACCTTGGCGTCCAACGTTTGGAAGTTGGAAGCCTAGGGCTCACCGCATTCGACAACCGGAGTATGTGGGGATTCATTGGCAAACCTTGAGACTTCGTTGCCGCATCACAGGAGCGCCCACCGTGGGAGCTCAGGCTGAGAGCAGAGCCTGGGGGCTAGGCCACATACGCCCCCTTGAAGGCAGAGTTGTCGCCGGCCATTCAGCAACTGTCTACGTGACCCGGAGGGCGCGCAGACGACTACGAAAGACGCTATCACGGCCTGACTTTCGCAAGCAACTGACAAAGAGCGACCGCATTCCCGAGAGGGCTCAAGTTTCCAAAAGAGAAAGGCTTGTCGTGCCATTTCAGGCAGCGCATTTTGCTTTAGATCAGGGATCGACAGCCTAGGCTGCTCCCTCGGTTGTCGTACGCAATCATCGCGTTCGGTCGCCGCTCTAAGGGTTTGTCAATGCGTCACGGCGTCGGGGTCTTCGAACAAGGCTTCGACAAAGAGGGCAGGATCGAAAGGCATCAGGTCTTCGATGCGTTCGCCAACGCCTACGAAGCGAATGGGTAGTCCAAGACCATCGCTAATAGAGAAAGCGATCCCTCCCTTGGCGGTACCGTCCATTTTGGTGAGAACCACTCCGGTTAGAGGTGCAGCAGCATGAAACTCGCGCGCCTGCATGAGACCGTTCTGGCCGGTGGTTGCATCGACAACCAATAAGGTTTCGTCCGCACATCGACCACCCCGGGCTTTCGCCAGGCTCTTCCCGACGCGTGCGAGTTCATCCATAAGGGAGGCTTTGGTATGCAAGCGGCCCGCGGTATCGGCGATCAGCCACTGCGCCTGTTGCTGTTGCGCCGACTTAACTGCGTCATAGAGCACGGCGGCAGGGTCGCGTCCGGACGCTGAAGTGAACAACTCCACGCCCACGCGACGGCTCCAGCCTGCGAGCTGTTCGAGGGCGGCGGCGCGATAAGTGTCGCCTGCGGCCAACATCACTTTCGACCCATCCGCAGCCAACTGAGCTGCAAGTTTGCCCGCGGTGGTGGTTTTGCCCGCCCCGTTGACCCCGACGAGAAGAATGATCTTCAACGCGTCGCTTGGGTCTTGACTGGGTGGCGTGTTGCTCAAGAGAACCGAGCCCGGAGCGGTGGTCGAAGGCGCGTTTAGTAGATGTTCGAGCACGTCGCGAACCGCGTCTTCTACACTTAACGTCGGCTCTTGCTTTCGTCTTTCGGCAACGCCGTCGATGATTTTATCAACGGTGGAGACGCCAATATCGGCGCCCAGACACACCGCTTCAACCTCTTCGATCCACTCAGCGCTTAGTTCGTTTGGGGGGGCAGCGCCTAAGACCTTGCGTAGCTGCGCCATGAAACCGGACCGCGTGCGCTCGAGCCCAATCGCCATTGAGGTCCGATTGCTATCGAGTGGGGTCGTAGTGCGTGGGGACGGTTGGCCCGTGGTGGACTGCCGGTCCACAGCTCCGTCTATCGCTTTGTAAGGGTCTGCTTGTTGTGTTGACACGGGGCTCTGGTCCGTGTCTGACGGCGCGTGGCTGCGGTTTGAGCGCCGCCAACGAAGCAATCCAAGTGCGATGCCGCCTAGCGCGAGAGCACCAACAACAGCAGGCCAAAGCTCAAAAATATCAGTCATCGTCGGTGAGGCGATGCCATCGCCGCGGTGTCATCGCAAGTCGAGCATCCCTCTACGCGCGCTTCTGGGGCGACCTTTATTCGAGTGTCTCCGAAACGGCTAGCAGACGGGTCCGCAGCCTCTCACGTAAAGACGCCAAAAGCCTGGGCGCGCAGGGTTCATCCGCATTACGTATTTTGTTTGCTTTAATACGCCGAAGAAAGAGGTTGAGCCTAGCCGGCAGCGGGGTTCGCGTGTGTGGGCGCACGGCGGGCGGGCCCCGCAGCCACGTGCTCGCCGGGACCCCGGCCTGCATGCGTGAGCGATTGAAGGTGCGCGGCAAACACAGCAGCGAACCCAGGGCTGTAGCGGCTCAACCTTAAGCTGAAGCGTATTAGACGCGGGCCCGCGAGCATCAGGGGACCGCGCGGCGTCGCCGAATCTCGCGCCTGTGCCTAAGCTCGTTACGATCGTGCGGCGCTAGAGCAGCGATCAGGAACGGCGTAAGTCATGCGTATCCGGCATGTTTGATGTAGTTGCGAGCGTCGCATGGTCGAATGGCGGCGCA
>SLQV01000138.1 GCA_007131285.1 Myxococcales bacterium
CACGGACGCAACTACGGGACAGGCAAGCGGAAGAACGCGATTGCCCGCGTGTTTATTCGCGAGGGTGAGGGCAAGTTCACCGTCAATGGCCGCGAACCCGATGAGTACTTCCGACGGCCAACGCTCACCATGGTGGTGCGTCAGCCTTTTGAGCTAATCCCGGAAGACCGTACCTTTGACGTCGAGGTCAACGTGAGCGGGGGTGGCACGTCGGCTCAAGCGCAAGCCGTCAGGCACGGCCTTTCGCGCGCGCTACAGATTGTGGACCCGACATGGCGTCCGGCCTTGAAACGCGAAGGCTTCTTGACGCGCGACGCGCGCAAGAAAGAGCGAAAGAAGCCAGGTCAGCCCGGTGCGCGTAAGAAGTTCCAGTACTCCAAACGCTAATCTGGTACTCGGTCCTGCGTTTCTGGCTTGGCCGGTGGGCTTGGGCCCGCCCGAAAAGTGGAGGCGTCGCGTGTGTTTGACCTGGCGTGGCGCAACGGCTCCAAGTTAACGGCTACCACTTTGGTGCTTGGCCAGCACCGGGCGCGCGCGACGTAGTCTCCGCGCGCGCTTCATCGACGGGGTGCGGGAGCCGCAAGCGTCTCTAGGGCCTCGGAATCGGGAGAATTAGACGTGAGTGTGCAGCCGTTGAGCGTCGGCATCGCGGGTACCACCGGTTACGTGGGCGCAGAGCTGATGCGGCTACTTCGTCGGCATCCGGGTGTCAACGTGGTCGCCGCTGCAAGCAGCGCGGGCGGTGGCATGCGTCTAAAGGAACGTCTGCCTGCGCACAGCCCCGGACCGGACGTGCCTGAGCATTTCTGTGCGCTTGATGCGGAGAGTTTCGCTGCTTGCGACGCGGTATTCTGTGCGTTGCCGCATGGGGTGGGTGCCAGCTTCATTGCAGAGCTAGTGCGGTCAGGACACACGGTATTTGACCTTTCAGCCGACTTCCGTTTGAAGGATCCGGCTGCGTACCGTCAGTGGTATGGTGCGCACCCGGCACCTGATCTCCTTGCGCATGCTCACTACGCACTGCCGGAATGGTTTGTCACGCCTTCGCGTCTCGGAGGAGACGAGGGGGGAGGCGAGTCCCGCGTCTCAAACAGGCTTTTCGCGATCCCGGGCTGCTACCCAACGGCGTCGGTACTTGCGTTAGCGCCGCTCTTTGCGCAGGGCTGGATCGCTCCGGGGCCCCTCGTGGTTCAGGGTTTTTCGGGCACATCGGGTGCCGGCAGACAGGCCAAAGACGGACTTCACTTCTGCGCTGTCGCGGAGGGCTTCCGAGCGTACAGCGCAGCGGGAACGCATCGGCACACACCCGAGATTGAGGCAGCTCTGTCCCGTCTCAGTGGGTGTGAGGTAACGCTCTCCTTTCAACCCCACCTGCTACCGATGACGCGTGGTTTAGCGGTGACAGCGGTGGCGCCGGCCAGCGACGCGTTTCGTTCGCTTAGCGATAGTGCGGCAGTGCTGAGAGCGGCTTATGATGCGGCCTACGCGAAGCACCCCCTCGTCCGGGTGCTTGAAGACGGGGTGCTGCCGGATACACTCTGGGTGCGGGGTAGCGCTGGTGCTTTAGTGAGTGCGCACTTCGATGCGCGCACCGGTCAGCTCTTCGCTTATGCCGCTCTGGACAACCTGCTGAAAGGCGCCGCCGCACAGGCACTGCAGGTTATGAATCTGCACTTTGGCTGGCCGGAAGTGCTAGGTCTCGACGTCGAGGCGCCCTGGCCGTAGACCTCAGTGTCTATGTTGCGCGTTATTCACTTCAGCGACCCACACGTTACGGTATCGCCGCGATCACTGCCGTTGCGGATGCTGCGAGGCAAACGGCTTGTGGGTGCCTTGAATCAAATGGTGGGGCGCGGCCGCAAGCACCGCGCTGCCGAAATGAAACTTGAGGCATTGTGTGCGTTTCAGCGCACGTGGCGGGCCGATACGCTCGTATGCTCCGGTGACTGGACGGTGCTGGGCACAGCGCCTGAGCTTGAGCACGCCGCGCAAGTACTGCAGCCTCTGCGGGCATCGGCAGAACATTTTTATTCGGTGTTTGGGAATCACGATGACTACATCGTGGATGCGCGCGAAAGCGCGCGAGTCATGGCGCGTTTCGGCGCATGGCTGCCCCCTGCATGGAGCGCGGACCACGCGTGGCCCCGAGGCTGCGCCCTAGGACCGCACGCGTATCTGATCGCGCTCAATAGCGTGCTGCCTCGGCGCTCGCCCCTAGACTCCTCTGGCTACCTCGACACGGAGGCGCTAGGGCGGCTTGCTGAGCGACTTCCGGCGCTCGCGGAAACCTATCCATGGTTGTTGGTCATGACCCACTACGCGCCTCTCCGCTCAGATGGGCAACCGGACTCACCGCGGCACGGATTGCATCAAGGCGCTGCGCTCGACGAGTTGTTGCAGACCGTGCCGGGCGCACTGGTACTGCACGGCCATCTTCATCGTCGATTCGCGTGGTTAGGCTCGCCGCAGACGGTGCCGCATTTCTGTGCGGGCTCGCTGTCACACGCAGGAAGAGAGGGCTTTTGGTCTTATGAGATCGCGGCAGATCGTCTGCGCGCTCAGGGGATGCGCTGGTCGGGTGACAAGTTTATCAACGATCCTCAGCAGAGCCTCGAGCTGCGCCGCTAACAGTCTTGAGAGAAAGTTGTAGTTCGTAGTCGAGCGACCGTAGGCTCGAAAGCATACGAGCTGCCTTGGGCGGCTTGTGGTTTCGGCCAGAGGCCTTGGTGCGGGCACTAAAGTGAGACAACCCAAACCGAGCCTCTCGCCCTGGAGGAAGTAACTTATCATGCGTGTTGGACGCCGCTCAGCACCCCGAAAGGCACTGACCTTTCCCTGTCATGTTTACCAGCAGCGCAGCTCGATGGCTTCGATCTGCATGGCTACGAACCTTTCATCTAGAGGTATTTGGCTGGGCTCAGTGGTGCCCCTTGAAATTGGTGATTGTGTCCAGCTGTCTTTTGCGCCGCCGGGGTGGACCGCTGCGCAACCGTTGGTTTGTTTGGCGGCGGTGCGGCGCGCCATCGGCGGCCTCGAAGGCGGCGTGGCGGGAATGGGCCTTGAGTTTTACGGAATAGCACCATCCCAGCAGCGTGCCCTTATCGGCTACCTCTACGGGGCCATTTCCGATAACGCGCAAGACAGCGACTGGGTCGCTTCAGCTTAGAATCGCCTTCGCCAACGATTCTCGGCGTCTGGCGTCTGGCCGATCGGGTGCCGAGGGGGTGAAGCTGCCGGGCCTCGGCGTTTTTTCGTTGTTTCGAGCGGCTGAGAGAAAAGTCGCTTCATCGTGGTTTGGCACGCGCGCGGGGCACCCAAGGCTTCCGCGCTAATACGGTGAAGGCATAGATTGAGCCCGGCGGCGGCCGGGAGAGGGGCGCACGGCGGGCGCGTCCCGGTGGGCTGGGGTCCCGACGCGCGCGTGGCTGCGGGGCCCGCGGGGGCCCAGGGGGGCTGGGCGCTCAGGCGCGCAGGCGCACCCTCCGGAGCCCCCCACAATTGGGCACTGC
>SLQV01000055.1 GCA_007131285.1 Myxococcales bacterium
ACCGCGCAGCAGCTCGACGCACTACCGCTCTTCCCACTGAGGCGCCTCGTCTTCTTTCCAGGTACGGTGCTGCCGCTACACATCTTTGAAGCACGCTACAAGGCCATGCTGCACTACTGTCTTAACGAAAGTGCGAGCGCGCTTGCGCTTGGAATGCTTCGGGAAGACGGCACTGTCGCCGAAGATGCGAGCCATCCCGCCGTGCACAGCGTCGCTGGCGTTGGCCGCATCAGCGAATGGCAAGAGCTTCCGAACGGCAACTTTGCCGTGCTGTTACAGGGGGTCATGCGCGTCAACGTCGAGCGCGAACTCGAAACCTCGCATCCGTTTCGTCTTGTGAAGGCAACACCGCGGCCAGACGTGAGCGATGGTTCCGCGGGCGATGATCTGCAAAGCAAGCTCGCGCTGGTCAACTGTGCGTCACATATTGTGGCCACCATTCAGCGTGAACACGCGGACTTTTCCCTCGACATCAATGTCAACATGCCCGCCGGCTACCTCGCGGATCTCGTCGCCGATCGGCTAGTGTCCGACGCCGAGGTCCGGCAGCGTCTACTTGAGCAGGCGTGCCCCACGACACGCTTGCTGGAAACCCTTTCCTGCGCCAGCGAGCTGCTCGCACTTCTCAATCGGGGTCGCAGCGCCACCAGCGACCCCCCCTGCCTCGCTAACTAGTCGGTTCGAGCTCATTCTAGACACGCATGCGCATCGCGTAATGGCTTGCCGTATGGCTATTGCGTGGCACCGTTTGCCCCGCCGCGCGGCTCCGTCAAGATGGAGCGCGCGCGACAGGAGGCAAGCGACAAGCGCGTGAGAGCGCAAGTCTCAATTAGACGCTCAGACCTCTTAGGCGATTGGGGCAAAGGGTTTTGGATTAACTCCCGAAGCCTCGGGGGCATGTTGCCAAACGGTCCCTTAAAGGATTAAGGCCGGGTAGAAGGAAGCAAGCTGATATGGCGAACGAAAACTTTGATGTCGTGGTGATTGGTGGTGGCCCTGCAGGCTACGTGGCAGGCATTCGAGCAGGTCAGCTCGGACTGCGTGTGGCGGTGGTCGAGAAAGAGCATATGGGTGGCGTGTGCCTCAATTGGGGCTGCATTCCCTCGAAAGCGCTGATTGCAGCCGCAAACAGTGCCGAGCGCGCTCGCGAGTCCGGCCATATGGGCATTAAAGTTTCTGGCGTCGAAGTCGATGTCAACAAGCTTCAAGATTGGAAAGACGGCATCGTCAAGAAACTCACCGGCGGGGTGCGTCAACTGGTGACCGGGAATGGCGGCGAGGTGATTGACGGTACCGCCAAGATTGTCGGCAAGGGCAAAGTCGAAGTTAGCCAAAAGGGCGGCAAAAAAGTTACGCTCACTGCTGCCAAGGGGATTTTGGTAGCGACCGGTAGCCGAGTCACCGAGCTGCCTTTCCTCAAGGTCGATGGCAAGGTGGTGATTACCGCGAAAGAAGCGGTGAGTCTGCGCCGCCTACCCAAATCGCTCATTCTTGTCGGCGGGGGTGTGATCGGCCTTGAGCTCGGCATGGTCTACCAGAAGCTCGGCGCAAAGGTCACCGTGGTTGAGTTCCTCGATCAACTGCTCCCGAGCGTCGACAAGGATCTCGCCCAGGTCGTCACCAAGGCCTTCACCAAAGCGGGCGGCACAGTACTTACGCGTGCGAAGGCGACGGGATGCACCGTCAAGGGCAACGAAGCGACCGTCACCGTCGAGCATGAAGGCAGCAGCAAAAAGCTCACCGGCGATACCGTTCTCGTGGCGATAGGCTTTAAGCCGAACACTCAGGGGCTCGGCCTCGAAGAAGTGGGCGCCAAACTCGATGAGCGGGGCCACGTGCTGGTGGACAAGCACTACGAAACCCAGGCCAAAGGCATCTTTGCCGTCGGCGATATCACGGGCATGCCCTACCTCGCACACAAAGCCTCGAAAGAAGCGGAAACTGCCATCGAGTATATCGCTGGTCACGCGTCGGAAAACGATATTCGCGCGATGCCCGCTGCCATTTTTACCGAGCCGGAAATCGCTACAGTGGGACTCTCGGAGCGCGAGGCCAAAGACCAAAAGCGCGACATCAAAGTTGGCAAGTTTCCCTTTGCGGCCTCGGGCCGCGCGATGGCGGTCGACAGTACGGCGGGCTTCGTTAAAGTGCTTATCGATGCCAAGACACATGAAGTGCTGGGTGCGGGCATCGCGGGCCCTGACGCTTCAGATCTCATCGCAGAGGCAGCCCTGGCGATCGAAATGGGCGCCTTTGCTGAGGACGTAGCGCTCACGGTGCATGCACATCCCACACTCAGCGAGGGCCTTATGGAAGCCTTCAAGCACGCGCTCGGTGAAGCGGTGCATGTGATGAATCGCTAGGCGTCGGCGACGATACTGACAGGCATGGAGCGTGAAGACATCGTTGCCCGGGGCCCACGGCCGCGGCCGTTGCAGGTGTTCGTCCACCAGGATGCCGCCTACGAACCGCTCCATGACCTGCAACGCGCGCTCCAGAGCGCTGTATTCCGCGGAGAAGCACCAGAAACACTGCTGCTTGTCGAACACAAGCCGGTCATTACGCTGGGCCGCTCCGCCAAGCGCGAACATCTACTCGTCGAAGAAGCCAGGCTGAACGCGCTTGGGATTGAACTGGCAGACGTCGGCCGCGGCGGCGACATTACCTACCACGGCCCGGGGCAGTTAGTTGTCTACCCGATCATCGATTTAAGCCCGGATCGTTGCGATGTCCGCCGCTATATGCGCGACCTTGAGGCGGTCGCCATTGCTGTGTGCGCCGAGTTCGACATTCGTGCTGAACGGGACCCCCTGCAGACCGGCGTATGGGTGGGCACACGCAAGATTGCAGCGCTCGGCGTGCGCATTTCACGCTGGGTAACGATGCACGGGCTTGCCCTTAACGTTGACCCACGCCTTGAGCATTTTGCGCTGATAGTACCCTGCGGCATTAAGGATCGGACAGTAACGTCGATCGCCCTTGAACACAGTACTTCCGGCACAGGCGGCGCCTTGCCCACGCCTACCTTACGCGAGGTTCAAAGCGTTTGGGTGCGGCATTTTGCAGACCACTTTGGCTATACTCCCGAATGGCCGAGCCAGAGCGAGAACGCTAGATTGACTTTCCCCAACGTGGAGCCACACTTTGGGCCCGGATTCAGACCCAGGCGTCCCTGACGCTAAGAAAGATTGCGCTATGTCCTCTGATACCCAACAAACCGAGAATCGCCGCAAGAACAAAACACGCAAAGCGGGCAAAGACCGCAAGCGTAGCCTTGATAACAAAGGCACCACCCCAGCTTTTGCAATCCACGTCGATAGCGCAGCCAAGTCATCCTAGGCAAAAGGCTGCGCACGCGGGGGAGGCGGCGGCGGAGAAATATCCGCCTGCCACGCGCTGGGCGAGACTCATGTGCCCGACGACCTACGCTGGCGTGCTCGCACGCTGCAGACGGTCGAGCAGCGCCAGTGACCAAGCGCTGCCGTCAGGCGGCGCCTCCTCCACAATGATAGCGTCGTAACCAAGCGCATCGATGCGCCTCAAGCACGCGTAAAAGGACGTGCCTACTAAACTCAGCGCCCCTGGTCTCGGTTCCGCGGCGAAAGAGAACAAGTCAAGACTTGCGACGGCGGCTCGTTTGCCCGCCTCGCGAGTCGCTACCGCGGCTGAGCCCTGAAGCTCAAATACTGATATGAGTGCCACACGCCGCTCGGCAAGCTGGGCAAGCGCCATGGCGAGCGTATCCCCGGCATTATCGTTGATTCCAAACGGAACCTTCAGCAGTGGTGTTCTCGGTGCGTAGTGCCGCGGCGTTTGCCCTGGAGACAGCGCGGTGGGATTCAGGGCACCTGGCGCAGCCGCTGGACAGGGAAGCCCAAGGGCCTCAATATCTTCCCGACCCACGGTGCCAGGCCGTAGGATACACACGTTGCCTTCCGCCGTTAGGCGGACCACCGTTGACTCAAGGCCCAACGTACATGGCCCCCCGTCGAGGCAGCGCACATCGGCAGGGTAGCCGAGCGATGCTTGGGCATCGTGGAGCGTGGTCGGACTTAGCTCAGTAAAGCGATTTGCGCTTGGTGCCGCCACCGGCACCTCACACGCCGTTAAGAGTGCCTGCGCCACTGGATGCGCAGGCACTCGAAGCGCGACATAGCCCGTCCCACCGCTTACTTCCGGTGTGACTCCCAAACCCAGCGGTAGGACTATCGATACAGGGCCGGGGAAGTATTTTTCAGCCAGTCGTCGCGCCGCATTGAGCTGGCCCTTGGTGCACCGGTTCTCCTCCACGATGCCCGCGCGAACCGCAGCATCGAAAGCCGCGGTCCCCGAACCGTGCCAGTGCACGATGAGCGGATCTGATTTCGGCCTGCCCTTGAGTGCAAATATTCCCTCGACCGCTTGAGACGAGCGCGCATCCGCACCCAGCCCGTAAACCGTCTCGGTCGGAAAGATCACCAGTTTCCCGGAACGTATAGCCTCCGCAAACGGCAATATCTCTCGAATATCGAGCGCTTCCTGTTCGACCGCGAGCTCAGATCCAATCGAACCCGCTTCATCCGCTGTGGCGGCGGTCTGAAGCGTCTTGCTAGGGCGTCGCATACGCCGCCGAATAGACAGGCAGTCCCAGTGCGGCTGCTCCGAGAACGAAAGCTAGGCCACTTGTCCGAAAGCGTAGTTGATCCGAAGACCAGGTGATGAGACTGGCGGGCTCTCGTGTCGTCACCATGCCCGCAATCCCGTTGCCAAGCTCAGGCAAAGCTCGCGCCGTGCACTCGCCTTCAAGCAGGTAGAGCGGCTCATCGCCTGCAAGCCCGCTACTGCGAAAAACCAAGTTGTCGCGAGCTTCAGATAGGCGCGGGCTAAGGATTAGGTCTGGTAACACTGCTATCTGACCGAGGTCTACGTTTAACGTCTCTTCCGAGCACGAACGCTCGGGAAGATGAGCGAGCGTGGTTAGGTCGAGTGCCTGAATCCCACCGTCAAGCTCACCATAGGTGGCACCGGTGCCCACCCAGAGTATGCCGTTGGCCTGGTCAGACGCGAGACCACCCACGGGATTTTCCCATTCAAGGTCGACAAGCGCTATCGGCTCGGCTTCTATCCCGGCGAGCGCCGCTTGACGAAGGGCCTCACTATCGAATGCCGCCAGCTGGGAGCCGAAAAAATCAAGCGAGAAGGTGTCGAAATTAAATGCGTAGCGACCCAACGCCACAAGCACTCGTGCATCGTCCAGCACCACGGCAGCCTCGAGATCTACCAGCCCGTCTGGGTCTTCAGCCGCAGCAAGGTCTTCGATGAATGCTTTACCCGCTAGGATGACCTCATC
Source organism: Myxococcales bacterium (assembly GCA_007131285.1). GTDB lineage: Bacteria > Myxococcota_A > Polyangia > Polyangiales > SLQV01 > SLQV01. The sequence continues at coordinate 5,330 of SLQV01000055.1, forward strand.
TTCGCGGCGCTCCACCAACCAAATCTCATTAGCCCCGCGCATGAAGATGAGCGCCTCCTGCGGAGAGAGCGCGACCAAGATACTCGGGTTCAGCGTCAGCCCGGATGCGGACGTGGCGTCGAGGGTTTGCGCAGGCACCTCGATACTCTCCCCTACGAAAAAAGATACTTCGCCGGTGCTGCGCGCCATCAAGACACGCATATCTCCCCACACAGCGACCACCGAATCCTGGTCGGCATTGGCGACCAGCATGCGCTCGACACGCCCATCTCGGTAGGTCAGCAGCGAGCGCGTACCCTCAGAAAAATCTGAAAGCGACAGCCATATTCGGCGCTCCTGCCCCACTGTGCGCGCCTCGTCTTCTGACGGAACGTTTATCGGATCCTCAAGCGGGATGAGGGTGTCGATGGTCACGACCGAACTCGAATTGCAAGCGGACAAAACAAGCATCCCCGCCAACCCAAGCACCGCGTTTCGGGTCAAATACCAACCGCGTCGCTGAACCTTGACTCTTAATTCCATGCTTAGCTCTCTACCTCACAAGCAATCACAACGGCCCCTCAGCCCAAACTCCACTCCGCGCCCACCCACTACTCCATTTCGGACAAGGGAAGTGCAAATCCGTCTTGATCTCTGTGCTCAAGCTCGCCGAACAAGCGCGCCACGTCCTCACCGCGACACAACTCGGTGCCTGCAGTCATGACCGCCGCTGCGCCCGCCGCAATCCCATGGCGGGTAGCGCGCACGACATCCCATCCACGTGCCAGCGCCAAAGTGATACCGCCGACCATGCTGTCGCCCGCACCCACCTTGGACCGAATCGGCACTGTCGGAGACCTAAAGGTGCGAATGCCATCGGCCGACGCGAGCATCGCACCGCCCGCGCCAAGCGAAACCACTACGACCTGCGTTTTGCCGCAGCTCACCAGTCGACAAGCCTCACGCCTAAGTTCGGCCTCATCATCAATGGCCTCACCGGCAACCTCGCGCAGCTCGCTGAGATTGCACTTGAGCAGGTACGCGCCCTCTTCCGACATAGCTTTGAGTGCCCCGCCGGAGGTATCAACAATGATACGCCCCTTGGCCTTCTTTACTTCTCTCGCGATCTCTGCAAGAAAACCGGATCCCAGGCCGGTGGGTAGCGAACCGCTCACGACTACAAAGGTACCGTCAGCCACGTGTGCGCGAATCCGCTCGATACAGCGCTCGCCTTCAGCGTCACTCACGTGTGGCCCAGGCATACCGAAGCGATACTGCAGCTTCGATACCCGCTCAAAAGCGATGAAGTTTTCGCGTGTTTCGCCTTCGATCGCGATAGCTTCGATGCTAAGTTCCTCTGCACTGAGAAGTGCGGTTAACCGCTTGCCTGCATTACCACCTGCGAAGAAAAGAGCGGTCGCCGCTCCACCCATTTTCTGGATAGCGCGAGCGACATTGATTCCGCCCCCGCCGGGTTCAAAGTCAGGGGCATCACAGCGCAACTTGCGCTCGGCGACCACTTGATCAAGAGAAGTGTTTTTATCGACTGTTGGGTTCGCTGTGAACGTGACGATAGGCGCGTGGCTCATGCCGATGGCCTACCACAAGGACACCGCCTAGGCACCGCCCCGACGCAAGCTACGCGGATACGTCAGCTACATTCTCGCACCGAAAATGCCCAGTCGTCGACAGAAGGGTTGAGCTGACTCACACTGCAGCCAGGGACCGCCGTGAGCGGGCCGGATGCTGTCCCCGTCACGCAGCGGTTCTTACACCAACCACATTGGGCGTTAGCATTCACGCAGGCAGCGCAGCTCGTCGCTTGCGCGCACGTGTCGCTGTTGAAGTCACCGTATTCCGACACGCTCCACAGCCAGGTTCTTCCCTGGCCGTCACTGCGACGACAGTCCGAGTCTATCGAGGCAAAAAAGTTGCCGCGCTCGCAGGTACCCGTGCCAGAACCCGCCGAAATGCAATAGCCGCAGCCATCAGTGGTCAAGCAGGTCTCAGGCGTCACACCGGTCGGGCAAGGCTCGGCAAAGATTGGCCGGGGCGTCTCAGGATCGCTGGGAACCGTCGGCATGTTGATGGGCTGACCGACGGACACGCCGCCAGCGCACACCTTGAAGCCCTCGCGGGTGGTCTCGCAAACCGAACCGTCCGTGCACCTATCGTCGGCACAACAATAGGCATCTTTTACGCCACAGGCTGCGCAAATACGTCGCGTGGCACCTACGTCGCCCGCCTCAGATGTGTCAGCCCGGCCCACGCATACTAGCGGTGTCCGGCTGTTTTCCCCCGGACAGCTCCCATCCGGACAGCAGAGACTCTCCGCTCGGTCACCACAGGGCCCCGCATCCTTTGAGCTACAGACCCCGCGGTCCGAATCCCAACGCAGACCTGCGCAGCAGGCCTGCGCGCTCGAAGCGGCTTGGCCTTCCGCGGCGCAGCAAAAACCATCATTGCATTGCAGGGTGCCGCAACATTCATCGGACGTAGTGCAGCCCAGCGGATCCGCCGAAAGCGTGTCCGAATACTCGATGCCGCAGATAGTGTTCCCGTTATTACAGCAGGAGACAAGGCCCTCGCCTTCTACGGTCAGACATGTATTGGTTTGTGCCGCACTATCGCCCTCAGGCGCGCAGCACTCGAGACCAACCAGCCCGCATGTTGGGCCGCTATCCCGACTTCGCGCACAGCCGACCAGCGCCGACGTGAACAGCGCACATGCAAGTGCAGCGAACAGCAACGTTTTCGTCATACGGCGAAGCAAAGTGTGTAGTTGAAGCGATTCCACGTGACTTAGCGCAGCAAGAGTTGTGCCGTGACGCCAAGCTGGCTAGGGAAGAGCGCGGCGGCGTGCTTCCGTCCCCAGAACCGCGCGTTCTTAACTGTGGCTTGCGCTCAACCGATCACGCTATTGTCGCTTATCTACATAGACCACAAGTGTCTCATTGCCCGAAAAGACTGTATTTCGGGCGAGGCCGTTGATGCGCGCGAGGTCGCCTGTCGAGACCCCAAAGCGCTTGGCTACTGTGGCTAACGTGTCTCCCGGACGGGCTACATACGTTTTGCGTTGGCGGCCCTTGGTGGACTCGTAGGCCCCCAGCATATCGCTGTAATCGTTGGTTACGAATAGCTGTACGCCCGTCTGAACGGCTGCCACAGCCGGTGGCTGGGGTCTCCCGCCCGTATGCCAGAAGCGTACAACGAGACCGCTACGCAAGCGGCTACGCGGATCTAGCTGCGGATTTGCGGTAAGCAGCCAGGGAACGGTGGTTCCCAGCGCATCGGCCAGACGTGCCAGAGAACCGTCGCCATGCAGAAGCAAAAGCTGCTCGTCCACGTTGGCAGGCGGAGACACACGCGGTAGCGCCACAAGTCGGCCAAGCTCAGCCGCCGCAGATTCCCCGGGAATTAACCGGTGAAATACCGAGTCTTCCCCGAGTGCGTAGACGCGCCCTTGCACCGCTCGAAAACGCGCAAACGGATACGACGCTCCCGCATCCCGCTTTTCGAAGCGCTCCCAATAGCGACCCGAAGCACAAGAAGCCGGTACATTCACCCAGGCACCGCCCCTAGGGGTACGCCGCCGCCGCAGGCTTGGATTTGCAGCGACCAGCGCTGCGGCATTGCATCCGCCCGCCTTGGCCATCCATGCCAGGGTCACACTGCGATCGACCAGCACCGCAACGTGAGAGTCGATACTGGATTCAGGCGTGATGAGCTTGAGATCAAGAAGGTTCTCGCCGAGAAACTCGAACGCAATGATCTTGGCGACGTAGTCAACGGTCTCGTTGGGCAAACCCGCCTCTGTCACCGCCAACTTCCAGAAATCATTAGTATTATACTTGGAGATAGATCTGTCCAGCGCAGTGGGACCCATATTGTAGGCCGCAAGCGCAAGCTCCCAGTTGCCATAGCGCGCGTGGAGTGTGCCCAAATACGCAACCGCAGCTTGAGTACTGCGAGCGACATCCTGCCGCTCGTCGATATAGGCATTGACCGCCAGTCCCTGCGACTGGGCCGTTGCTGTAGTAAACTGCCACAACCCGACCGCGCCCGCCGACGATCGGGCTTCGATATCGAAACCGCTCTCTGCCATCGCAACGTAGTAGAGCTGGGGAGGCAGCCGAGCCGCTTCAAGCGCGAGTTCGATGCGCGGCCTAAAACGTTCACCGCGCTGGGCTAGCGCGACCAAGACGCGTCGCCCGCTCGTCTGGTTGAGATAGTAGTCAACCTTTGTACGTACTTCGGGGCGGTCAAAGTTCCCCAGTATCGGCGACCGAAGACGCCCTAACCCTCCCCCGTCGCCCTTTGTTTGGTCAACGACGGCCCGCAAGCCGCGCAGCTCAAGCGCATCACTAGTGACGTCGCTCCAGATACGCTCCATAGCCTCGCTGAGATGCTGTTTGCGCCTGTGACCGTTCTGAAACTTCTGATCTGCATAAGCGTCGAGAGCGCGGTCGCGCGCTGGCCTTGCCTCGGTCACCTGCGGTTCTGAACGCGACGTGTGCGCCGTTGTGCGCCGAAACCCGCCTGGCTTGTGGCCACACCCGGCGGCCATCGAAAGCAGCGCGCACAACGCGAAAATAGAAAAAAGAGTCGCTTCCAACGCCCGCGTAGCGCGCCTGCGTCCCGCAATAACAGGCGTGCTCTGAGCAGCCTGCGGCCTAATAGGTTTCACCATGGCCGCTACACTCTAACCCGTGTCAGCCAGAGGGCTAACTCCCAAGCGACGCTCGGGCGCTGCGCATCGCTCGCGTGGCTGCAACCAACACCTCGCCGGCTTCACCGGAGGCGTAATGGCTGTCACCCAAGCGTTTGGCAATGAACACACCCGTGAGATTTCGGAGCCCATGCGCGTTGCCTCGCGCGCCATCGAACCGAGGGAATCTGGGATACTATAGCGCGTGAACTGGCGCGCTGGATGCAGGGTCCACCGAGGCGAGGAGCGATCTTGAACACAACGCTCCTAGAAGCATACTTTGTTGCGGCCCGTACGCTTGGCTTCGTAGAGCTGCATATCTGCACCCTTAACGAAGCGTGTCACATCCCACTCGTCTTCTAGCTGCACCGCCCCGATTGAAATGGTCACTGGCATGCGCTCGTTTTCGAATACGAAGGGGTGTTGCTCTACGATCATGCGGAGGTCTTCGGCAATCTTCGCAGCGCCCTTCACCTTGGTCTCCGGAAGAACTACCGCGAACTCCTCGCCACCGTACCGACACAACACATCGTCGGGGCGGAGGCGCGCGTTTAACGTTGTCGCAATCTCCTTAAGAGCATAGTCACCCGCGAGATGACCGAACGTATCATTAACGTGCTTGAAGTGATCAATATCGAAAAGCAAGAGGCACAATGGACGCGCATGCCTGCGCGCACGGGGCATCTCTCTTTCGAGAGTATCGAGCAGATAACGCTTATTGTGAACGCCTGTCAGACCATCGATGATGGTCATGTTGTAAATGGTTTCGTGGTACTGAGCTTCTACGTCGGACCCAGACAAAAACTTAAGGATGGTGTCACCCACTTTGACCTGATCACCACGCTCAAGTTTGTGCGCGCGCACTGAGAGGTCGTTGACGTAGGTCCCGTTCGTGGACTCCAAGTCCAGCACCCACCAAGCGATACCGCGTTTCTCAATCCGCGCATGACGACGGGAGACGCTATCGTTCTCTAGAACGAGTACGTTTTCAGCTCCCCGACCTATCGAAATGGCCCCTTGGTCAAGCGGGATGCGCTTGCCGAACAAAACCTGATCCGATGAGTAGATCGTCACCAAATAGTCCTGCCCGCGATTAGCTGGGAGCTTCAGCTCATCTATCGGAGTGACGCGTGTTTTGATGTCCGAGTCCACTTCCCTCCTTATTCACGCCGCCCGTCTGAATCAGAGGCACCGAAGCACCTCCCTCAAGAAGTTGAGACCAGCCGGCTCTCTCTTAAGCTTTTACAGGCTAGCCCAACGCGAGGTGAGCACTCAAGCGCTGCCGCTCACGTTGACTAAATACTCATTTCGCTCGCCCCCCCCACGCGTGGCGTTGACTGCCCTGGTTACCCGTGGCCAGCCTTTGTCGCGCCGGCGGAGAGGCAACTCGCTTTGGCGCTGACGCGAAGCGCCTCTCAGCGCCCACTTACGATGCCAGAGCCGATCCTCTACTCACCGGATTGCTTTCAGCTGACTTACCCAACAAGTGACTTAAAGGCACCTGCCTGGTACGCGGTTGCCGCAATCTCCTTTAGCAACTCGTCGTCCTCGCGCTCCATGCGACCTAGGCGCATCTTCAGCCGCTCTTCAGCGATGACGCCATACCCTTGGGCAAGTTGAATCTCGCGTGCCGCGCCACTCTCTCCAACCTCTTCGATACGCATCGACGTACGCGAAAGCACAGCCGCAAGCCCGTAGAGGTCAATAGCCACTTCCGCTATGCGCTTCTGGACAAACTGCCGGTCCATCATGGCCCGCCCGTGCTTGCGCAGCGCGCGCTCAGCCTCTCGCGCAAGATCAGCCACGCCGGTTTCAAAGACAACGGCTTCCTTACGGAGCAGATCGTGAACAAAGTCGAGACGTTCCCGGCCCAGTGCCGAGCGCGCCCGCTGAATCGCGAACTCGCTAAGAACACCAAAGCCCTTAATCGGCTCCCGGAGCGCTTTAACCACAACCTGGAGCTGGTCACCCGGGCCTTGAAGCCCAGAGAGCGCGATAAATGCACGCAAGATCTCGTTGGTTCCTTCGAAAATTAGATTGATGCGCGAATCACGCAGCATTCGTTCGTAGGGATACTCGGTCATATAACCGATACCAGCGGCGATTTGGAGCGTCTCGTTCGCAACGTACCAGTAAGTTTCCGAGCCGAAGACCTTGCAGATGGCACTCTCCAGAGAGAAATCTTTCGTGCCACCATCGATGAGCCCCGTGGTCAAATAGGTCATGCACTCTAGCGCGTAGGTCTCGCACATCATGCGTGCGATTTTTTCCTGAATCATGCCGAAGTCGCCGATGCGCTTGCCGAACGCCCTGCGCTCATCTACGCGTGCAATCGCCATATCAATCATGCGAGTTGAACCACCAAGGCAGCCCGCAGCCAGACCGAGACGCCCATTATTCAACACCTCCATCGCTACCTTAAAACCGCGACCCACCTCGCCGATTACATTCTCCTTGGGGACGTAGACATCGTCGAAATAGAGCGTGACGGTCGATGAGCCGCGAATGCCCATCTTCTCTTCGCTAGGGCCATTCTTAACGCCACTTGCACGTTCGACTATGAAGGCAGTGACCTTGGGCTTGGCCCCGGTTTCTGGGCTGGTGGTGCGAGCAAATACCGTAAAGAAGTCCGCGAACCCGCCATTCGTAATCCAAATTTTGGATCCATTGAGAACATACCCCTCCCCATCGTCCGCGATGGTCGCCTGGGTACGAATACTGGCGGCATCAGAGCCCGCTTCAGGCTCTGTCAACGCAAACGCCGCGACCATTTCGCCCGAAGCGAGGCGCGGAAGATACTTCGCCTTCTGCGCGTCCGTTCCGAAAAGCAGTAAAGCCTTCATGCCGATCGACTGGTGCGCGCCAATGGTGACCGCTAGCGCACCATCGTACGAAGCGACCTCTTGCATCACGCGTGCGTAGGCGGTTGCGGACAACCCAAGGCCCCCGTAGGCCTCGGGTATACTTAGGCCAAACAACCCAAGTTCTTTCATGCCCGCAAGCACTTCATCGGGAATTTTGTGCTCAGCATCGATTCTCGCCGAGTCGACGGAACTCTCGAGAAAGCGTCGAACGTTCTCGAGCATGAGCCCTAAAATCTCCTGCTCATCGGATTTAATCGAAGGAAACGGCGCAACGGCCTCCGCATCAAAAAAAAAAAAAAAAAGGGCCTTCATAAAACTTCGTTCACT
>SLQV01000159.1 GCA_007131285.1 Myxococcales bacterium
CTCCTGGAGCGCCTCCCTGGCGTGCCCGGCGTCTTGGCGCCGCAGCAGGCCTAGAGGCGATGACGGCGCACATCATCGAGGATGTGCTGGCAACGGCAGAGACCACGGCCGCGCAGCAGAGCGTGGCGTCCAGCGAAATCGCGCGAAGGTGGCGCAATCACCTCCGTCAGGTACTGCTAGACGTCTATGCTGGTCTCGATGGCGAGCCCTCCCGGCGTCTTGGGCACTGGATCGACTGGCTCGAAGAGAGTGCCGGCGTAGCAGAGCCGTTATCACGTTTTCCCGAGCTGCTTGCCGCGCTAGATGCGCATCCAGCACTGCTTGAGCGTCTCGATACGACGCTGCGCGCGAGACTGGAGCGTGGGCCCATCGAAGCGGGGCTGGCCCGCGCCTTTGCTGAGGTGGGAGAAGTTCGAGGACTGCCCGCGTCCGAACGTCTAGCGCGCTGGAGGCCCTTGCTGGATGAAGGCGACCGCCACGCGCTGGAGCGCATAGCTGACCTCGCACAGGCGCTTGAGGATTGGGCGGTCAGCGATGCCGCCCTCGCCCGTCTCGCACGCCTGATCCCCGAGTCGTCTACCGCACAATTTGATGTACGCCTGCTCAACGCGGCGATCGCCCTCGATCGGCAAGGAGATGCTGCTCGGGCGCGCGCCATCGCCCTTCCATTGGCGGACGATGCCCTGCTCGCCGAACCTCAAGCGCTCGCTCTTTTCGATTTGCTTGCCCGAGCCTGTTGTCAGCTCGAGGACCGTGTGGGCGAAAGGGAAGCCCTGCGTCGTTGGCTTGAAGTATGTGACAAAAGCGCACCGCGACTTGAGCCTTTACGTCGTCTTGTCGACCTGGAAGCAGCGCTGCAGGTTCCCGTGGGTGAGCGCATCGCCGCGCTCGAAAACCTGGCGCAGCTGGCACCGGACCCTGCGCTGCTCGCAACGCTAGATGCGACGCTGCAGGCCTCCGGAAAGCGTCGCGAACGCCTTCCTTGGTTGAGCGAGCAACTTAGGTTGACCGGTGATCCTGCGGGTCGCCGTGAGCTGACGCTCAAGTTGGCAACATTGCGTCGAGAGCTCGGGGATGCGGAAGGCGCGTTTGAGCTGCTCGTGGATGCGCAGGCGCATTACGACCCCGAAATCACCGCGGCCCTTGAGGTGCTTGCCAAGCATTTGCGGCGGCGTCCACAGCTCGTGGGGCACTTGCGCCGCCTTGCAGATGAGTCGGACCGCGCGGCGGAGCGCGCAGATATCTGGCGCCATATCGCCGCTATCAATGCTTTGGATACGGCAGCGGCCTTCGATGCGTGGGCTCAGGTGTACCGCGAGCAGGCGGGGGCCCCGGACGCGGCCCTTGCGCTGAGGCGGCTTGTCGAAAGCAAACGTGACTCTGCGCTCTTAGCCGAAGCGGCTGCGCTCTTCTGCGAACAGGCACAAGAGCCTGAGCAGCGCCGCGCTGTCGCGCTTGATCAAGCAGCGCTACTCCACAAGTGGGGGCGCTTCGCTGAAGCGCTGGAGGTCGTATTGCCGTGGGTTATGAAAGAAGGATTCGACGGGATATCCGGGGAGAAGGCGGCGGTATACGCCAAAGCATTGGGGGATGCCGGGCGGCTATTGCCGGCGCTTAAGCGTTGGCTACACCATCCAGGAGCCACGCCGGTGTCTCCCGAGACGCGACCCAAGCAGAGGGTGTCGACCGACCCTGATGTGCATTTAGCCGACCTAGCAGAAGCCCCGACACGCGCTCGAATCATGGACTCCGGCGCGTCCGCAGCTCGCAGTCCTTCTCCCCGCGACCCCGAACTCACATCCGCGGGACACGGCGACCTTGACTTGACCGCGTTCGATTTGGATGAGCTGGAACTCGAGGATGCAGGCGTAAGCGGTCAAGCGGGTTTGGGTGACGCAGGACCGCATGCGAGCAACGGCTCTCTGCCGCCGGCCTTGCCGGCATTGAGTCTGCGAGTTGCACGTGCTTTGCAAGGCATGCGGATTCTGCTCAACGCGGAGCGCACTGGAGCAAGCGCACAGTGCTTCCTCCTCGATGTGCTGCGCATGGTGGCGGAGGCGCCGGCGGGGCAAGCCCGTGCCCAGGCCTTTACAGCGCTAGAAACCGGGCTGCTGGCTGCTGCGGAAGGCGTGGAGCGGCGGGATTGGGATGCGGAGGCATTACGACATTTGCTGCTCGCATGCGCGCAGCAAATGCTCGAAGATGTCTCTGCGAGTTTTGACATCAAAGAGATGTTGGTCATCCAGATGAGCCAGTGGCTCTACGGCTGGTATGATGAGGATGCGGAGCGTGCGCTCGCGCCTATTCTGGCGTGGGTGCGCAATGGCAGGCCCAGCGCGAACTTACTCGATGCGGCGGAGAAACTAGCGCGCGAAGCGCCTCTAGCGGAGCTATATGCGCGCACGTTAGAGCAGAGAGCCCGTGAGACGCTCGAGCTTGCGGAGGGCGTCTTTCTCTACCGAAGACTCAGCGCTTGGAGTGCGGAAGTCCTCGCCGATGCGAACCTGTCCGTAGCCGCTTTCCAGGCCTGGTTGTCCCTTGAGCCCGAATCGGTGCCTGCATGGGATGGGCTTATCGCCGCGCGGTTTGAGCAACGCGAGCCTCATGCGACGGCCTCGACGCTGCGCCAGGCACTTGCGCGGCGCGTCGACGGCGCCACGCGTCTCCGTTGGCAGCGATTGCTTATCGGTGTGCTGCTGCCGCTCGGCGAAGCCGAAACAGAAACACAGGATCTGCTTGTCGAGTACCTCGCTGCGCGCCCGAATGATGATGAAGCCAGACGGCTGCTCACGGGATTGACGCACCGCACGGGTCGCGCGCTTGAGAGCCTGGTGCCACCACCGCCCTACGAAGCATCGGTCGCGCAGGATGAAGGCCCCCCCTTGTCGCTTTCCGGCAACGGTGAGCTAGGGGATGCAGAACTTCTGTCCGTTGACGAACTCGGTGCAGAGCTTGTCGAGGACGCGGAGACTCTGCACGGAGAGTTGGTGGCGGGTACGGCCCGGCACGTGTCACGTGCCGGCACGGGTGGCGATGCTCGTGGCTCTCGATCGGGTCGTGAGGGATCCTCTCGCCCGCCAGCCAGGGTGCCTATGTTCAAGGCTGGATCCGACGAAACGCGTGTAGACACCGCGATGATCGATTCTTCCCAGCCCATGGGCGCCTTGGCCTCCGTCGACCCGACACTGCCGGAACGGGCCTGCCCGCCGCCGTTGAAACCCAGTATCATGCGCTCGGATTCCGAGGCGACTTCGGAACCGAACGAAGGGTTCGAAGTGCTGACCGACGATACAGACCCTGGGAATGCGGCCAGCGTAGAGGTGACCGGCCCCATGACCGACGATCTTCCGCCGGTGCCAACAACCATTGATGTTCCTGCGCACCCCGCTCGGGGTCTTGTCGAGAGGGTTTCGGCCTGCCGGCAGCGCAAGCGCGTTCGTGGAAAACCCAAAGGCGCTGAAGATCCTAGGGGTGCAACGCTCGAAGAGATCGCAGA
>SLQV01000108.1 GCA_007131285.1 Myxococcales bacterium
AGACAACTTTAGATACCCCTCCCCGTCGCTCAACTGAGGCAGACGCACAAAGGGGCCATTACACGGCCCACCATCAACAGCAGCAACATAGCCGCCCTCCATGGCCCTTACCTCCACCTCCGGGACACCAGCAACGAGCGAGGCCCACGGCGCCCTCCCTGCGAAGGAATAGTGCGCAAGCGTCGCGTTATCCCGCGCCTCGGAACACCGCTGAACGTTTTCCCATGTCCACAGTCCGGTCTCAAGATCGCTCGGCCGTGCATGCGCAGGAAGTCCAGACTCATCGTTCTCGTCCCCACTCTCCGGCACGTTTCCCCCTGGAGCATCGATCGGATAGAGCCTACTTTCGTCGTCACTGGAAACCGGTATCCCGTCTGTAAACAGCAAGCCGCACCCACCCAGCACGCTGATGAAAAGCACTGCCCCCATCGTGACGCACAGCGCAGGCCCTACGCGCGCGCAAACCACGGCCCCCCCAGAAGCGCGCTCGGCACAAGTGCGGGGCTCATTTTCAGCGGGTCTAGCTGGCTGCAGCCGACGAATACCGCATCGCCACTGGCCTTTCACGCGCCCTTCCGCATCATAGCGCCCTACACCTAACATATATTTTTCTATTATATATCCAAACTCGGCACAACGATAGCGAGAGCCGGGTGAAACCGCACCCAAGTCACTTCCAATCAGAAATCTCCCGAACAAACGTCGGATATTAATGACCGCTCGGGGCACGCGCGCCGCATCAGGGCCAGGGGTGCAGTTCGCCCAGAAGCCGCGCGGCGATCTCCGATACACTTGAAGCGGTTAGCCAAGGGCTGAAGCCCAGAAGCAGCGCGGCGGCCGCGCCCAACGTGACGGCAAACTTATCGCCCAACGCCCATGACTGGCGCCAGGGCTCCGGGGGGTGAAGCGACTTGGCAGCACCTGTTGCGTTTTCGCCAGCGCCGTGGCCATCGACGAGCGTCGTGTGCGCCGCGGTATGAGCGAGAGCGGTATCACCGATCGAACGCGATTGCGGACTCTTGGCGGATCTACGGGCGATTGCCCGTACCACCTGAGCCGCGTCGTCAGCAGACAGTAACGCGGTACGTAGGGCGGTTTTCCAGGACAAAAAACGTGCACCGCCGCGGGCGGCACCCGCAGAAAGCCGCGCTGCAGAACCTAGTCCCACCAGCCCTAACACAGTGTCGATATAGACCGAAACGACCAACGCAAAGAGTACGAGCGCCCAGTCGAGTTTAGTCTCCCAAAGTGCCGCCTTTAAAGCCCTTCCCGGCGCGCAGCCGAGCGCTTGATGTCGACCCAACTCAAGCCCCACGTGCACGCTCACTACTGCTACCAACCAAAAGAGCGAGATCCAAATGCTCAGTACCAGCGCAAGCGCAATATAGGCCACGACAAAGCTGCGCCGGTCATCGTGCTCTCTCACAAAGCGCTGCCACGCGGTCACGCGAATACGCTACGTGATCATGTATGCGTCAGGAAGCGGAAAGGCGCGAACGGGTGCCAATCACGCGTTGCAAGCATTCTTCGACTTGTTAGGCGACCCATGCCCCTAACCGCCATGCAAGTGCTTCGGGAGGCATGTTCGGAATGCCCGCGGGTTTTCGGGCGCGCATCCCGAACGCTTCCGCCAAGCCCTAAAGCTGCGCGCGGGGACCCAAGGCCCACTTGCCGTTGAATCCCGAAGTCTTTCCGGAGGCTGAGTGCATTCGGAGAACCTGGGGCCTAAGCCGCCTCTTCTTGTGTTTAGGCGTAAGCGCGCTCGCAGCATTTGGGCGAGACGAACGAGCTTGGCCCAAGTGTGGGGTGCTCAAACAAGCAGGCGCGCGCACCAAACCGGGAGCCTGTCATGGAAGTTGCAGCAGCGCGTGCTGGATATTGCCGCGAATACAGCCGATGCAGTCGGTCTCTTTCCCGAAACCGCAGCCGTTCTTGGGCCGCGCATCAAGGCGTTCGAGACTCGGACGCGCGCGGGCATCATGCGCCTCGACAAGCGTAGCGATGGCTTGCCGAAGCTCTCGGCACGAGGACGCCTGAGCAAGGCGAGCAATGCCCACAAGCACGGCCGGGATCGGCACACCCGTGCCCTCGGCATCGATCACGACCCGCGCAGCGTCCCGCGCACCGGTCGCTTCGAAGTTTGCCAGGAGGGTGGTGGTGGCTTCAAGTATGGCGCGCGCCTTCGGCATATCGGCCCCTGGCACCTTGTCGGATGACGCGGCCGAGGTAGATTCAGAGGCACGATCCGCTCCGAGGCTCCCGGCGCCCCCCAGTGCATCGGCCGGATGCCCAAGAGCGTAACCCGCAGCGGCTCCCGCCAAAGCGACCGCTATCAGCGCAGCCACTGCGCGCCAGCGACGATATAGCCACTCAGCACAAGCTTGGCGTCTGCGCAGCGACTTCTGCCAGCGCAACCTGCACCAGCGCGACACCGCCCTCCGCGCGCCGACCACCCTAGCCACTGCCGGCCACCTGCGCCCCGTCAACTGCGATTCAGATGCGGTGCTAAGCGGTGTTGCACGCAGCGACTCAAGCTTTTGGAGCCCGCGCAGATCATCGCGGACCTCTCTGGCATCGCTGGGCCGGTCACTGCGAGACTTGGCTAGCAATTGCATGACGATACGCACAAGCTCAGACGGTATACCTGCAACGACGTCATTCAAGTTTGTGGGCGCTTCTGAGAGCTGCCTACCGATGACACCGGCCACCGTTGGAGCCCGCCACAAAGGTCGTCCCGCTAAGCTTTCCCATAGAATGGCGCCTAAAGCGTAGAGGTCTGCTCGATGATCGACCGCATCCCCGACGGCTTGCTCGGGTGCCATATAGCCCGGCGTCCCTACCACCATGCCGAGACGCGTCAGCTGCGCATCACCAGGGCCTTCGGCTGAATCCGGGGGCACTGTCGAAACGTGATGAATTACAAAACGTGCAACGCCGAAATCGAGCAACTTCACCTGCAAGCCACCGTCTTCCAGTGTTTTGAGTAGGATATTTTCCGGTTTTAGGTCTCTGTGAACAATGCCGGCAGACTGCGCGGCGGCAAGCGCGTCGGACACCTGCGCGCCGAGGTCTACGACTAAAGACCAGGGCAGTACTTCCTTTTCATCAAGCAGCGTCCGGAGAGAGGGACCGCGTACAAGCTCAAGGACTAGGTAAGCGCCGCCCTCCGGAAGCGTGCCGAAGTCGGTTGCGCTTGCGATATTGGGATGTTCGAACTGGGCCACTGCCAACGCTTCACGCGCAAAACGTGCAGCAGCGTCGCTATCTTGAGCATACTCGGGCCGGATAACCTTGAACGCGACTTCTTTGCCAAGACCCAAATGCTTGGCAGCAAAGACGGCGCCCATGCCCCCTTCGCCTATAAACTCCGTAATCTCGTAGCGCGCGTCGACCCGTTGACCGACGAGGTCTACCGATGGTGCCACACGCGACGCCTGTTTCGTTTGTACATGAGCATCGAAGGACTCCGTGGGCAGGCGGAGTTCCGCTTTGAGCGGACCACTGCTACGCTTTTGTCTCGCCACGCCACTACCTTAACACGATCGGATATGCAGCTGGGCTGCGATAGAACTCGCATGCCCCCCAAGCTCGCTGGGTCGGCTCACGGATTGAGCCTTCAGTGCAAACCCAGCCAGATCAGTGGGTCAAGAGCAGAGCCACTGCTACGCACTTGAAACGTCAAACCGCCGGACCCGGCAAGTCCTAGCGGGGAGCGCGCCCCCACCAGGTCGCCCGCGCGTACTGAGCATTCGCTGATGCCGCTATAAACCGTGTAGTAACCCTCGCCGTGTTCCAGGATCACACGATGCGTTGGACCATCGGCAAAAGCCACCCGGCCTGAGGCTGCGGCGAGCACCTTTGTCCCTGGCGTTGTCTCAAATAGCAGTGCCGGGCCCTCCGCCGTGGAGGTCACGGTACGCTGCCGTGCGTAGGCTACGGGCGCCGCTAGCTGTCCACGCTTGCGCAAAAACTCGGACTGAAGAACCGTGAGCACCTCACGTTCGCCGCTAGCAGCCGCGTCCAAGTTAACGTCGTCCGAGATAGGGGGAACGCTATCGGTCACGGGCAAAGACCAGGCAAGCCCGCCTGCTGCGGCCTCCTGGGGTCGCTCGCCGGGCCCAGCAGGAAAACGTTCACCCACCGGAACGGTGGCCAATGCTTGATTCGACGCGTCGATAACACCGACTGAAGTCCGTGCCGCTGGCGCTCTCTTGCCCGCCATTTCCGTGGACGTACGCGCAATGCCCGTTTCAAGCGCACGCAACGCCCAAGCAGACGCCGCGGGCGCGCGCTTCGCCTGAGCCACACGATAGAGCACACGTCCCCACGCGTTCTGCGTAGCGGGTTCCGCTCCGGTCGGTTCCGCCGAAGCGGAACCCGCTGCCAGGCCCAACAGCCCACCGCAAACCAGCGTGCCGACCAAGACAGTATCGATGCCCCTGCGACCAGGCACGCGCGCGCTGACCCCCGGAGACCGATGGCTTGTTTCAGTAGCCTTGTGCGAACCTACCACGCGCTGCCCTCTCGACGCGGGCCACCGAGCGCCCATCGACTGAACAAAAGTGGCACAACCGCCCCGATCCAACCTAGAACGCTCGCCATGACGATGAAGCCCAACACCGCTTCAATAGACAGAAAGCTCCAGCCACGCTCGCCCATGAACCGGGCGCTGCCGGGCCCAAGGCTCACGCTCCACAGGCCGTAACTGAGAGCAAGCGCAAACACCGCCGCCAGCACAGCCCGCACCACTGCGTCCACTACGAATGGAAGGCGAACGAAACGCTCCGAGGCACCGAAGAGACGCGCAAGCGCTATTTCCTGAGTTTGGCGCGCGTAGGCAAGCTGCGTGCTGTAGCCAAGCGTTACAACCAACGCGCCGAGCAAGAGCAGACAGAAGATCCCTGCAATCCACAACAGCACGCCACGGCTGCCGGTGTCTGGCTGAATAGGCTCGGCGAGAACCGTGTCGAGCACTACCGGAAAGCGCCCGACCTGCTTGAGCAACGTCGTAAGCGCCGGACCTGTCTCAGCGCCGGAACGTAAAGATACCTCGACAACGGCCGGCAACTCTAGCTGCGCAACGCGCTGGCGTGCGTCCACACTCAACCCTCCAGCCGTGCCGATGCGCTCGGCCACGCGCTCGGGTTCCAGAACGTCGAAGCGGCTCACTGCCGCAGATCCTTCGAGAAAGAGCTCGATCGATGCTAGTTCGCTTTCCGTAGTCGCTGGGTCAAGCAGCAGCGACACCAACCGCTCAGGCACATCAGTGACAGGAAGCAGACGCGCGTTTCCCAACGCTAACACTGCGACGACAAGTGCAAGCATGACTGCACTCAAACTCACAATCGATGCCAGCGCAGAAACGCGGCCTGCACGTAATGTGCGCTGCAGGCGCCTGAATAAATAAGCCATCCGCATGTGAGTTGCTCCTTTAACTTGCTGCCACTAGGCGAGTCACCGAGGCGCTACGCGGGCGCGCCAGAGGACCCAGCACTCCCTCGTCCAACGCAAGCGTGCGGTGGTTGGTTTTTCCGATAAGTGCGTGATCGTGAGTGGCAAAAACGACCGTGGTCCCCTCGCGATTCAGTTCCTCGAATAGCGAAAGAATATCGATAGAAAGCTGCGGATCCAGGTTGCCCGTAGGTTCGTCTGCAAGCAGGAGTTTGGGCTCGTGGACGATGGCCCGCGCGATTGCTAGCCGTTGCTTTTCTCCGCCGGAGAGCGAGCGTGCCGTCGCTGCGGCCACCCCGCTCAAACCGACGCGCTCGAGCGTCTCGCCTACGCGCACTCGAATGACACTACCGGAGAGGCGCAAAATCTCGAGTGGCAGCGCACAGTTCTCAGCGACGGACCAGTGGTCCACAAGCCTAAAATCCTGAAACACCAAACCTAGGTGGCGACGCAATGCCCACACGCGACTGTCAGGTAATTGCGTCAAATCGTGACCGCATACCTCAAGCGCACCGGCATCCGACTGCTGCCCACGATAAAGTAGCGAGAGCAGCGTGCTTTTGCCGGCACCGCTCGGCCCGGTAATGAACACAAACTCGTTGCGGGCCACCTCAAGCGATGCGTCGCGCAGCACTGGACGGCTTGGCCCGAAAAACTTGTAGATGCCGGATGCGCGAACGATTGGCCGCTCGCCACTACCCTCCGAGCGCGCGCCCTTCCGGAAGAAGGAAAATGGGCGCCGTTGTTTTGCTGTGACTCCCGACTCCGTCGACCCTAGCATGGGCTGAGTCTAGCTCGGCGCCCTGGCTCGACACAAAAAAGCGGCGTCGGCATAACGAGGCGCTGCGCCCTCTGTTGGGCCGGCACGGCCAACAGGCCGCTTAGAGCCCGAGCTCCGCCAGTGCGTGACGCAAACGCAAGCTTTCAGGGTTCGCTCACAAGCGAACACATCCCACCAGACGGCGCGCTGTGCGGACGCACCGTGCGCAGCGATAGGCCACCTTTCCGAGGTACGGCGGAAGCGCGGCGGTGGACTTCATCCCCCTGAACAGCCTCGGACATTTTTCAAGTGTCCCCTCCCGGAGCCGTGGCTTTCAAACTAGCGCTCCGAGACAGGCGCGAACGACCTGTCGGCTTCACCAGACCACTCTTGTGATGGACGAAAGATGCGGTTTTCTTTCAGCTGCTCGAGCAGGTGAGCCAGCCAACCCGCAATCCGGGCAATAGCGAAGACCGGCGTAAACAGGTCCCGAGGAATGCCGATCTTTTGGTAGACGATACCTGAGTAGTAATCGACGTTCGCGTAGACCCCTTTGTGGCCAACAAGGTCTTCCATCTGACGCTCGAGCTCTTCAGCGCGGGCGTAGGTCTCGGTCCGGCCAAGCTTGCCGAAGAGCTGCACCGCTAGGCGCTGCAGAATGACCGCACGCGGGTCCTTGACCTTATATTCTCGGTGACCGAAGCCCGGAATGCGCTCTTTGCGCGCCAGCCGCTCCTCTGCCCAAGCGCGGACCGCTACGGGTTCGGACGAAGGCATCGATGCGAGCATCTCTAGCACCTGCTCGTTGGCACCACCATGCAAAGGGCCCGCCAACGCCCCCACCGCCGACGACGCCACCGCGTAGGGGTCAGCAAGGGTGGAACCGGTCACCCTGGCCGCAAAGGTTGAAGCGTTCATCGAGTGCTCGGCGTGGAGAATTAGGGCGACATCCAGCACGCGCGAAGCCAGCGGATCAGGTTCTTCTCCCGTCAGCATCCAGAGGAAGTTCGCAGCGTGACCCAAATCAGTTCGCGGCTTGATCGGGTCATCGCCAAAACGGATCCGATGCCAAGAAGCGACAATCGTAGGGAACTTAGCCATCAACCTTACGACACAGTCGCGCCTAAACTCAGAGTCGCTAACATGATTACCGGGGTAAAACATGCTCATCGCTGCCACCGCCGCTGTCAACGCATCCATAGGATGGCCACCTTCGGGGAGCGTCTTGAGCATATCAATGATGCGGAATTTGACGCGACGCTCGCGGGTCAGCTCTAAACGGAAGCGGTCAAGCTCCCGCAACGTCGGAAGCTTCTCGAACAAGAGCAGGTATCCGACTTCTTCGAAAGAACAATGCTCCGAGAGCTCTTCGACTGAGTAGCCGCGATATTGCAGCTTGCCGACCGACCCATCGAGATAACAGATGCCTGAGCGCGCCACCGGCACGCCTGCAAGCCCGGGTACTACTCCCATGTCCATACTAAGTTCCGCCTTCCTTGGGGCCTTTCAAAGGCCCGAATCCAAAACAAACTACCCCTGAATGCCTTCCACCCCATCGGCTCAGCGCCGACAAAGCCGAGTTTTCAACGCGGTTTAGCTGCAACACGCTGCCGCACCTGTCCACCTCGTTATGGTCGTCTAGACCTACCTTGGAGCGTCCCGGCGCCGGGGCAACCCTCAGCGCAGCGCGCCAGGGCCCATAAGCTAACGCTCAGTCACTCAGGCGCGCGCCACGTTTCCGCGAAACAGGGACTCATGCGCTCGGGCCAACCCATGCACCGAACCGATGATTCGACAACGGCAAGGTTTTTGCGTGCCAGAACGAGACCGCCACTGCATTCGCTCAGCGTCACACTGTGAAGCCCTCAAGGTTCTAACTTTCTTGTTAGGGTTACAGCACTGGCACAGTTTGCAAAGCAGAAAACATGCGACAGGCCGCACGCCGGCACGCCGAAGCCTTTCACTGACGCCGGACCGTATTCAAAGCGCGCCACTTCAACTACGTTCGATGTCAAATCCGTCCGCCTCCCAATGCAAGAAGCCGCCGGCGAGGAACGCAACTTCGACGCCTTCCGCAGCAAGTGCCTCGGCTTTCACCTGGGCTTCTTCTTGGGTGCGACCGTAAAGAACGCGCAGCCGCCCATCCGAGGGCGCGACTTTAGCTGCATCGACGTCGCGAAGCTCAGCGTGCAGCGCGCCAGGAATACGGCAGCGGGCATGCGCCGCAGCATCGCGAATATCAAGGGGGACCGCCGCACGTTGCTTGAGGAGCTGCGCCAGCTCGGCTCCGGAGATTTCAGCTTGAGAACGTGGCAGCACCGTCTGGATCAACTCGCGAAGCGCCTGCGCGGTGAGAGCCCCCGGATGTGCGGCGACAGGCTGACCTCCTTGAAAAAGGTAGAGCATTGGCAAGCTCTGGACGCGCAACGCTTGAAGCAACATCGGCACGTGGCTGGCGCGCGCCTCAAGCGCCTTGAGCTTGCCCTCGTGCTCACGCGCAGCCTGGAGGAGCATGTTGCGCACTTCGCCGGATGCCGGTGATATAACGTCAGATATCAACAGCAAGACCGGGAGCGGGGCGCGCAAGACCTCTGCTTCAAAGTTCGCTTCAGTGACGGTCGGTAGGCTCATGCGGGCGAGTTTAGGTGCGGGCATGAGGGAACGCAATCACGCTCCCGCCCAAACGCCTTCCCTACCCGTCGTTCCCGTGCGCGAAGGCTTTTGGCCAAAGAAACACCCCCTATTTTAGGCGTCAAGCGCGCCGCTGCCGAGAGCGCATGGAGCGACTGCAGCCGCTAGCTTGACGCCTCGATCAGGGTTGCACTGCGGCTGGTGCCGATAAAGTCAGCACCCGCTTCGATCAGCTGCTCCGCGAACGCGCGCTCGCCAATTCCGCCTGCCGCTTTAATGAGAATGTCGGGGCAGAGGCGCTCGCGCAGGTAGCGTACTGACTCCACGCTCGCGCCGATTGGCACGCAACCGGTACTTGTTTTCGCGCAGAACGCACGCGTATCGTTCAGCGCTTGGCACAGCGGGTCAAGATGGGCCTGCGTCAGCATCCCGGTTTCACAAATCACTTTCACCCGCTGCCACAGATCCCCGAGCGACGTCGCCAGCGCCTCGATTTCATCCGGGCCGGAACTCGCATCACCGCGCAACCAGGCGCCCCAGTCGAGGACAACGTCAACCTCGGCCACCCCAGCCTCAAAAAGCGCATGAATCTCAGCGACTTTGGCGGCGCGCGCGGACGCTCCGTAGGGAAATGCGGCTACACTCACAAGAATGCGCTCGCCCAGCGCTGGGTGCGCCAGACATGCGTCTACCGCGTGGGGCAAGACGCAGACCGCGCGAGTACGCAGAGCGGCCGCCTCATCCACCAGCGCCGCGAGCGCGGACGCGGACGCATTTGGCCGCAGTAAGGTATGCTCAATTCGAAGGGCAAAACACGTGGACATGGGCTAATCTTGGACATCCGAGAGCGGGGACCGATAACTAGAAACCGTCAAACACCGCGAACCCCAATATTCATGGCGCCAGAGGGATCTTGGACCATTCACGTCTTAAGCGCACCGGGAAAGCGTGACGTAGCCGCCGCTCACCGGGCGGAGGCCAAAGCGGGACTGCTGGCAGCGTCCCCCTAGATGACCGAACTTAGGGCTCGGAAAATGAGGGCACAGTGCCAACCCAACACGCAAAAGTGTATCCAGCGACACCCAACGACGCGCCGCCGTCTCTTTTGACTAGCGGCGAAGGAAAGCGCGACAAACGGCGCTGGCTTTGGATGCTCTTAGTCGGCACGATTATCGCGATCGCCGTCGGGAGCTGGCGCTGGTGCAGCGCGTTGACGAACGGGCCAACGGTCGGACTACGCACCGCCGAGCGCTGCCTCGCTACCCTCGATGGTCCGTGTCTAGAACGTGTGCTCGCCGGCACTCAGGTAGATATGTCGAGCGAACGCTGGCGAACGCTGATCACCGAAGTTTGGCTCACCGCACAGGCTCTCGCGTCTACGGCCACACAAGCACACCCATTGCCTACGCTAAAGCCCGCGCAAGGCGCAGAAGTCAGCCATAGCTTGCGGGAGAGAGGGGCACTTTGGTACGCGACCCCATCTTCTAACGCCGACACGATCACCCACAATGAAGAGGAAGCCACGCCCGCGAACGTCGGAGCGGCGTCTATGTTCTTGTCACCGGACCGGCAGGACAACCTCGCCCAGCACGCAAGCGCTTGGTTGCATGACGACAAGCTGGGTGCTGCAGGCCCGCACCTGCGCGCCAGGGCTGCACGTCTCCAATCGGAACGCCGCCCGGCACGTGCGTCCGGCCCCACACGCAGCAAACCCACGCCGCAAAAGCCTGAAACGCCCAGCGATTCGGCTGGATCGACGAAGGAACGGTCCCCTTCCAATCGGAAGCGCAGGCTTCCTTCCCCAGCGGCGGATCGGATACCGCCAGCTTCTGCATTTCTAGCCATGGAATACTACCAAAGTGCTGTCGCGGAGCATCTCTGTCTTCGCGCGAAAGGCGCCCCAAACGTGGCACTGACACGGGCCGAAATGACAGAGGCGCGCGCTTCCCAGCAAGCGGGCCTTATGCTTGCGCTCTGTCTGGCATCAAGCGGGCGTTTGGACGAGAGCCACCAGCTTCTTACACGGCTCGCCCAGCAGCGCGACAGCCCCGCATGGCTTGAGACACTTCGAGACAAGCTCGCCCGAGGCAACTTTCCGGCGCCTCCGCCACTGGCTTTCGAGCCTTGAATGCTCGCTCCTTAGGTAGGCGCTCAGGGGGTCGAGAAAGCGAAAACACCGCAGAAAAGAGCCGAGTGGGCGCTGGGACCCCACGCGCAGCTTTAGGCCACATTTTAGAGGTGCAGTGGGGAGGGTCTGCGGGATTTACTCCCGAAAACCCGGGGGCATTCCGTAAACATACCCCCCTGCACAGCCACACCCCTAGACATGTCGGCTTGTGCGACGGACGGTGCACCGCGGTGACCGCGCTGCTAACACACGCGTTATGGTTAACGACAACGGCACCCGCGCAACCTTAGCGTTAGCCCTATCTTTTGCGAGCCTAGCTAGCGCCTGCTCAGGGGGGCAAAAGACCGAGCATATCGAGGAAGTCTGGCTGCTTGGGAGCGATCAAGCTGAAACCTCCGACGCGGTCGACGTGGCGCACGCCGACGGCCCCGCAGGCTTTCATTTTCAGCAGATTGCTCAGACGCTTGCGGACGACCCCATGGTTAAGGGCGTACTCCTACGCTTCGATGCCTGGAGTGCGCCTATGGGTACGTCAGGTCGACTCAAAGATGGTGTCGCCACACTGCGCGCTCGCAATCTCGCTATCCATTGCCACCTGCTCGGCGCGGATATGGAGTCCTACCTCGCCGCCGCGGAAAGCTGCGACCGCATCACGCTGATCGAGGCCGGTGAACTCGACACACGCGGCATTGCCTTCGAGTGGTTTCACCTGAGGGAGCTGCTGGACACACTCGGCATCGTTCCTGAAATCATCCAGGTGGGTGACCGCAAAGGCGCCGCCGACCCTTTCACTCGCAAAACGCCGCGCGCAGAGGTCCAGGAGGGACTCGCTGCGCTAGCCACCACTCAGCTAGACCTCTGGATAGCTAGTGTGGCCAAGGCGCGCAAACTTGAGCTCGCTGACGTAAAGCGGGCCGTAGAAGGCGCACCGATTGATGCGCAGAGCGCAAAGGCGCTCGGTCTTGTCGACGCGGTCGAGACATTGGCGACGGCGCGAGATGCCTTGATGACCGCGACCGGCGTGACCCACTTTGAATCGCCCGAACAACGCAAGCGGATTAGCTTCAATTTCGGCCAGCTCTTCGCACTGATCGCGTCTGGCGACAGCGACACGCCGCCGCCGGGCGCGTACATTGCTCTCGTGCCTATCCAAGGCATGATCGGCTCATTCCAAGGTTCTCAAGCGCAGGACGAGCGACTTATCGAAGCACTTAATAAAGCCGCTCGCGACCCGGAGTGCACGGCGGTGGTCGTGAGCATGGATTCGCCGGGGGGCTCAGCCCGCCTTAGTGATCGGTTATTCTTGGCGCTCAAGGCCGTACGAGCTCGCAAGCCTCTCGTGGTTCATATCGACACCATGGCAGCAAGCGGAGGTTACTACATCGCGGCGGCCGGAACAGAGATCATCGCTCAACCCGCGGCCTTAATCGGATCCATTGGCGTCGTGGGCGGCAAACCCAACTTCGCGCCCCTGCTCGATCGGATCGGCATTCGTGCGGCCAGTGCCTCAGCAGGCGCACACGCCAGCATGCAGAGCGCGACGCGTGGCTTCACGCCCAGCGAGACAGATCGCATCGTCACGCTCATGCAGCAAACCCACGCGCGTTTCGTGCAGCGCGTCGTGGACGGCCGTGGGCTTGCGCCGGAAGCAGTGGCTGCCTATGCCGATGGCCGTCTCATGTCCGCTGAGGACGCAAAGGGCGCCAAACTTATCGATAGCCTCGGAACCCTCGGTCAGGCGCTTGAGCGCGCCCAGATCCTTGCGGAGGTTAGGGGTAGCCTCCCCGTGCGCGTCTGCCCTAAACCCCCATCTCGCATGGAACGCCTTACAGAATCGCTGAGCTCGGTCGCGCTAAGCGATGCCGACGCGCTCGAATCCCTCGCCGTGCTGAAGCGCGCTCTAGCGCTTGAGAGTTGGCGTCGAACGCATCCACTTAACACGCCGCTGCAACGTGCCGTTGTGCTGGCAGAGCTCCTGGAGCGCGAGCGAGTTCTCGCCATCGGCCATGGCTGGCTCACGCAGACCGTTCAACACTAGTACGGTGAAGGAATAGATTGAGCCCGGCGGCGGCCGGGAGAGGGCGCACGGTGGGCGGGTCCCGGTGGGCCGGGGTCCCGGTGGGCCGGCGAGCGCGTGGCTGCGGGGCCCGCGGGGGCACGGGCGCGCAGGCGCACCCTCCGGAGCCCCCCACAATTGGGCACTGCGCGCAGCTCCGTACCCAATTGTGG
>SLQV01000103.1 GCA_007131285.1 Myxococcales bacterium
GGAACTCCAGAGCGTGCTGCACGCCGTCAAGAGCCCTCGGGTCCACATTGCCGACTCCCTCGCCATGGCATCCGCGGCAATTCGCATGGCGGAGGCGGGCGCGCAGACCATCGCCATTCTTGGCGTCGACTTCATGGCGGAGAACGTGCGCGCGCTCCTCGACCGCGGCGGCTTTGAGCACATTCCCGTGCTGCGCCTCTCCCGGGAACCCATCGGCTGCACGCTCGCGGAAGCCGCCGACGCACCCGCCTACGACGCCTTTCTCGACACCGCCGCCGCAGCACCCTCCGCCGCCCACGTGATCTACGTCAACACCAGCCTGCAAGCCAAAGCGCGCGCCGCCGCCAAGCTCGCCACCGTCACGTGCACCTCGTCGAACGTGGTGCGCACCCTTGTTGAGCTCGGCATTCGGCGGCCCGAGGCGCGCCTCTTCTTCGGCCCCGACGCCTACATGGGTGCAAACATCGCCACGCTCCTAGAGGCCCTCGGACAAGACGACAACAACGACGCGCTCCAGACACTGCACCCGCAGCTAAGCGCAGCCCTCGCCCGCGACCTGGCTGCGCGCTTCAGCTACTTCACCCAGGGCGTCTGCGTCGTGCACCACGCCTTCGGCGCCGACGTCGCCGAGCGCATCGCCTCCGACTACGCCGATGCCCACGTCACCGCCCACTTCGAGGTGCCCGGCGAGATGTTTCGCCTGGCCCAACGCGCGGCACAGCAGGGCCGCGGCGTCGTGGGCTCAACCTCCCACATCCTCAACTACATCACCGACGCCGCCACCCGCTCAAGCTCAAGGCGCTTCATTCTCGGCACCGAAACCGGCATGGCGACCGCCATCATTCACAGCTTGAAAGAAGCCCTGCCACCTAACGCCGCGCCCATCGACCTCATCTTTCCCGTCGCAACGGAAGCCGTCACGCCGAGCGCCGCCCTCACATCCGGCACCGCCGCCCTGCCCTTGCTGCCGGGCGCGCGCGCGAGCGAGGGCTGCTCCACTGGCGGCGGGTGCGCGACCTGCCCCTTCATGAAGATGAATCGCCTTGAAACGCTGCTGAGCCTGGCTGAGTGCGCCATCGCCGGGACACTCACGCGCGCGTCCCTAAGCCCCTTCGAAGGCTACGAAGCCCGCTATCCTGCCAGCACCCTGGACCTCGGCCCCGGCATTCAAAGCATGGTGGAAATGCAACACTTCCAGGCCACCGGCCACTTCTCCGAAACCTTTCTAGCCCACGTTCACCGCCCCAAGTGAGCCGCCCTTCACAGCTTAAGGGCAGGCGTATTTTTGGCGACGACGGTACGAGCAGCGCGATCCCGCGCCCCCGGCAAGGGTGACGCGGGCTTCTCTGCGAGAGCGGCAGCCGGCGGCAGCGCCGCGCTGCGTTCCCAGTTGCCGCATGGCTAGATGAGCGTCGACCGCGTGGCGCAGGTGTTGAGCCAGGTGTTGCAGAAGCTGGAGCAACAGGCGTCGTCAGCTTCACAGCTTGCGCCGAGTGGCAGGCATTCGAGTGGTTCCTCGCCGGGGGCAGGCGCTTCCTGGCACGTGAAGTCGTCACACATGAGGGAGACGCAGTCGATGTCAACGGTGCAAGTCTCGCCGGCTTCAAGCGGCTCGGCCTCGCAGCGAAGTCCCGACTCGCCCGCCTCTTGGTCTTCGTAGGGCAGGCAGAGATTGCTCTCGCACTGTTCACCGAATACGCAGGGTTCACCATCCTCGTACTTTGTGTCGATGGCGGAGCCGAAACAGCGGTTGGTGCCAAAGCTGGTCACGCGGCAGACGCTTGGGTCAACTGGCCCAGTGGCGCCGCAGCACGTCCCGGTTCCCGAGCCCTCTCCGGTACCGCACACTTCTCCGGGCGCACCGTGACCACTGCTTCCCCGTTCTGCACAGGTCTTGACGCCGTCGTCTTCCTTACAGCCGCCTTCGCTGCCGCCCCGCGCATTGCAGAAGTTGAGCGGGTCCCATGAGCAGCAGTCCTCGTCTCGCTCACAGAGTTCGTACTGCGTCAGGCAGCCGCCGAGTCGCTGGCACGTTCGGGGACCGCCGAGGTAGCTGCTCGCGCAGGTCTGCGACCTGCAATTGTTATTTTCAACACACGGCTCGCCAACAAGCAGACTGCCAGGACCTCCACCATTCTTCTTGGTCACGACGCACCTATGCGTATCGCTATCGCAGAGGCCGGAGCAGCAGTCGCTAGCTTCGTCGCAGATATCATTCGTGGAGCGGCATGCGCTGACGATGCCGCAGCGCAGGTCGCTGCTGCCATCGGAGGTCGTGCCCATGGCTACGCACCAACCCGAACAGCACTCGGTCTTTTCGACGGTGCCCTCGGTGGTGCAGCGCTCACCGAGACTCTGGCAGGTACCTCCCGCAAGCGCGGTGCACACCGTAGGGCCGTCTTCGCTAGCCGCCTCGCAGCGACCGCTGCAACAATCGCTAGCGGCGTCGCAGGGGCTATCTGCACCGCTCGGCGCACAGAGGTCGTCAGAGCCGCCACAGGTGCCGTCGCTCCCGCAGGCAAAGCTACAGCAGTCGGCGGCTTGCGTGCATGCCGCACCCTGTGCCTTGCAAAAGCGCGCTGCGACACAGCGCCCCGTCCCATCGTCCTCCACCGCGCAAGCGCGATCACAGCACTGGCTATTTTCGGTGCAGCTCGCGCCCACAGCGCCACAGACGCCCGGTTCTGTCTCACCGTTATTCGCACCTTCCGGGTCGACCGGGGGCGTTGCCTCGGGTTCAGTGAGAGCGGGATCGGGCGCCAGCTCCGCTTCGGCGGCCTCGCTTCCAAGACCGGCAAGGTCGTCCTTAGAGCACCCTTGCGCCCCCAACCAGGCAACGCAGAGCGCCCCCACAAAACCATAGCGACATAATAGGCTCATCAATGCCTCCCCTGAAACACACCACCTCGCGCTGCGCGGACTTCCCCAAAAGCCGACGCTCAACAACAGGCAGTGGCCGCCAACCCCGGACGCAACCTCTCCCCGCCTCATAACGTTAACCGAAGCACTGCCTCCGCGTATACACTCTCTGCGGATAATTTCATCTTGAGTGGAGTCCACGCGCCTTGAGCTAGGCGCAGAGACGATCACGCAACACGAAGCGCGTTGCCGCTCAGCCGGGACTCGTCGCCAGCGCGCCAGCGCGACGACACCTGCCGCCAAACGTGGCCTTTCGAGGACCTCGCACGCGTCGAGCGCGCGCGTGGCTGCGGGGCGCATTCCACCCCGCCTCTCACACGATGAGCCACAGCGCGCCCAAGCACAGCCACCCGGGAGCTGGGCATGCATGCACGCCAAATACTTGTCTCATGCAAGTATTTATTTGCACAGCACAAGTAGATGAGATGCGGGCGGCGGGGTGCACGAGACCCGGACCACGCGGCGTGGCGGGCTACTCGGGCGCACGCTTGAAAACAGTCACCGAGCCCGACATGTATTCCGGCTCACCTTGACGGTCCAGGATGCTCCCCTCGACCGAGGAACCGAAGTCTTCATTCGCGCTCACCGCAAGGGTGTCGCCGGATGCGCTTAGGGCGACGCCAAGGCCAAAACGGGTCCTCGTTTGTTCAAAACGATGCTTGACATAGAGCCTACGCTCCCAATCACGATGGAATCGCTGAAAGACGTAGGCAGCGCCAGAAGCGAATCTCTCATCGCTGTTCATGGGCGGGTTGAGTCCAGTGCCGACGCCGAAGTCACCTGGCACGCCGACGGCTAGAACACGACCGTCGTCGGAAAGCGCCACGCCCCGACCGAAGTCGAAACTTGAATGCTCGGTTTGAGGAAAGAGGACAGCCGTCTCGTTCCAAGAAGCCTGGGCGCGTTCATAGACCCGAACCACGCCCTTTAGGGAGATGTTCGGGGTCGGCAAAAACGCATCGAGATCTTCGTAGCTCGACGACACGACCAAGACGCGGCCATCCGCCGAAAGCGCAGTCGCTTCACCGAAACCTACGTTGTTGTCAGGCCCATCTGGCCGCAATACCTGGCGCTCCTCCCATTCCCTACTTCGGGATTCGAAGAGATACACCGACTCGTCATCGTCGAGTTGACTCGGCGCACCAATGGCCAAAACAGAACCCGTTCGACTCAACGCGAGCGTATAACCGAAGTACAGACCACTTTTGTTATCGCTTGCCTTCAGATAGCTTGATTGCCGCCACACATCGGTCGTCCGCTCGAATAGGTAGACCGCGCCGGCATCTTCCACACTCAGGTCCGTCTGTACACCATCGATGCCGCTCGCTGCGGAGCGTTCGCGCGGGGAGCCGACAGCGAGGACCTGTCCATTCGCCGAAAGCGCGACGGCGGCACCGAAGCGTTGTGGCGCGTGCGCATTGCTGGGCTTGAGCACAAAACTAAGGCTCCAGACGCCCGACCTTCTTTCGAAAACGTAGGCAGCACCTGGCATATCGCCAGCGCTGGTCGTAGCCGCTCCGCCGCTTCGGAACGTAGTGAAGACGCCTTTATCAAGCGACACCTCATGAGGGTCACCCACCACAAGCACGTTGCCATCGGCAGAGAGCGCCAGCGCATATTCTAGATGAAGAAAAGGGTCTGAATAGCGCTCGGCGAGCAGGCGCGCCTCACGCTGCCAGCCATCCGCGCCCAGAACCCAGACTTCAACTTCACCACTCCCTGACTGCGCGTGCGTAGCGAGCGTTCGGCCATCCGCGGACAGTGCAAGCGACGAACCAAATTTCGCGCCTTCCGCGATGATCTGCGGCCGAAGGTAGCCCACTTCGAAGGACGTATCGCCCCAGAACTCGAGTTCCGATTGGGGCCGGCAGTAGCCTTCCGCGCACCAAAGCGTCGCGTCCCCGCACGCATCGTGGCGCTCGCAGCGCGTGCGACAACGCCCGGCAGAGACATCGCAGAAGGTCTCGTCTTCCGTGCAATCACTATGACGGTAACAGGCTACACAGCGGTCCAATGCACGGTCGCACATGGGCGCATCGTCGGGGCAGCCCGCAGCACAACTACGTCCAGCCTCCCGACCCTGCTTTGGCGGTGCGGTTGCCAGGCCGCACACCTGGTCACCGGGGAAACCTGGACACTCGCGGGAGAAACACGGGTTGTCGTCGCACACCGCCGAGTTGCCTGGCTCGCAGGCAGCGAGCGCGCCCAGCGCGAAACCGGCCGCAAGCCCTGCAAAGGCCCATTTCGTTTTCCTAGACATGATTAAGTGGTTCCCGAGCGCCCGGGGCACCGGAGCGGTTTAACTTAGGCTCGATGGCAACAGGTCGCGCAGCTACCGGTGGGCACACGCATCGTCCCCAGGCAGCTTCCATGGCTAGCCGCACGAAAGTGCCGACGTTTCCGGCAGGATCGCTGTGGCCGGGCAGCGCCTAGGGCACGTCCCTGCACCCGGTCAAACTAGCAGACCGCTGCGTCAGCGGCACGCGAGCAGCGCCAGCAACACCACCAAGTCAGCAAGCGAACTCAGGTTCGCTAGAGGAGACTGCTGAATAGGAAGGGGGCGAGGCCGGCGGCGGCGGTGAGGGCGAGAGCCGCCAGCAGAGAGAGACTGAGGCGTGGGAAACCCAGGGCCGGGGCGCTCGCGTTGGGCGCGGCGGCAGCTTCGCGGGCGGCTTCGGGGGCGCGGCGGAAAAGCGAGATGGTGACGGGCAGGTAGTAGCCCGCGCTAACAACGGAGCCCGCCACAATCGCCACCGCCAGCCAGACGCCCTCACTGCCGAGGCCGAAGGTGGCCACAATAAGGCCAAGCTTGCCGATGAAGCCCGGGGTGAGTGGCATGCCTAGCAAGGTGAGCAGGCCCACGGCCATCGCCGAGGCGGGCAGCGGTGCCTGGGCAAAGGCGCCGCGAAGGTCGTCGAGGTGCACGGGCTCGGCACCGGTCCGGCCAAGGGCCATCAGGCCGCCGAGGGTCAAACTCAGGCCGAGCGCGTACGCCACGACGTACCAGCCGAGAATGCTCAGCACTTCGGGCATGGCGACGAGCGCGGCAACCGCGAGCGCAGCCAGCAAGTAGCCGCCGTGGGCAATCGAAGAGAAGGCCAACATGCGCTTCACATTTTGCTGCGAGAATGCGCCAAAGTTGCCGACAAGAAGCGCGAGCACTGCGAAGAGGCCAAGCGCCCAAGGCAGCGCCTTCACACCAGTGTGCCAGAGCGGATCCGTCCCCAGCGCTAGCAACAGGCGTAGCAACACCATCACAGTGCTGGCCTTCACCGCCACCGCTGCCACCAGCACAGCAGGTGTGGGTGCACCTTCGTAGGTGTCAGGTGCCCAGGCATGAAAGGGAAAGACAGCGAGCTTGAAGAGCACCGCCGCCAGTACAGCGCCTACTCCTAGAACGCTAACCGTGGCAGAGACACCGACCCCGCCGGCACCGGGTTCCGTCAGCCCCGCGGCAATGCCCGCAAACGTAAGCGAACCCGTCGCAACATACAGCAAGGCAAAGCCAAACAGGCCGATGGCGCCGGCGAGCGAGCCTGCGAAAAAGTACTTCAGGCCCGCCTCGACCGAGCGGACGCTGGTGCGCCGAAAGGCCACAAGCCCGTAGAGCGCGAGCGACATCAACTCAAGCCCCACAAAGAACCCAAGGCCCGAACTGGCGCGCGCGAAGACCATCGCGCCGATTTGGGCGAAGAGTAGTAGGGCGTAGTATTCGCCGCGTTCGATGCGGTGAATACGGAGGTAGCGACCGCCCAGTAGCGCGGCGAAGACGACGCCGATGCCAATCGCGAGGTCCGCGACCAACGCGGCGTTGTCCGACACAAAGTGGTCGCTGAGAGCGACGCCCCCGAGGAGACCTGGTCCGGCCGTCGCGCCACCCGTCGCGGACATAAAGCTGAGCCGCACCACGATAGAAAGCGCCAACGTCACCAGCGCACTCGCGGCCGCCAGCTCCGGCAGGGGCGGCCGCTCCTTGGAGAACATGTCAACTGCCAAGAGCAGCAGGCCCGCCAGACCCGCAAATATTAGCGGAAATGCGTGGGCTAGCTCAACGGACATCCAAACCTCCGCCGCGGGCAAGCAGCCGCGCTTCATCATCGAGATACGTTGACTGGAGCCGGCTCTGGAACGTCTCTCGATAAACCGAGAGTTCGGCCTTGAGTGGACTTTGGAGCACGTGAGGCGCGAAGCCTAAGCCCACAATCACGACAAAAAGGCCCCAGAACCCCCAAGCCTGCGGACCCGCGAGGTCGGGTGCTGACGCGCCGGGCGCGCTGCCATCACGGGGCGCGCCGAAAAGCACCCGACGCACGAGCCCAAGACCGTAGGCGGCGCCGAGTACCACGCTCACCAGCGCTGTCAGCACGAAGGAGCGCGACCAGGGGTGCAGTGCGCTCGAGCTAAAGCCACCTAAGAAGAGCAAGAACTCACCCGCGAAGTTAAGGGTCCCCGGCAGCGCAAGGCTCGCCAGGGTGAAGGCCACAAAGAGCACCGCGAAACGCGGGATCACGCTAGCGAGGCCCCAGGGCCGGTCACTGGAAAGCTCGCCGTCGTGCAGCGCACCCGCCCGCTCTTCGAGCCAGCCCACCAGTAAGAAAAGCCCGCTTGCGCTAAGACCGTGGGCCACCATCGCCAGCATGAAGCCTTCAAGGCCACTCGGTTCCATCGAAAAGAGCCCGAGCGGCAGCAGGGCTAGATGCGCCACCGACGAATACGCTAGCGTCAGGCGCAGCGACTTGAAGCGTAGCGCGCAGAGACCCGCGTAGAGGCAGCCCACAAGCGCGATAACCGTAATGGTGGGCCCAAAGCGATGCGCGGTCGCTGGAAAAAGCGGCAGAGCTATGCGGAAGAGCCCGTAGGCGCCAAGCTTGCTCAGCAAGCCCGTCAGCAGCGCGACAAGACCCGCGGGCGCCTCGGCGTAAGTGCGCGGGAGCCAGCCGTGCACGCCGATAAGCGGCAGCTTAATAGCGAATGCCGCGAGCAAGGCAAGAAAGCACCAGCGTGCCTCACCAAGCGGCAGCACCGTGTTGCCAAGCACGGCCAAATCAAAGGTCAATGCGCCTCCGGCCAGTGCCTGATGGCGCCAAGCGAGGTAAACAAACGCTAGCAGCATGCAGAGCGAGCCAGCGAAGGTGTAAAGAAAGAAGCGCAGCGCCACTTTGGGCCCCTGGGCTGTCCCGGGCTGGGCCCCGGTCTGGGCCCCGGTCTGGGCCGCTGCGGAGTGTCCACGCAGGAAAAGCACCACCAGCGCGGGCCAAATCGCGGCCTCGAAGCTGGCATAGTAGAGCACAGCGTCTCGAGCCAGAAAGTTTATCGAGGCCGCGAGTAGCGTGCCCCCAAGAACCGCTGCGCGTCCGCGCTCCGAGTGCACCCCGAGTGCGCGCCAACCCAGTGCCGCCACCGCGAGCCCAATCGTGGCAGCTAGTGCCACGAGCATCAGCGCCGCGCTATCCGCCGAAAGCTTCAACGAAACACCCAGCGAGGGCAGCCACGGCTGCGCTGTGGGCGCGAAAAGCAGGCGTGCTGGGTACGCAAGCGCGTAGACCGCAAGCACCCAAGTAGTCGCCGCGCCGAGAACGACAGCCGCGCGCGCCGTACGCCTCGAAACCAAGGCGAGACCCAGACCCAAGAACAGGGGCGCCACTAAAAGAAAAACACTCACCGATTATCCTCGCTGCCATCTCGCGGTGGCACTGCGGCGCTTGGCACTGCGGCCCGCCCACGGTCCGCGCGCGGCAGCGGTTCGCCTGAAGGCGATGTCGCCCCCGAATCGGCGAGGCCGTCGACCGCGATACGTTTGCGCGTGGTGCGGGTTATGGGCAAAGGACCGCGCACCGCAAGGCCCGCCTCGACAAGCCCCTGAACGCTTCCGGTCATCACGCCGACACGAAGCGTATCCCCAACTCGGAGTCGCTGCCCCGCAACAGTTGACACGCGTCCGTTCACCTCGACGTGCGCGTCGTTCGGCAGCAGCCATGGGTCGCCGTTACGCAAAACCAGCGCCGGCGGCAGGCAGCCCGCGGCTCCCTTACACCACCTCCCTCGCAACGCGTGAACCGGCAACACCACACCGTCCTGCAACACTTCGTTTTCGAAGTTCAAGAACTCAACCTCTCCGCGATACGTGAGGTGCAGCGCGACACCGACCAGCTGGTCGGACCGAAAGCGCGCGCGGGTGGCCGAAGCAGCGCCGAAGGCGGCGTCTTTTTCGCCGGGCGCGCCCACGTGCCACTGGTAGGCGTAACCTCTTCCCTCGCGCGCCCGCAGGTGGACCTCATTCCCCACAACCTCGGCCTCGAAACAGGCACTGGGCCAAAGCAGCCACAGCGCAGTCACCGCCGAACCGAGCAGCATCCAGCCCAGAGTGTCCCGCAGGTCACCCGTCTGAAAGCGGCGCGAGACCCAACCCGCCGAGACGCGGGCAAGTTGTCCGCTCGCAGGCGGTCCTTCGACGAGCACCGTGCTGTCGATGCCTTCGGTCACGCGCGCCAGCGACGCAACGCCGCACGTCACCCCACGGTAGGTGGTGGCAAGGCCCCACTCACCGCTAGCGCGTGCACCGAGCCAGGCGAGCGCCCCCGCACCAGTCGTCGTGGACACCTGGGTGCTGTCCCTCGGCGCCTCGGCCTCAGCATGGGCCGCCGCGGGCTGCGGACGAAAGAGCCACCACGCGAACGCGCTCCCGATAATGCTCGCGCCAAGGCCCGCCGCAAGCGGCTGCCAGGCGTGCCCCGCGTCCGGCGTCAAGCCGAGTGCACTGTGGAACGCATGCAAAGGCAAGCCAATCACGTGGCCTTCGAGCCAGCCCGCAAGCAGCGCGCCCACCGCTAGCGCGCCGAGCGCGAGCCGCTCCGGCCAACCTTCGGTGCTGTGGTGGCCCGTTGCGTGAGCGGCGGCTGGCGTTTCTGCCGCTTTCACCTCGGCGCTTGCGCCCGCCGCGCCCGCCGGCGCCACCGAGAACAGCCGGCGGTAGGCTCTCACACTGTAGAACGCGGTGCATACCGACGCCGCCGTCAGCAGCGCGAAGATGCCCACGCCGGTACTGAGGCGGCCGGACTCCGCAAAGGCCGCGCCGAGCAGTAGCTCTTTCGAGAAAAAACCGCTGAAGCCCGGAATACCTACAAGCGCCGCGAACCCAATCACCAAACCCAAGTGGGCGACTGGAGCAAGACGCTTCAGCTGCGGCTGCGGCGCGAGCGCGAGGTCGCCATCGGTGTGCGCCGCGTGCATCAAACCGCCCGCAGACAAAAAGAGCAGCGCCTTAAAGAAGGCGTGGGTGAACACGTGAAAGACGGCGGCGCCCGTCGCGCCAAGGGCGCCCAACGCAACCATAAAGCCAAGCTGGGAGATCGTAGAGTAGGCCAGCACGCGTTTAAGGCCCGTTGCTCTGAGGGCCACCGTCGCACCGAAGAGCGCGGTGAGCGCACCTAGCACCGCAAACACCTCGGCAAGCGTCGGCACGAGCGCGAAGGCCGGCACGAAACGCACCACCAGATAGATGCCCGCGGTCACCATCGTGGCGGCGTGAATCAACGCGGAGACGGGGGTCGGTCCGGCCATGGCATCCGGTAGCCAGCCCGAAAGCGGGAGCTGGGCGCTCTTGCCCACCACCGCCAGCGCAACGCCGACCAACATGACTGCCACCGCGTACGTACCGTCGAAACGCCAGGAACCCATCACGAGTGTCTTTTTGTCTGCGGTCGGCAGCGCCTGGACAATCGCTTCGATGTCTACAGTCTTAAAGAGGAAGTAGGCGGCAAAGAGCGCGAAGAGCAGGCCGAGGTCACCGATACGGTTGACCACGAAGGCCTTTTGCGCGGCCCGCGCGTAGGCGTCACGCCGAAACCAAAACCCGATGAGCAAGTAAGACGCGAGCCCCACCGCCTCCCAGCCGAGAAAAAGCGTGGGAAGGTTCGCGCCGAGCACAAGCGTGTTCATCGCCGCGAGAAAGAAGCAAAGCAACGCGAAGAAACGGCCAACCGACGGGTCATCCCGCATGTAGCCGGCACTGAAAAGCGCGATGAGCGCGCCTACGCCTTGAATGATGAGCAGCCAAACACCCGAGACCGCGTCGAGACGCAGATGCCAGGCGATGACGTCGGGCGTTGCACCGAAACCGAGCCGCAGCCAACGGCCGACCACGTAGTCATGCGGCGTCACGGCTCCTGCGCTCAGTGCGCTTGTCACGGCGAGCGCGACCAACACGAAGCTCAGAACAAAAGTTAAGTTGGCGCAGATTGCAGCGCCCGTGGCACCGAGCTTGCGGCGCAGGCAGGCAAGCGCGAGCGCTGAAAGCGCCGGCACGGCGACAAGCCACGGGAGCAGGCAGGCGGTGAGAGAAGAATCAGCCATCGGCAAGCGCACTAAGGTGACGAGAGGGACCCGTCGACGCGCCCGTTATGCTCCAGAGCGCCCCCATTGCGCAAGCTCTGAAGCGGTCACGCCAACGCAAAGGCGTACTTCACGCGCGCGCGCCCTCGGAGACTATCCCTCGTTCTCCGCGTACGACGGACGCCTCACGAGGGGCCCAAAGCTTGCGCGCTTTCTGCGAAAACCTGCAGCGCAACGCCCAAAACCCTAGCGAATCGTGATTTTTGCGCGGCGGGGTTTCACTCGGATTCTTGGTGTGTCGCTGAGCGCGCTGCGGCGGCCGGGCGCGGGCTTGCGGCGCACATGCGGCCGGCCGCCGCTGGAACGACGAGACGCAATCTAGTAAACCCGCCTATACCGATGGTGTGTCGGCGGCTTAAAACCTAGATGACGCACGTCCACAGGATACTTGCTTCGCTCGGCGAGACGACCGCCGCTGACTGGGACGCTGTGGTTCGTGCGGACGATCCCTTCAACCGCTACCATTTCCTTAAAGCGCTAGAGCGCGGTGGCGCGGTGGCCAAAGAGCGCGGATGCGCGCCTCTGTATTTGCTTGCTGAGGCGCAAGGCAAGCTCGCATGCGCCCTTCCCTTAACGCTGAAGACCCACAGCTACGGCGAGTACATCTTCGACTGGGGACTCGCCGACGCCTGGGAACGCAGCGGTCGCGACTACTACCCCAAGCTTGTGGCGATGGTGCCCTTCACCCCAGCCACGAGTGCGCGCTGGACCGGCCAGCTACCCTTGGCGGAAGGCTTCGCCGCCCTCGAGCCCGCTCTTTTTCAGTTGGCCGACGAAACGGGTGCCCAGTCAATCCAGCTACTTTACCTAAGCGAAGCCGAGGCATGTGTTGCGCGCGACTCGGCACGCTTCGCGTTGCGCTCCGGCCTCCAGTTTCACTTCGAATCCCGAGGCTGGACATGTTTCGAGGAGCACCTTGCGGCCATGCGCTCGGGACATCGCAAGCAGGTGCGGCGGGAACGCAAGCTCGCCCATGCGCAGGGCCTTACCCTCGCGGTCGAGCCCGGCACGCAATTAAATGACGAGGATTGGCAGCGACTCTACGCCTGCTACCACCATACCTGCGCTGAGCGCGGCGCGCCCACCTACCTGCCGCCGGGCGTCTTCAGCCACTGGCGCGCCCATTTTAGCGAAGCGATTCGCGTCGCCACAGCGCGCGACGATGCCGGCAGGCTGCAAGCGGCGGCACTCGCATTCGTCGGCGAAGGCGCCCTCTTCGGACGCTACTGGGGCAGCCTCTGCGGGCAGGAACACCTGCACTTCGAGCTCTGCTACCACGCCTTCATCGAATGGGGCCTAGCAAACGGCATCCAGCGCTTCGAATCTGGCGCCCAAGGCGAACACAAAATCAAACGTGGCTTCGTCCCCACCCTGACCCGCGCCGCCTACTGGTTCCGCGACCCAGACCTGCACAAACTTGCCGCGCGCGCCTTCGCCCAGGAGCACCTGGGCCTGCAAGCCCAAGCCGAGATGCTCAAGCAAGCCCTGCCCTACCGCGCATGACCCATGGGTCACGTGGCGTGGCTTCAAGTTCAAGACCCGCTTTCCGGTGGCGAGGGACGGCGTCTCGCTCCGTCTGGCGCTAGGTCGACGAGGCCCTCGACAAACCCCGGCGTGAGGTGACCTAAGGCTGCGATGAGTTCTAATACGCTGAAGAAAGAGGTTGAGCCTAGCCGGCAGCAGGGTTCGCGTGTGTGGGCGCACGGCGGGCGCGTCCAGGTGGGCCGGGGTCCCGGCGAGCGCGTGGCTGCGGGGCCCGCGGGGGCCCAGGGGGGCTGGGCGCTCAGGCGCGCAGGCGCACCCTCCGGAGCCCCCCACAATTGGGCACTGCGCGCAGCTCCGTA